>SABL01000008.1 GCA_009928985.1 Clostridia bacterium
ATAAAATCCCTGATTTGATTCAAACTCATCACAAATTGGCCAATGGGATTGTCTGGTCCAAGCCTCAAATGGGGCTTTTGGCCAGGCAGTCCCTTGTCCATTCGCTCAAGAGCAAGTATTGCCATGATTTGGGCAACATCAGAAAGGCCATGGCCGCATGGTCAGAGTCAAAATAGAGGTAAATACCAAAAGCGAGGTGCCAAGAAATGTCGATCCTACTTTCAGCTTTTGCCGATGAGGCTGCCCAAGATCTCGATGGCCAGATCCAGGCCTTGAAGGCCAACCAAGTGCCGGGGATTGAACTGCGCACCGTTGACTCGATCAACGTGGCGGATTTCGATTCAACCTTGACCGCCCGTGTCAAGAATGCATTCGACCGGGCATCAATCCAGGTTCATTGCCTGGCAACCCCCTTGGGGAAAGTTCAAATTGACAGCCCCCTGGCACCGGAACTGGAACGCCTCAAGCGCCTGAGCCAGACAGCCCATGCCCTCGACTGCCAGCGCCTGAGGATTTTCAGTTTTTATGTCCCGGCCGGCCGCGCTGGCGAGTTCCGGGATGAAGTCCTGCTGCGCCTGGAGCGCCTGATCGAAGTAGCTGACGCTGAAGGTGTCCGGATGTTTCATGAAAATGAAAAGGATATTTATGGGGATGTTCTCGAACGTTGCGTTGACATCCACCAGACCTTCCAAAGCAAGCTGGGGGCGATTCTTGACCCGGCCAACTACATCCAGGTCGGCAGCGACCCTCTGAAAGCTTTTGCTGCCTTGGATCCCTGGATTGAATACCTGCACATCAAGGATTGTCGTCGCAGCGATGGGCATATCGTTGCAGCTGGCAAGGGTGACGGACAGATCGCCGAGATCTTGAAACTGTTCCTGGCTAAGCCTGGACGTCAGTCGGTCGCCATCGAGCCACATCTGTTCGAGTTTGCCAGTTTGAAAACTTTGGAAATACACATGACTGGAGATCCAGGCAGCGGTCAAGAGATCGGCGTTGGCGGTGATTATCCAGACGCTCTGACAGCTTTTGCTGCCGGCATTTCGGCTGTCCGCACCCTTGCTGCTCAGCAGAAGCAGGTCATTTGATGAACGGCAAACAAAATCAGCCCATCCGTGTTGCCTTTGCCGGTTGTGGAACCATTGCGCCGCTTCACCTCATCGGCTTGTTGGCCCAGAGTGAAGCCGTTCAATTGGTTGGTCTGGCGGATCCTGATCTGGATGCTGCCAAGTCTCTGGCCAGGCAGGCGGCTGAATTGTCCGGCCAGGAAGAGCCCGTCGTCTATTCTAGTCTCGATGAGCTGATCGCTGCGATTCACCCGGATGTGGTTCACATCCTGACCCCGCATTTTACCCATGTCGGCCTGGCTTGCCAAGCGTTACAGGCTGGCTGCCATGTATTGCTGGAGAAGCCAGCAGCCACCCAGAAGGCTGATCTGGAAATTCTGGCAGACTCTGTCCGTAAATCTGGCCGGCAGCTCGGCATTTGCCTGCAAAACCGGTATAACTTTGCAGCCAGGGAGGCCCGCCAGCTTCTGGCAACCAAGTCCTTTGGTCCGGTTCTTGCGGCGCGTGGTTTTCTCACTTGGTGGCGGGATGACCAGTATTACCTGCAAAGCCCCTGGCGCGGCCGCTGGGCGACCGAAGGTGGTGGCCTGATGATCAACCAGGCTATCCACACCCTGGATTTGCTGCTCTGGCTGGTCGATGAACCAGTCACCTCCGTCAAAGGCCATTTGTATACGGACCACCTGGAAAATGTGATCGAGGTCGAAGACACTGCCAGCCTATTCCTGCGTTTTGGCACGGGTGCCACAGGTGTGTTTTATGCCACCAATGCCTACCCGGCCAGCTCAGAGCCGTTTTTGGAAGTCGTCTGTGAGAAAGCCATCTTGCGGGTGGAAGGGTCCGATCGACTGACCGTGCTGGATCGATCGGGCAATCTGCTCGCAGATTTTCCCCAGATCGTCAAAACCGGGGAAGATGCCATTTCTGATGCGGTGGACCGCTTCATTCCAGCGGGCAAATCCTACTGGGGAAAAAGCCATGCCATCCTGATTGCTGACTTCTACCAGAAGATCCGGCAGGAAAAACCTTTTGCCATTAACTTGGCTGAGGGGCGCAGGGCACTGGAGATCCTGCTCGATTTGTACGAAGCCAAACGCAAGGGGCAGTAAACAGGCGCCTTCCTTGCCCAATAGCAGCCAGCAAGTTTTGCAAGATAACTGGCAAGTTTGCACAACAAGGGCTCGCACAAGATCTTGATAATAAAACCATACATAAAAAAATTGATCAGGAGGATCGCCATGCTTGCTCCAGAATTGTTGTTGACTTCCCCTTCAGCTCGCCGTTTGTACCAACGCTATGCTGAACATGCCCCGGTTTTTGATTATCATTGTCACCTGTCGGCCAAAGAAATCCTGGAGGACAAGGAGTTTTCCGAAATCAGTGACATGTGGCTGAAGCACGATCACTACAAATGGCGCGCCATGCGGTTCGCCGGTGTTGAGGAACGTCTCGTCACAGGTGATGCCTCAGCTCTGGAAAAATTCCGCGCTTTTGCCCATACCGTTGCCCGCCTCGTTGGCAGCCCACTGTATCACTGGGTTTATCTTGAGCTGAAGACCTATTTCGGGATTACCGACCAGCTGAGCGAGGCGACTGCTGACGAGATCTATGAAACCTGCAACAGGCAGATCCGGGAACGAAACCTGCGTCCCTCCGACTTGATTCATCAGTCCAATGTTCGCCTGATCGGCACCACCGATGATCCGACCGACACTCTGGAAAGCCATCTTGCCCTGGCCCGGCGCCCTGACAGTGTCTGCAAAGTCGTGCCGACTTTCCGCCCGGACAGGATCCTGAACATCCATGTGACTGACTACGTCGATTATCTCGGTTTGCTGGCAGAACGGGCCGGCATGACCGGCATCACCGACTATGCATCGCTGCTTGATGCTATCCGCAACCGTGTGAGCTTTTTCAACGATGCCGGCTGCCTGATGTCTGATCATTCGTTGGAAAAACTGGACCTGCCAGAGTCGAGCCGGGAAGCGGCAGACGACGTGCTGAAGGCCCGCCTGTCTGGAGCTGCCCTCACACCGGCCCAGATTGCTGCTTTCCGCAGCCAGACCTTGAACGAGCTGGCCAAGCTTTATCATGAGCATGAATGGGTCATGCAGCTGCACATCGGCGCACTGCGCAATAATAACCCCCTGAAATTCAAAGCCTTGGGTGCGGATGCTGGTTTTGACATCATGAATGACTTTCCGATTGCCGAGCCGCTGGCCAACTTCATGGCCCGTCTCGAAGCCCAAGGCGATCTGCCGGCGACCATTTTGTACTCCCTGAATAGCAAGGATAATTTGGTTCTCTCGACGTTGCCGCACTGCTTTGCTGATGGCAAAATGCCTGGCAAGGTCCAGTTTGGCTCAGCCTGGTGGTTCAATGATACAAAAGACGGCATGTATGAGCACATCAAGGCGATTGCAGCCCAGAGCATGCTGCCGTGGTTTGTCGGTATGCTGACCGATTCGAGAAGCTTTTTATCCTACACCCGCCACGACTATTTCCGCCGAGTCCTGTGCCAGTTTGTCGGAGAACACATCGACAACGGCGAGTTCACAGCAACTGAGGCAATTTTGCAGGAAATCATCGAAGGTGTCTGTTTCCGCAATATCGGCCGTTATCTGAAGCTGGTCTGACTGGATGTCTGAGCTCTCAGTTCAAAGGCCCGCAGTCAAAATGCGTCTTTGGACTCCAGCATTTTCGATTATAACTCTGATCAGCTTCCTGATCGGTTTGGTGCAATTGTCTTTATCGACGAATCTGCCCCTTTATGTCGTCAGTGTCTATGAGTCCACTACTTCCGCGGGTGCCATGGTGGGTGCCTTTGCCTTGGCGGCCATGCTCGGCCGCCCTTTTGCCGGCCAGCTCATCGATCGCCTGTCCAAGCCAAAACTCTACCTGGCCGGAACAGTCTTTTTCACGGTTGGTATCGCCATGCTGCTCGACCAAGGTTCACTGACTTGGCTGGTTGCCGCCCGCATTGTCCAGGGCCTGGGTTTCAGCCTGTTGTCTACGGTCGCAGGCGCGATGATTGCAGATGTCTTGCATCCTGATCGCTTGGGGTCTGGCATTGCCATCTACACAGTCACGGGGTCCCTGGCCAATGCCATGGGACCTGTGGCTGGCCTGACCATTGCCCAGAACTATGGTTTTCCGGCCTTTTTTAAAACCATCCTGGTCATCAGCATCCTGAGCATCCTGATCATACCGACCTTGTTCGGCCAAAAGGCATCACCTAGCCATCTGGTTTCTGAGTCTTCCCCGGAACCCATTGCCAAGGATCTGGCACAGGCCAAAACGGCCCAAGGCGACTGGCGGCACAAGATCACGTCTCTGATAGAGCCCACGGCCTTGGCACCTGCTTCTGTCATGCTTTTCCTGGCGATTACTTATGGGGCCTTGCTCGGATTCATGCCGATCCTGGCCCGAACCAAGAATCTCGGGTCACCAGGAACATATTTTGCCATCCAATCGGCTGCTGTGCTGGCCATCCGCGTAATCATGCCGTTCCTTGTCAACCGACTTCCCACCGTCCGCCTGATCCAACTGGCGATTGGCATGCTGATTCCGGCCCTGGCTATTCTGCTGGCTTCCCGTCATCCGGGTATGTTTTACAGTTCAGCGGCTCTGTATGGTGCCGGGTTCGGTTTAGCTTTCCCTCTGATGAACACAGTGGTTTTTGAACGTTGCCCGCCTCAAGCCCGTGGCCGAGCCAATGCCACCTTCTATCTGGCCTTGGACCTCGGTATCGGGGCTGGAACGATTCTGCTCGGCTACTTGGCCAATTGGCTGCAACTCGAAGCAGTTTTTTTCGTTGCTCTGCTGATCGCTATCCTGGCTTTTCTGATTGCACCGCGTCTGCTTAATTCAGTCGGACAAGAGCGTTGATTCATTTTTCTAATATCCTTGCAAATCTTGCTCATCTTGCTTAAAATTCAATTAATTGTTGATGGAGCTTGCTGAGTGATTGATTCAGCAGCCAGGCAAAAGGGCAGGGTTATTCTATGAAAAATGGCCGGCAGCGATTCCAGACCCGTCAGCATATGATGACCAGTGATTATGAGGTCTATCATTATTATGACCGGGGCATGACCAGCATAAATTTGCACCATCATGATTTTTTTGAAGTTTATTTCCTGATCGAGGGACGTGTCACCTCCCAGATTGAGGGGCGCAACTATGATCTCAAGCCCGGGGATATCATTCTGATGAACACCAGTGAGTTGCACCAGACGGTCATTCATGACCTCGACAAACCTTATGAGCGAATCGTCCTCTGGCTTAACCGTAATTTTCTCAAGGAATTGTCGACGGAGCGGACGGATCTGGCCCTTTGCTTCGAGGGTCCCCAGCACCGCAACGTCATCCGGACGGATGTCGACCAGCAACAGCACTTCCGTGGCTTGCTCAACAAGCTGCTCAATTTGAAAAGCTATGCCGGTTTTGGCCAAGACCTGTATCCCAGGACCTATCTGCTGGAAATTCTGTTATTCCTGAATGAAGAAATCAACCTGATCAAACAGAGGCCCAAGATCGAAGTGCGCAAGGATCGATTGATTGACGCCGTGATCGAACACATTGGCGAGCACATCGAAGAAGAGATAAAAATTGACGACCTGACCGAGGTCTTTTTTCTCAGCAAATTCCATTTGTGCCGCGAGTTCAAAAACCAGACCGGAACCACCTTGCATCGGTACATCATCCAAAAAAAGCTGATCCGGGCCAAGGAATTGATCCTAAAGAACATTCCGATCACAGAAGTGTACCAGAAATCCGGCTTTGGCGATTATTCCAATTTTTTCCGGGCTTTCCGGAATGAGTACGACATGACGCCGCGCCAGTACTATGACTACGTTGCCCGTGGGGTGCATGAGGAAGTCTAGTCCGATTTATCACACAGCCATGCGATCCGGGTTGATTTCAAAACGTCTCTCGCGAGCTTTTTTCCCCATGCAAATTCTTGCTGAATTGACAGCAATTATTACCACCCCGTGAGCAAGAAACACACATCTATGGCCTGATGCTAATCCTATAATAAAGACAAAGAACAACAGGTCCGGTTGATTGAAAACTTGCCGGAACTAATTTGTAGGATGAAATGAGGTAGGCGCATGAAACTGAATCTGCAAGAATTAGCAAACCAGGAAAATTGGCTGGCCAAAGGTTACCAGCTGCCGCAGTTCGATATCGAAGCGGTGCGTGCCAGGACCGTGGCAGAACCCATGTGGATCCACTTTGGTGCAGGCAATATCTTCCGTGCTTTCCCGGCCACCGTACACCAGAAGCTGCTGAACCAGGGCTTGTGTGATCGCGGGATCATCGTCGGCGAAGCATTTGACGAAGAAATCCTCGATAGAGCTTATACACCCTTTGACAATTTGAGTGTGACAGTTTCGCTCAATTCTGACGGTTCCCTGGAAAAGGAAGTGGTTGCCAGCGTCGTGCATACGGTCAAGCCGAGCACAGACATGGATGAAATGATCCGGATCTTCCAGGCACCTTCGCTGCAGATGGTCAGTTTCACGATCACTGAAAAAGGATATTCGGTCAAGGGTGCCGACGGCTCTTACCTCAAATGGATCGCGGCTGATTTTGATGCCCTGCCGGAGCAGCGTTCCTTGAGCCTGGTCAGTCTCCTGACTTACCTGATGTATCGGCGCTATCTGGCTGGCCAGCAACCGGTTGCCCTGGTCAGCATGGACAACTGCTCCCACAATGGCACCATGCTGTACGATGCCGTCATGACTTTTGTCAACGAATGGCAAAAACGCGGCCTGGTCGAGCTCGGCTTCGCTGGCTACCTGAACAACCCGGAGAAGGTCTCCTTCAACTGGAGCATGATTGACAAAATCACGCCCCGCCCCTCCGATGTCGTTAAAAAGACCCTCGAAGCGGATGGCTTTGAAGACACGGAACTCATCATCACCGCCAAGAACACCTTCACCGCTGCTTTTGTCAACGCGGAGCCAACCCAGTACCTTGTCGTTGAAGACTGGTTCCCCAACGGTCGCCCGGCCCTGGAAAAAGGTGGCGTTCTGTTCACCGACCGTGAGACGGTCGACAAGATCGAGACCATGAAGGTTACGACCTGTCTCAACCCTCTGCACACCATCATGGCTATTTATGGCTGCCTGTTGAATTTGCCGACCATCGCTGACATTGCTGCTGATCCCCAGTTGAAAACCTTCATCGAAAAAGTTGGTTATGACGAGAGCATGCCGGTCGTGGTTGACCCCGGCGTCATCAAGCCGATGGACTTCATCCGCACCGTTATCGAAGTCCGCTTCCCGAACCCTTATCTGCCGGATGCTCCGCAGCGCATCGCTACAGATACCTCGCAAAAGATCCCGGTCCGTTTCGGCCAGACCTTGAAAGCCTACATCAAGCGTGGCCAAGGTGAAGAGAAGAATCTCAAGTACATCCCGCTGTTCTTTGCCGGCTGGCTGCGCTACCTGCTTGCGGTCGATGACCATGGCCAGGTCATGCAGCTCTCTTCCGATCCGATGCTTGAAGAACTCCAGACCAAGCTGGCTGGTATCGAGCTCGGCAGTGAAGGACCGTTCGAAGCAACCCTGCTGGCGATCCTGGCCAATGATCGCATCTTTGGTGTCGACTTGGTCGCCCAGGGGATTGCACCGTTGGTGCTTAGCTACTTCAAAGAACTTGTCGCTGGACCTGGTGCTGTCCGCGCTACCTTGGTGAAATATTTGTAATCAAACCATCCATCAGCCAGCAAAGGGATGAACCTGAAGCGGTATCACCCTTCTGGTTCACCCTTCTTGCTGATGAAATACAAGTCAAGTCAGATAAAATTCAAAATATGAGAAGTGAGGTACATTCCCATGAAACTATCTTTTCGCTGGTATGGTCCGCAAGACCCGGTCTCCCTTGCCTACATCCGCCAGATCCCGTCCATGCACTCGATTGTCACCGCCGTCTATGATGTGCCGGTTGGCGAAGTCTGGAGCCAGGAAAGCATCGTTGCCCTGAAACAGGACATCGAAGCCAATGGCCTGCATTTCGACGTGATTGAAAGTGTCCCGGTCCACGAAGACATCAAGCTGGGCTTGCCTGCCCGGGACCAGTACATTGCCAATTATTGCGAAAACATCCGCCGCCTCGGCCAAGCCGGGGTCAAGGTCATCTGCTACAATTTCATGCCGGTTTTCGACTGGACCCGCACTCAGCTCGAAAAAGAGCTGCCCGATGGTTCCACGGCCCTTGTCTATTACGTCGAGGACGTTAAAAAAATGGACCCACTCAACGGGGAGCTCTCCCTGCCCGGCTGGGACAGCTCCTACAAAAAGGAAGATCTCCAGCGCCTGTTTGACCATTACAAAGAAGTTGACGAAGAGAAACTCTGGGAAAATCTGGAATATTTCCTCAAGGCCATCATCCCCGTTGCCGAGGAAGCTGGCGTCAAGATGGCCATCCACCCGGATGACCCGCCATTCTCAATTTTTGGCCTGCCCCGCATCATCAATTGTGAAAAGAGCCTCGACCGCTTCCTCAAGATCGTTGACAGCCCCTACAATGGCCTGACCTTGTGCACAGGTTCCCTGGGCAGCGGCAGCTTCAACGACATCCCGTATCTGGTCGACAAATACGCTGCCATGGGCCGCATCCATTTCATGCACATCCGCAACGTCAAGCTGCTGGCAGACGGTAGCTTTGAAGAATCCGCCCATCTGTCATCCTATGGTTCGCTCGACATCGTGGCCATCGTGAAGGCGCTGTACCGGAACGGATTTGATGGCTATGTTCGTCCAGACCATGGCCGCATGATCTGGGGCGAAACCGGCAAGCCCGGCTATGGCCTCTATGACCGTGCCCTCGGCGCATCCTACCTGACTGGTATCTGGGAAACCCTGTCCAAAGCCTGATCCCATCAAAGATCACAAGGAGATAGAAAAATGGACCCCATTACACAAAGAGTTGCCGCTCTCGGTATCCTGCCCGTGATCAAACTGGACCGCCCGGATACAGATGCCGCCCCCCTGGCCAAAGCCCTGGTTGCTGGCGGTGTCCCTGCTGCAGAAATCACTTTCCGGGCCGAAGGCGCGGATCGTGCGATCCGGATCATGCGTGAACAGTTCCCTGATATGCTGGTCGGTGCAGGCACCGTCCTTACAGTCGAGCAAGTCCACAAGGCTCATGCCGCTGGTGCCCAGTTCATCGTCTCGCCGGGACTCAACCCCAAAACCGTTGCCGCTTGCCAGGAATTGGGCTTGCCCATTTTCCCGGGCTGCATCACCCCGACTGAAATTGAAGAAGCGCTGGGCCTGGGACTGTCGACGGTCAAGTTTTTCCCCGCTGAGCAGGCTGGAGGCCTTGCCCGGATCAAAGCCATGAGTGCCCCTTTCAACATGATCAAATTCATGCCAACCGGCGGCATCAACCTGCAGAACCTGGCCAGCTATGTCAGCCAGCCCTTTATCGTGGCCTGTGGTGGCTCCTACATGGTCACCGACGAATTGATCAACAACCAGCAGTGGGACAAGATCAGCGACCTGTGCCGCGAGTCGGTTGCTGTCGTCTTGCAAGCAAGGGGTGAAAGCAAATGAGCAAGCGTGTTGTGACTTTTGGTGAATTAATGCTTCGGTTGGCTCCTCCCGGATACGAACGTTTCGCCCAAGCCAGCACTTTGGGGGCGACCTTCGGCGGCGGTGAAGCCAATGTGGCGGTTTCCCTGGCCAACTATGGCCTGGAAGCTGATTTTGCCAGCAAGCTACCGAAACATGAAATCGGCCAGGCCGCAGTCAATTCGCTGCGCCGCTATGGTGTCGGCACCCAGCACATTGTCCGTGGTGGTAACCGCGTTGGCATTTATTTCCTGGAAAAGGGCGCCTCCCAGCGTCCGTCCAAGGTCATCTACGACCGCGCCCACTCGGCCATTGCGGAAGCTGAACCGGAAGAGTTTAACTGGGATGCCATCCTGTCTGGCGCCGACTGGTTCCATTTCACCGGTATCACCCCGGCCCTGGGTGAAAAAGCCGCTGCCTTGACCCTGGCCGCTGTCCAGGCTGCCCGCCGCCTCGGCGTCACGGTCTCCTGCGACCTCAACTATCGCAAGAATCTGTGGAGCAAAGACCAGGCTCGCGAAGTGATGACTGGCCTGGCACCGTACATCGATGTCTGCATTGCCAACGAAGAAGACTCAGCCGATGTCTTTGGCATCCGGGCTGCAGCAACGGATATTACGGGCGGACAGCTCAGCCATGAGGGCTACCGCGACGTCGCTCGCCAGCTGTCCGAGACCTTCGGTTTCAAGAAGGTTGCCATCACTTTGCGTGGCTCGATCTCAGCCAATGACAACAATTGGGCAGCCCTGCTCTACGACGGCAAGGATTATTGTTTCTCCAAGAATTACCTGGTCCATATTGTCGACCGCGTCGGCGGTGGTGATAGTTTTGGCGCAGGCCTGATCTATGCCTTGCTGAACGATTTCAGTTCCCAGGACAGCATTGAATTCGCCGTTGCCGCTTCCTGCCTCAAACATTCCATCGAAGGTGACTTCAACCTGGTCAGTGTCGACGAAGTGCAAAAGCTCGCCCAAGGTGACGCTTCCGGTCGTGTTCAGCGCTAATGCCACCGCCCCTCACTTAACCTGCTTCCATCAAGTACCATCCTTTAGACCTCCCCTAGAAAAAGTCCGGGTTTGCATCCCCCGGACTTTTTCGTGCGCGCGGTATCGAGTGAAGACAAGAAAACGGACCGGGATCCATGCTTTTGCCGCTGCATGTTCCCGGTCCGTTTGTGGATGTGTCTGATCTGAGATGAAAGTCGTTTAGTTCTGAGCCCAGGGAGGTGTGATGGGCAGGTATTCCTTGAACGTTTCGATCAGACTGGCTTCATAGGATCCAGCATAGGATCCATCGAGAAACTTGGCCAAGGCTTCATCGTGGAAGCGCTGCCAGGATTTGTCTTCCTGGCCCGGCAGGATCGGGTAGAAGAGGACACCATTGGCTTTGGCAGATTCCAGGTCACCCAAGGCATCCCCCATCATGATGACTTTGTCCTTGTCATAGCGGCCCTCGATGGCTTGCTGGATTTGCACAGTCTTGTTACCGACTTCCTGGCCAGCCAGAGCGCTGAGATGGCCATAGAGGCCATGTTCAGTCCACTCTCGGGTGATGGTTGCCTGGGCTGCTGCTGAGATGACGACAATGTCGGCCTGAGCAGCGCTTTTGGCGAGGGATTCGCGAACGCCGGGGAAGGGGGGAATATCATGGACGATCTTATCGACCGCTTCATTGACATCCAGTGAGTAGGCCAGGGCTTTTTGCAACCAAGGGTCCTGTGTTTTAGCGATGGCATCCTTCAGGGCCGGATTGCCCAGGCGGGTTTCTTCGCTTACCCACTGGTGAAGGCTCGACAGGTCGGGAATGGCAAAACCACGCTTGTTCACTTCTGGACGTTCAGCGAGCAGGGCTATCGCTTTCAGTGGACCAATAAAACGGTTGCAGCCGCGATCGACAGAATACAAGTTCACGAAATCCCAGCATTCGCGGGCATATTTGGCTACGGCCTGCAAGCCAAAGTTGTTGATAAAGGCTGGGCAGAAGCATTCCTTGTGCTTGATTTCCATGACATCAAAGACCGTGCCATCGCTGTCGATACAAACAAGAAAATCGTGTTGCTTTTGGAGTTGGCTTAGAGGTTTTCCGGTCGGATTCATCAGTATTTTTCTCCTCTTGTCTTATCTCAGATCTTTTTTAAATGGCACTGGCCTGGCTTATGGAGAAGCCAGGCCAGTGTCTATGAGGGGGCATGTCGAAAATTGGTTCAATCATGGTTGGGCTTCAGGCTCCAATTTTGCCAGCCTGGCCAATCTTGTGCAGGTGGATTTCATGCTGGATCTCTCGCATGCGATCAGCAGTCAGTTCGTAGTATTTCATCGCAATGATCGAAGCAGTCCGCAATCATCGGAAAACCTCCTTCGTTTGTTATCACCATCATGCCATTCCGATCCGATTGAAAAAATGCTCATCATGACAAGAGACTTGCAAAAGTTGCTCGAAAAATCCATCCGGTTAAGAAAAACTGCATGCAAGCAATATCTGCCAGTTACAGCTCAACATTTACCAGTTGAAAATGAAAAAACCGCCCTGAAACGCCTCAAACCGCTTCAGGACAGTCTTTCCCAGCCTTGGTGCCTAAAAAGGGACCCCGTCCCTATTTGGGCAAAATTGCTTCCAGAATGATTTGCACGGTGCCTTCAATGCCAAATCTGGATGATGAAATTGACAGGTCGTAGGTGGTGCATTGGCCCCAGTGTTTCTGGGCGTAGTAGTTGTAGTATTTGGCGCGCTCGCGGTCCATTTTGCGCATCCGGTCGGAGGCTTCCTTTTCCGAAATGTTCTCGAGGGTTGTGGTGCGCTGGACTTTGAAATCCTGGCGGGCGTTGACAAACACTGAGACCAGATCAGGATCATCCCTGAGGATGTCGTCGGCGACACGACCTACGATCACACAGGAACCTCGTTCGGCAATCTTGCGGATCGTCTGGGCCTGGATGGTGAACACGCGGTCGTTCAAATTGTAAAACAAAGTCTCGAATTCCGTGCGGTAGGGGTTGCGGATGCCATGAGGAAATCCCATGGAAGCCCAGCTGACTGGCTTCTCGTCAATGCTTTTAACGAGCTCATCGGAAAGGCCGAGATCAACAGCTGCCTGTTGGACCAGTTCCTTGTCATAACAAGGAATGCCAAGTTTTTCCGCCAATTTTGCCGCTACTTCCGAGCCGCCGCTGCCATATTCGCGGCTGATGCAGAGAATGGTTCTTTTTTCCATTGCAAAACCTCCATTCCGGGCGGTGCAAGCATCCGCCTCCAAGTTACCTGTCAAACCCTGATGCCCCAGATCAGCCAGAGCACAAGATAGGCGGTTGTGATGGCTGCAACGGTATAAGGAATGCTGATGCGCATGAATTCCGAATTTTTGACCTCATGGCCGTTCCTGCGCAATATACCGATGCCCATGATGTTGGCCGAGGCACCGATCGGGGTCAGGTTGCCACCCAAGGTTGCGCCGGATAGAAGGCCGAAATAAAGCACCGTCGGGTCGACGTTCATGGCCGCGGCAATACCGGTCACGACCGGCAGCATCGTCGCCACATAGGGGATGTTGTCAATAAAGGCTGAGAGCAGGACAGATGCCCACAAGATCAGCGAATACATGACAAAGACCGAATTGCCACCCATCTTGACAAACAGGGCGGCAATCGCATCGATGACGCCGGCTTCCTGGATCCCACCGATGACGACGAAAAGGGAAGCCAGAAGGAGGATGGTAAAAAAGTCCATCTCCATCAGGGCGCGCTGCAGATAGGCGAATTTCTTATGCCGCACGACTTCATAAACCAAACCGATCAGCAGCAGAACCATGCAAATCAGACCATTGGTGATGGCAGGCTTATCGGGGATGAACGAAGCCAGGATCAAAAGGATGACTGTGCCCAGCAGCAGGTAAGTCGGGACAAAATCCTCGACTTGCGTCAGATCTCCAGCGTCAATAGTCTGGCGGTAATTCCGAAAAACGACCAGCAGCGTTGCGGTTGCTGCAACCAGGCCGATCTGGACAATCCAGAATAACCCTGGCCGGCCGTCCATCCAGAAGAAATCGAGGAAATCCATGTTGGCATAGCCGCCCAGCAGGATCGAGGTTGTATCGCCGACCAGAGTGGCTGCGCCTTCCAGATTGGAGGCGATCGCGATGGCAATAACGCTGGGTACCGGTGAGATTTTCAGCTTTTTGGCGATCGTCACGGCGACCGGAGCCACCATCAGGACGGTCGCCACATTGTCGACAAAAGCCGAGATGACTGCTGCGAAAACCGACAGAGCGATGATCGTCCATTTGATGTTGGGAACGGCCCGGATGATCAGGTCAGCCAGACGCGAGGGCATGCGTGATTCGATGAAGATATTGACGATCCCCATTGTACCCGCAATCATCATCAAGACATTCCAGTCGATCGCGGAAAATACCTGGCCAAGTGGCAGGATGCCCAGCACGATGAAAAGGATCGCTGAGGCAAAGGCGACATAGGCCCGGTATTTGGGTAGAGAGATCATCAGGATATAAGTTAGAACAAAAAGAACCAGGGCTAAAATCATGTCATTACCATCACAGATCACTCTTCGTCATGGATGCGGCGGGCGTGTTCGAACTGGTCCAGCACGGACTGTTCCGGCAACTTCGTCAGCAACGAAACGATGACAATGGCCAGCGTAGAGGCGACAAAGGCTGGCAATAATTCATAGATGTTAAAGGCACCACCGAGCGGACGGACCAGCAGCTTCCAGACGAAGACCATGCCACCACCCGCCAGCATGCCGGCGATTGCACCGGCCCGGGTGGTCCGCTTCCAGAACAGGGAGAAGAGCATCAGGGGCCCGAAGGTCGCGCCAAAGCCCGCCCAGGCGAAGGAAACGACTTTGAAGATGACGCTGTTTTCGTCGAGAGCGATGATCATGGCGACGATGGAAATCACAACCAAGGTTGCCCGGGTAGCCACGAGAATCGCCTTGTCTGAGGCTTCCTTTTTCAGGATGCCTTGGTAGATGTTCTTGGAAAAGGCTGTGGCTGAGATCAGCAGGTAGGAGTCCGAGGAGCTGATTGTGGCTGCCAGGATGCCTGCCATGACGAGACCGGCAAAGAGCGGTATGAAATAGGTTTTCGAGGTCAAAATGAAAATGTTCTCAGCTTCGCCGTGCGTGAGCAGACTAGCCGGGAAGAGTACACGGCCAACCAGACCGATCAGCAGGGCCGCACCCATGGAGATGATAACCCAGATGGTGGCGATGCGGCGGGACAGTTTTAATTCGCGTGGGTTGCGGATGCCCATGAATTTCAAAAGCACCTGCGGCATACCAAAATAGCCTAATCCCCAGGACATGGTGGAGACAATGACCAGCCAGCCATAGGGGGATGAGGCGCCGAAAACCGGTTTGCCGGCCTCAACGAGCTGCTTGCCATCAGCGCCGAGTGTCGGGCTGGCCATGCCGAAAAAGTCGAGGAAGCCAGGGATCTGGCGGGCGTTCGCAACGATGGTGTCGATGCCACCGGCCTGGAAGATACCCACACCCAGGGCCATGGTCAGAGCGATGATCATGACAATACCCTGCATGAAGTCGGAGGCGCTTTCGGCCAGGAAACCGCCGATAAAAGTGTAAGCGATCACAAACAGCGCTCCGGCGATCATCATGTACTGGTATTTGAGACCAAACAAGGTGCTAAAGAGCTTGCCAACGGTGACAAAGCAACTGGCCGCATAAACGGTGAAAAAGATCAGGATGAACAGGGCTGCAATCGTCAGGATGACTTTCTTCTTCTCATGGAACCGGTTCGAAAAGAAGTCCGGGATCGTGATCGAGTCTCCGGCGATTTCCGAAAAATGGCGGATCCGCTTGGCGACCAAGAGCCAGTTAAGATACGTTCCGATCAGAAGACCCAGAGCTGTCCAGAAGGCATCACTCAGTCCGTAAAAATAGGCGACACCGGGCAAGCCCATCAGGAGCCAGCCGCTCATGTCGGATGCTTCAGCTCCCATAGCGGTGACCCAGGGACCGATCGAACGCCCTCCGATGATGAAATTGTCCGAGCTCTCATTGGCCCGTTTGGCATAATAGATGCCAATACCGATGACGACCGCGATGTATGCGAGCATCGCGACCAGGATTTGCACACTTCCGCCTTCCATACTGTCTCCTTCGATGTAAAATTTTCCGGGGAATGGCCGAGTTTTGTGGCGAGAAATAAAGTGCTGGTTTATGTCGGCCAGCAGTTCTCTAATTTTATACCATAGATTGGAAATGAGCGTAAACAGCATGATTTGACCGGGCGCATAAAAAGACGGCCCTGCCTGTCAGCAGAGCCGTCTTGGACAGGTTATCCGATCAGGGGACGTGGGATCAGGCGTTCATGAAGAGCTGGATATCATCCTCAACCGTGCCGATACCAGCGATGCCAAAGGTCTCGACCAGGACCTTGGCGACATTGGGCGAGAGGAAGGCAGGCAGGGTCGGGCCGAGGTGGATGTTCTTGACACCGAGGAAGAGCAGAGCCAAAAGGACAATGACGGCCTTTTGCTCGTACCAGGCAATGTTGTAGGCGATTGGCAACTCATTGACATCATCGAGGCCGAAGACTTCCTTGAGCTTCAAGGCGATGACCGCCAGCGAGTAGGAGTCATTGCACTGGCCAGCATCGAGGACGCGCGGGATGCCACCGATGTCACCCAGCTGGAGCTTGTTATAACGGTATTTGGCACAGCCAGCGGTCAGGATGACCGTATCCTTGGGCAGCGCTGCTGCGAAATCTGTGTAATACTCGCGCGATTTCATGCGACCATCACAGCCCGCCATGACGAAGAACTTTTTGATCGCACCGGATTTGACAGCATCGACAACCTTGTCAGCCAAGGCCAGGACCTGGGCGTGGGCGAAACCACCGACGATCTTACCTGTTTCGATTTCGGTCGGGGCAGGCAGCTTCTTAGCCATCTCGATGATTGCAGAGAAGTCCTTTTTGCCATTGGCATCGGCAACGATATGGGTGCAGCCTGGGAAACCAGCAGCGCCAGTCGTGAAGATACGCTGGCGGATTTCTTCTTTTTTCGGTGGCACGATGCAGTTGGTGGTGAAGAGGATCGGGCCATTGAAAGTCGCAAACTCTTCGAGCTGTTTCCACCAGGCATTGCCATAGTTGCCAACGAAATTCTCATATTTCTTGAAGGCGGGATAGTAGTTGGCTGGCAGCATTTCACTGTGGGTGTAGACGTCGACGCCTGAACCCTGAGTCTGCTCGAGGAGCTGCTCCATGTCCTTGAGGTCATGGCCAGAGATCAGGATCGCGGGATTGCCGCGGACGCCGATGTTGACCTCGGTGATTTCGGGGTTGCCGTATTTGCTGGTGTTGGCTTCATCGAGCAGAGCCATGGCAGCAACGCCCAGTTCACCAGTTTTCAGGGTCAGGGCAACCAGCTGGTCAGCTGTCAGGCTATCATCGAGTGAGGCGGCGAGGGCTTCGTAGATAAAGGCGTAGATGGCCTGGTTTTCCTTGCCCAGATTGTAAGCATGCTCAGTATAGGCAGCCATACCCTTGAGCCCATAGATGATTAGTTCGCGCAGTGAGCGAACATCTTCGTTGTCAGTTGACAGGACACCAACAACAGCAGCTTTGGCCAGCATGTCTTCTCTGGCCCCGACTTGGAAAGTGGCGGCATCGCCCCAGCTGGCAGAGACTGTGGCAGCCAGTTCATCGCGCAGCCCCAAGACTTTCATGATCTGCTTCTCGATCGCAGCATCATCAAAATTGGCATTGGTGATGGTCATGAACAGGCTGTTGATCACTTCGTAATTGACAGCCGGAATGGTTTCTGTAGCGATTTTACCCTTTGTGACGACCTCAGCTACACCCTTGCAGGCATAAATCAGAAGGTCTTCCAGATTGGCGACAGTCTCGTTCTTGCCGCAGACACCCATGACGGTGCATCCGGTGCCTTTGGCTGCTTCCTGACATTGGTAGCAGAACATACTCATGGAAAATACCTCTCTTTCTAATGGGACAGTTGGACGTTATTGGCTAGTCTCCTTGCAGGAGATTAACTGCGGAACAGGTGGAGCAGGGGCTGATCGACTTCGACCGGCAGAACGCCGTGATCGTGCAGGATCGTGTAAAAATCACGCATCTTGGCAACGAGGGGCTCTCCGGACTGGTATTCAAAATGGACACGTTTGATAAATCGTTCGACATGGTCAGGCGCGGTGCGCATCATGTCATAGGAAAGTGCTGCAGCCTCGTGAGGATTTTCTTTGACCCACTCGATGGCAGCCCTGAGCTCTTCGGTGAATACAGCCATGACTTCCGGATACTTCTCATAAAGTTCCTCTTTGACAATCACTCCGGCATTCGGGAACAGGCCAAAGCCAGGGTTTGCCTGATTGAATAATCGACTGTAGCTGATTTCACTGTAAGCCATTTTGTTCTTTTCGGCAACCGCAATGGTAAAAGATGCCTCGGGTTCTCGTAATAAAACATGCTGGGCCTGGCCCTTTAAAAAAGCCAGCATGATTTCCTTGGGTCGGCCGAAAGGTTCGCCGTAGACAAAATTGAAATCGGCCATGGACAAGCCCTCCGATTCCAGCAGGTAACGGGTGATTTTGGCCGGTGGGGCATCCTCAAACAAAGGCATGTGGATGGTTTCGCCCTTGAGGTCCTGCATGGATTTGGCATCCGTCTGGCGTGTCAGCAGGACAAAATTGTCCCAGACAAAGACCGCAGGCATCCGGACGCCCATTGATTTAAACTTGGTTGCTGTGATGACAGCTGAAAAACTGATGTCGGCGCGTTTGTTGACAATCCACCCCAGATGTTTTTCGGTCTCATCCCAGACCTTGAGTTCCTTGATGCGTATTTTTTCGCGCAACCGCTTGGACTGGAGTAAACGCATGATGATTGGGTAACCGACTGGCGTAGCTGACTGGATCGTCAGGGCTGGAAGGTCGCTCTCGTCTGCGGCAGAGACATCAGCTTCAGTTTTGGTGAAGCGGATTTTGGTTTCGCCAAGCTCATCAGCCAAAACCTGATGGTTGAATCCCATCGAGGAAAGCATATTGATTAATGGTTCAGGCTTGAAGCGCTGGACGAGAATGAAACTGCCCTGGAGCGGGATTCCATAGGCCACTTTGATGATTTCATCAAAAGGATCTGTGGTCATCTGGCGGACATCGAGCACCGGTTCTCCTGCTCCAACAGCATCGCCAGTGACGTCCGAGGCTGCCTCAGGGCTATTTTTCTGTAATTCTTCCTGCAAAACGGCTGCTTCTGAGACGGTTAGCTTGTCTTCGACCGGTTCCAGATGGGCGGATGTGGACTGGACACATTTGGGGAAAGCCTGGATCAGCGCTTGTTCGAGTCCCAGTTTTTTATTGATGAAATGGAGGATTTCACAGATCGATACGCCAGTCATCTTGGCCGCATGTTCAAAGGTGGCATGCCGGGCCAGGGAGTTCCACAGCACTGGGTTTTGCAGGGTCTTGAATTTGCCCGATAGTTCGAGCAGGTCAGTTTTTAAAAAGGGATAGCGCTCGAGTGTGGCACGGACAGTGTCTGTTGCCAGGACGACCTGATTGGCTGAAGCCTCGATCGCCTGAGTTGGACAGGCAGCCAAGGCCTGTTCGGCCAGCTCATTCTCTTCTTCGGTTGCAGGTTGATGGGTGATAACAGCCCTGCGGTTTATAATCTCGAATGTGGCGGGTGCCACACGTTGGCAGGCCATGCAGCCGATGCATTGATCATTGACAGAATATGTTTTCATTTATGTGCGTCTCCGTTAAATGGGTAGCCTGCAAGAATTTCAGCAATTGGATTATAGACATATGTCGACTATTTGTAAGTATCTACAGCTACGAAATGTGATTTTAGTTATCATTTACCAGCCCCTTGCCGGCCCATTACTGCCGAAGGACTGCCCAAAAAAGAAAGACCGGCAACCAGGCCGGCCTTTCTTTTTTGGTCATTTGCATCCGGGGGGGAACAACCGTCTGCAAGGGAATTACCAGATGAATCAGGATGGTTTGAAAGCAACTACAGCAAATTGGCGGCTGCAAAGTCGATGCTGCCATCTGGAGCCAAGATGGATTCTTCGGCATGCACGTGGAGGATTTTGCCAACAAACATTTCGTGCGATCCAGTCCGGATGGAATCGACAATCTCACACTCGATGTTGACCGGACAGTCAGAGAGCACAGGGGCGTTGATGGTCACCGCTTCGCTCAGGGTCGCACCGATCACGCTGAGCTTGTCTTCATCCCGTTTGCTCGTGTGACCCAGATAATCGAAGAGCTCGGCATGATCTTTGCCTGGCAAATTGACAACGAAACAACCGGATTCTTTGATCATCTGGTAGGAGTAGCGGGATGGCACGATGCCAACCATGACCATCGGCGGATCAAAGCTGCAATTGCAGCAATATGCAACAGCCAAGGCATTGTTTTCACCCTGGTTGTTGCGGCAGGATACCAGGACTTTGGGAGCTGGCTGGAGGCAGGATTTGAAATTGGCAGGCTTCTTGCTCATTCATTCCTCAGTTCTGATTGTTATGAAATCAGGCTTGTTCTTCATACTTCTTGAGCTGGGATTTCATGTTTTCCAGCTCCTGCTCCAAAAACTTGACTTGATCTTGCAGGACGACTTTCCCTGCGTTGGGATCAAAATCGGCAGCTGTATACGGGTAGGGTGCTCTCATGCGGCGAAATCCGCGTCCGCGTCCAAAGCCGCAACCATAGCCATAACCGACAAACGGCTGTGTTGGAGATACGCCACACGGGCCCATGCCACGTCCAGTACGGGCGCCCACGCCCATCGGTCCAGTTCCATCTCTTGCTGGCATTGTAAAAACTCCTTTCGGGAAACTGACGTTCGGTCTGCGAAGTCATTCCCATGGCTAATCTGCTTGGTGGTTAGCCTAGCCCGGCAGGAAGGACGAGCCGGGTCATTTCATATTAATGGGCTAATGCCCATAATCAGTATGGAACAGTAATGAGCAAATGTCAATAAAAAATCATTCAACACCTGTCTTGAGCGAGTCTATGACCCATAAATGCTCGCATAATTATCCCAGCCTCTGGACTCCCAGTAGCCGCGGTAAGAATCATTGTCAGACACTTCGATTCGATTGACCCAGCGGGCCCATTTATAACCATATTTACGTTCTGCAACAACAATGAAGGGGAATCCCATCTCCGGCGGCAGTGGTAAATCATTGGCTTTGTAGGCCAGGATGATGTCCCAATTCTGGATCATATGCAGGGATAACGACGTCGTGTAGCCGTCGACACAATGAAAAATGACAGTATTGGCTGAATCGGACACTCCGCCAGCCTTTTCAATCAATTCTTTGATCCTTACACCTTCCCAAAGGACAGTTGCTTCCCAACCTTCAACGCAATAGAGCGTGATCAGTCGCTGGTCCGATGTCATGGCAAGGACGTCGTCATATGAAAATTCGATGGGCGCTTTGACCAGGCCATCAATCCGGAGTTCGAAAGAATCCATATCCACGTTTTGCACACCCTGGATGGAATTGTCACGTGGACCGATAGCCGGATCAAGGCGCATCCCCTGATAATCACGCACTTCATTCGTCCGGTATCGAGCCAGCGTCGCCTGGGAAACGACGTCAATGGTTGTCTCTCCGGAGGAGACCAAACGCTCCGAGGTCTCGCTGGACTGACAACTCGTGGACAGAATCAGGCACAGGATCAGAATCGCGGTTATAAAGGGCCCTGCAGATGGAACAGGCTGATTTCCAAATCGCTTCATGCTGGCATGCTCCTTGTCCTTGTCCGTTGACCAAGGCCGATGGTTCCGATGCGATTACGATTTCGGATATCGCTATCAATTGATGTCAATTAAAGTATAGCATGATCAAAATCAGTTCATCCGGACGTGCTATAATGAAAATGTAATGATTAACCAGTCCAACAGTCAAAAAGGAGGCGTTTCACGATGAATCTGATTGAAAAGTCGCTTGATTTTGGCCTGGGTCTTTTGACGTTGTCCAGGGAGAAAGTGGAAGCTTTTGTCGAGGACATGGTCAACAAAGGCGAAATCGAGAAGAAAGAAGCCAGCCAGTTTGCCAGCAATCTGATCAAGAAAGGCGAAGAGCAGCGCGGTGAGCTCAGGCAGTGGATCCACGATGAAGTCGGAAAAGCGCTCGAAAAACTGGATGTTGCCCGCAAAGAGGATACCCTGACCGCTGAACAGATCCGCAGCATCATCCGGGAAGAAATTGCAGCTGCCCTCGCTGAACGTCCGGCCGGGCAAGAAAATCCACCTGAATAGAGCGTTTTGCCATGGCTGGATTGATTCGCCAGCACAAGCATCTCGCGCGCTACCGGCAAATTGTTGCCGCCTTTACGCGGCAGGGATTTGGCTACCTGATTGACCAGACAGGGCTTGCTGAACACGTGCGGATTCACCGCCGCAAGACTGGGCCCATGCCCACAGGCAGCGAGCATCACTTGCCGACCGGCGCGCGCCTGCGACGGACCCTTGAAGAACTCGGGCCTACATTCATCAAGATCGGCCAGATTTTAAGCACTCGGCCGGATCTGTTTCCTGTGGATGTTCTGGATGAACTCAAGAAACTCCAGGATGCAATTCCACCTTTTCCATTTATCGACGTCAAGGCCATTGTGGAAGCGGAATTGTCCGGTCCACTTGAGCAAATTTTTGCGGATTTTGCCGAAAAACCGGTTGCTTCTGCATCCCTGGCCCAAGTGCACAAAGCAACGTTGCAGTCCGGTCGCGTTGTAGCGGTCAAAGTCCAGCGCCCGGATATTCGAAACGTGATTGACGCTGACATCGAAATTCTCAGGGATGTTGCCGAGTTTCTAGATCAACACACGCATTATGGCCAATTCTATGATTTCCCATCAATCGTGCTGGATTTTGAAAAATCGATCCATGCGGAACTGGATTTCACTCGGGAAGCGGAAAATATGGACACCTTCAGGCAACACTTTGCCCATGACCCTGGTATCGCTGTACCGGAGGTGAACTGGATATACACCACGCCACGTCTCCTGACCATGTCGTACCTGAAAGGACTGCCCATCACGGATCTTGCTTTGCTGGAGCAGGTTGGCATCGATCGGATCGAATTAGCCCGGCGCCTGACGACCTCGGTTTGCAACCAGGTGTTCCGTGATGGTTTCTTCCACGCGGATCCTCATCCCGGAAACTTGCTGATCCTATCCGATGGGACGATCGCCTTTCTCGACCTGGGCATGGTGGGCAAGCTGAGCGACGAGCGTCGCCAGATGATCACCGAGTTTTTCATCGGGGTCACCACCCGGAACAGCCGGATGGTTGTCAAAGCCCTGGTTGATCTTGAAAGCAAGGTCCGTCAGGAAGATCTCCGGCAATTTGAACAGGCCGTCGCCCGGATGATCGACACCTATCTCGACAAGCCCTGGCGGGAAATCCATCTGGCAGACCTGTTCCGGGAAACTTTTAATTGTGCGTATCGGTACCACATCAAGATCCCGCATGAATATGCCATCCTGGCTAAAACGTTCGGGACCCTGCAGGGTGTGCTGGCCGAACTGGCACCGGAACTCAACACCTTCGAGGTTTTGTCGCCCATTGCCAGGAAGATGATGGTGCAGTCCTTTTCAGCCCATGCGTTGTCCCAACGGTTTCTGCGGCTGTTCTGGAAACAAAAGGACCAGCTGGCGGATCTGCCGAAGTCCCTCATTCGCCTGGCCAATCGCCTGGGTGACGAGGATTTCAAGATCCAGTTTGAGATCAAAGACCTGCACCGGCTGCAAGACCATCTCGACCGGGCTTTCAACCGGGTGGCTTTCAGTGTGATGCTGCTTTCAGTCAGCATCATCATTGCTGGCGTCATCCTGGGCTCAAGCATCAGTGCGGAGGCCGGCAGCGACCTCGTACAGCTCAACCGGATGGTTCTCAGGGGAGGGCTGATCCTGGCTTCTGGCTTGGTGCTGGTCCTGGTGATCTCGGTGCTGCGCTCTACCCGACGCTAATTCCTTCGTGAGTGCGTTTTCACAGGGAGATTTCCATGCCAGCCTCTGTACTGCTCCCTTCATAGATGAGTTTGCCGGCACGGTCCGTCAGCTCCACCTGGACCGTTGCCCGGATGCTTTCGATGATCTCCCGGTGCATGGAGCCATCGACGGGGGCTCGCAACGTACCGCCCCCTACCATCTGGGCAGAGAATTTCAGCTGGCCTGCAGGCCCTTTCAGGATTCCAGAAAAGGTTCCGTTTGTTGCATCGACCTGCCAGTCTGACAATTTCGAACGGTTATAGGTGGCAAATCTTGTGGTGATTCCCTGGAAGTCCGTGAAGTAGGCAAAAAAGCCCGGGAATTCACGACCCAGCCAGGGAATTCTGGCCCGGGAAAAAACAAATGACGCTTCGCGATTGTCAAAATGACTGGCCTGAAGCCAGACGTAGGTTTGGGGGAAAGACCGGCCATAGTCCTTTTCCAGGTATCCGGCACCGCCATCAAAATCAAAGACCTGGCCATTGATGACGATCTGACCATCGATCCGGTGCGCAAGATGGATCACCGCATGGTAACACTCCATGCCTGGCACAAACTGGAAGGGTCCCATGATGCTCGGCGTATGCCAGCTGACTGGAAATTCGCGGATCTGGGAAAAGACAAGCTGCCCGGAAACCGTGCCCTTGGGGTGATGGATATCGAGTGTCAGGCCACCCCGATTGAAATAGTTTTTATCGACTTGGATGTCCAATTGATCCTTCGCAGCAAAAAATGACTCGAATGGATATTCAAAATACCAGGTTTGGCCGGATTCGGCGTTGATGACCTGGATGAAGGCATGGTGCTGGCCATCTGGATCAACCGCCATGCCAGGGATCAAAGCAATCGCGTGTTGCCGGTCCTGGCTGATGCATTTGAAATACCAGCCTTCAAAATAGCGTTTGTTTTTGCCTTGATACTGCAAATAGGCTGGATTGCGCATGGGAGACCTCCTGCCAGATGTTTCTCGATTATCTGGATTCAGGGCTATTTTACCTGATGCTATGGTTTTGCAGAGTCGATTTCGTTACAATAAGTTTGTTTCCCGGCTTATCTTCAGACCACTAGACCCCTACTTCAGAAATTGCATGACAAGGGGATCGGAGCAAGATGCCGCGTAAAAGTGCCAGCGCTGAACCGCCGAATAATTTCCGTCGGCTGACTCGATTATTTCGGCCGGGCTTTTTAATACATGTTCTGTTCAATGAACCTTACGACCGGCAGCTAAGCGCGCGCCAAGTCCAGATGATCCGGGAAGACATCCGGCTGACGAACTACCAGCGGTTCCGGATCTTTGCCATCCTCTTCATTTTTATCGAACTATTGTGGATTTTTGTCCATGACCTGCCCAATTACCGCAGCGGCCTGATCATGAATCGTGTGATCAGTCTCGAGTATCTGAGGATTCATCTCGTCATTGGATTGGTGGCTGTCCTCATCGTCATCCTGACAACAGTTTGGCTGAGAAGCCAAAAGCCCGCAACCGGTTTTGTCCATGATCTGGTTGCTTCTGTCCTGATTATAATCGTCATGCTGATTTTGAATTTTTCTGACAGGATCCAAGGCTATACATCCACAGATGTCAGTTTCTATTTTTTAAAACTCATCTTGGCCAGTGTCTTTTTCTTGCTGCGGTCACCGTTCAATTTCCTGGCCTTCACGATACCCTACCTGGTTTATCTGACTGCGCTCTGGGATCGGAGGATCCTGACCGATAGCCTGACCCACAACACCATTGAAGGAACCATCCTGTTTCTGGCCGCCCTGGTGATTTCCCGCCAGGTTTATGAACACCAGGTTCGGCTCTTGTCCCGCACCCTCTTGTTGAAAACGGCTAATGAACGGTTGGAACACTTGTCCGCACATGATCCATTGACTGGCCTGGTCAACCGCTCAGAGATGGCCTCACGGATTGCAGCGTTCACCAGCCAACAAGCAGCGACAGGCCGCCGGATTGGCCTGATCCTGATCGATCTCGACCATTTCAAAAGGATTAATGACACCTATGGCCACGCCTTTGGCGATACTGTCCTGAAGCGCGTCGGGGAAATTCTGACCTTCCATAGTCCAGGCCCAAGCTTGGCTGTGCGCTGGGGTGGCGAAGAATTCCTGCTGATCTTGGCCCATCGCCAGAGTGATGATCTGCGCGACCTGGACGAATCCTTGCGCCAGCATGTTTCGGAACTTCAATTTGCTTCCAAGCCCACGGGCGGAGACTATGCGGAAAAGGTGCAAGTCACGGCAAGTCTTGGCCTGACAGACCTGCATCCAGACACGGCAGATACGTTTGAAAGAGCTTTTGACCGGGCAGACAACGCCCTGTACCTGGCCAAAAAACAGGGTCGGAACCAAGTTGTCACCGGTTGATTCCCATGAAACATGACCATCTGTCAGCCGATTCGATTTTGAGTTATCATAGCATCGGATAGCAACCAAGGATGGTCCCCAGATGAATCGACTGCATAACCACCCTCTGATCGATACCTTGCACCAGGTCAAAGGCAATCCCAGGGCCTGCCTGTTCACGGAACCCCTCTGGGGCATCCCATTCAATTTATACGCCCCATTCATCACTCTTTACATGTATGCCCTGGGGGTCCAGGACCAGCAGATCGGCCTGATCCTGACGATCGGCATGGTCCTGCAGGTCTTTACAGCCGCCCTGGGCGGGATTGTCACCGACAAATATGGCCGCCGCAGCGTGACATTCTTGATCGATCTAGTTGCCTGGAGCATTCCAACCTTGATCTGGATGCTGGCCCAGAACTTCTGGTGGTTCCTGGCTGCAGCCGTTTTCAACAGCCTGTGGCACATCACCAATACATCCTGGCAATGCTTGCTGGTCGAAGACACCGAGCCCCGTCTGCTGGTCAACATTTACACTTGGGTCAATATTGCCGGTTTGCTGGCGGTCTTTTTTGCCCCTCTGTCCACTTTGCTGGTCGATCGTTTTTCACTGGTACCGACGGTCAGGGTCCTCTACTTACTGGCCTTTGTCCTCATGACTGCCAAATTTGTGATCCTGTATGTCTGGAGCACAGAAACAGCCCAAGGGACTAAACGGATGGCAGAAACGAAACACCAGTCTCTTTTCTTCTTGCTGCTCGGCTATCAAAGGGTGTTTGGCAAAGTGATCCGGTCCCGGGAAATGCGCCTGGCGCTTGTCATCTCGGTCATTGTCAACATCACGTCCATTTCGATCACCAACTTCTTCGCCCTCTACATCACCCTGGATGTCGGGATCCCGGAAAAGTATGTCGCGCTCTTTCCGATCGGCCGGGCCGTGATCATGCTGCTGTTCATGTTCATCATCCAGCCACTGACCAACCGCCTTCACTATCGGCCAGTCTTTCTGACCGGCTTTACCATCTACCTGGCCAGCCATGTGTTCCTGCTCCTGTCACGACCGGATAGCCAGCTGCTGGTCATTGTCTACACACTGCTGGAAGCCATAGCGTTTGCCCTGGTCGTTCCGCGGCGCGATGCGCTGGGCGCAGTTTTTTATGACAAGGAAGACCGGGCTCGTGTCATGAGCCTGATCTATGTGATCATGATTGCCGTCTCCTCACCCTTCGGATCGATACTGGGCTATCTGTCAGCGCTGGACCGGCGCCTGCCATTCGCCTTGAACATGCTCCTGTTCATCGTATTGGCTGTAGTGGTTGCAACCTCGAAAGTGCTCGAACGCCAAGACCTGCAGCAGGAAGCCTGACCCTGTACGGGATTAAGATGCTTCTATCTTGCTTGCGTTGACAATCGCTGGCAAAGGATTCATGCTGATTATGGGCAAATTACTTGCCCGCAGTGCGGTGCCAAAATGGCACGCGCGTAGCTAATAGTACCGTCACTTTTTTGAACCAGGGTCCCGGAGCGTAACGGCCAGGGATCCTTTTCATCGGCGATTTCACTGTGAAAACCAGCTGATGCCAGCAGGTCAATCGATGTGCCGCCGAGCAGGGCCATAAACAAATTGATTCATGAGGTCCTCCTGGCTTATGGTCGGATCAACTCCATTATAAAACCCCAGCGGCTGGATTTGATTCCAAACGCTGGGGTTTTGATGATTGCTGGGGCGAGCTGGTATAGAACCGGCTCGAGTCTACAGGAGACTTTTTACTTAGAAGCGGCTGCGGGGCTTGAAGCAGTCGCGGCAGAAGACGGGTTTGTCGTTGCTCGGACGGAAGGGGACCATGGTCTCCTTGCCGCAGGCGGCACAGATGGCCGGGAACATTTCGCGCTGTTCGGAACGGAAGTTGCCGTTGCCATAGCCACCACGGCTGCCGCCGCGGTCGTTATTACGATTCTGCTTGCGGGCTGCGCGGCAGTCCGGGCAACGGGTCGGCTCATTGGTGAAGCCTTTTTCAGCGTAGAAAGCCTGTTCGCTTTCTGTGAAGACGAAAGTGGCGCCGCAATCTTTGCATGAGAGTGATTTGTCCATGTGTGTGTTTCCTTTACTTTTTGTGGCGCCGTGTTCGATCGCCAGATTTGAATGTGCGCCCCTTGGCAAGAAAAAACCCCCGAAACGATGTGCTCCAGGAGTCCTACCGGCTGTGGCCCCCACAGCGTTACCATTCCCTAGCGATCAGGCGAGACCTTGCGATCTCTTTTCGAGCGGACTGTCTTAGTCCGGTGCGTGATTAGAATCATAACACGACTTTTCATATATTGCAACAGCAATTTATAGATATTGATTTATTTTTGTTAATGGGTGTAGTCAATCATGCGGATTTCCTGGCCTACCTCACGTTCGATTGCCGCCTTCATCTGCTCCACGTGAGGGCAGGGGAATCCGATCGGATTCCCGCGGGTGATGCAGGACGCCAGGGCGATGGTGTCGGCTCCCCGACGGACCATTTCAGCTGCCCGGGACACAGCTTTCTTGCCCGGGCAGCCACCACAGGTGTTCACACCAATCAATACGATGTCTTCTTCGATACCTTTGAAAGCGAGAACTTTCTTGTCCATGACTTTGATACAGGTCGTTGCGGGGCACATGTCTTCGGTTTGCAGGCAACGGATCAGGCCGACTTTCACTTGTTATTTCCTCCAACAGATAAGTTTGGTTGTCATTATTCGATCATAGCGCTCGATCATGGCTTCGCGCATCAGAAAACAGGCTTGGAGTGTTTTTTGATTCGAGAGGTGGTAGTAGATCTTGTTGCCGACGCGGCGCGATGCGACCACACCCTTTTCATGCATGTTCGCCAGGTGCTGTGAGACATTGGGAATCAAAACGTCCATTCTGGTGGCTAGTTCTTCCACACAGAGCTCCTCCTCGCCTGGTAGAAACAAAATTCTATTCGCTTGGTATTGCCCATGAATTTGCAGAATTCCGCATGCATGGCATAGAGTTCTTTGCGGCTCTGCATCTCACTGATCTCGCTTCAGAATGGTCAGGATCTGGTCCACGACCAGATTGATTTCGGTTTTCTGGGTAAAGCGTCCCAGACTGAAGCGGACAGCACCGCGGCCGATTTCCGGAGAAGCGCCCATGGCCCTGAGGACAGGAGACAAGGCTGTTTCGCCTGAGTGGCAAGCTGAACCGGTTGAGGCGGCCACATCAGGTAGCTGAGCCAGCAGTTCGTGCCCATTCCAGCCCAGGAAACTGATGTTCAGGGTATTTGGCAAGCGATCGGTGGGATGCCCGTTGAGATGTATCTGGTCGCCGAGGTTGTTTTGCAGATCACTCCAGAAATAGTCGGTCATCTCGCGGATGATCGGATTGCTAAGCTGAATCTGGGCGATTTCACACGCCTGCCCGAGAGCAACATCGTAGGGGACGTTCTCTGTGCCGGCGCGCAGGCCGCGTTCGTGGCCAGCGCCATGGATCAGGGAATCAATTTCGACCCCCTGTCGGATGTACAGAGCGCCGATGCCCTTGGGTGCATAGAGTTTGTGCCCGGCAACAGTCAGGAAATCGACCCCCAGATCCTGGACATCGGTAACGATTTTGCCAACGGTCTGGGCTGCATCGGTGTGAAACAAGGCGCCCTGGCGATGGGCCAGCTCAGCCAGATGGCGAATCGGCTGGATGGTGCCGGTCTCGTTATTGGCATGCATGATGCTGACCAGGGTCGTGCGGTCGGTCAGAGCTGTCGCCAGATCGTCGGGCTGAACCTGACCGTAGGCATCCACTGGCAGGTATGTGATCTCAAAACCCTGTGTGCTCAGCCAAGAGCAGACATTGAGCACAGCCGGGTGCTCAATCTCTGAGGTGATGATGTGGTTGCCCTGGCTCCTGAGGTGCCAGGCGACGCCTTTGATGGCTGTATTGTTGGACTCGCTGCCGCCACTGGTGAAAAGGATTTCGCTGGTGGTGCAGTTAAGGAGTTTTGCGACCTGGGCGCGAGCGTTTTCCACGGCAGCCTTGGCTGTCTGACCATAGGCATGACTGCTGGACGGGTTGCCGAAATGCTGGAAGATGAATGGCATCAAGGCCTTGGCTACACCTGGGTCCACGGGGGTGGTGGCATTGTAATCCAGATAAATCATGAGACGTCTCCTGTCATTCCTGGATCTGTTTCATGTGCGTAGATATTTAGATACAAATAACGTTACAAGTAGCCAAGTGGACTGTCAATCCACTAAACTGGAATCATGAACAGGGAGTGACGGACATGGTGCCAAAGGATCGACGAATTAGCCAGTCTATCAAGTCCTAAATAAGCTCAGTGTATATGACTAAAAGGTAAAATCATGATGACAATAGCCATCTGTGACGATGATCAAAAACAACTTGATCTCATGCAAGATCTTCTTGCTCAATACAAACTCGAACATACACACCTTGATTTGACTGTAACTTCTTTTGCGGCATCTTTAGAGATGCTATCTTTTGTCGAAGATCATGGAGGGTTTGACATTTACCTCCTTGATATCTATATGCCAGGATTTTCAGGCACACAAGCGGCCAGGCAACTACGACAGCTAGGCGACAAAGGGGAAATCATCTTTCTTACCAGCTCTCGCGATAGCGCTTTGGAAGCATTTGAAGTGGATGCTTGCCAATACATTACCAAACCGTTTTCAGATCGCACTTTTTTCCTGGCTTTGGACAAAGTTTTTAACCGAATGAAGGTCGAGCGCCGCCATTTCATTACCCTAAAAACAACCGAGGGAATGATGAGGCTCTATACAAGAAATGTGGTTTTCACTGAACCCGGCAGAAATAATTACCAAATGATCCATTTGATCAACAAAGAAAAAGTTGAAGTGCGTATGACTTCGTGCGAGCTTTTTGAGCTTTTGGCACCAGCCAAATTTTTTGTGAGATGTGGTGCCTCGGTCAATTTGAATTTGAAGTTTGTCCGGCAAATCACGAAGGAGTTCATCTACTTCGATACAGGTGAATCGATCACCTATCCCTATCGGGCTTACCAGACGCTAAAGGAAGCATTTTTGTCTTTTCAACTTTCCCTGAATGAGTAGGTGGCAATTACCCCCAAAAAGATGTCAATTGCCCCGGAAATGTTTTTGGATCGACCAAGGTGCTAGGCTATAACAAAACGAGGGGGAAGCGGATGTGCTGTATACTATCTTAGCGTTTGTATCTTTCCTGCAATCCGTCATCGGCTTCACATGGATCTCCTCCTCGGTCATGGTGTTTAAAGAGCCCGTCAGAAGACGAATGATCGCTGGGCTGAGCGTCATGATTCTCGGAATCTGTCCCTTACGTTTCTCCTCTATGCTCAAGGGGTCGATTCAGTTGAGAGGGTGGCAGTTCTTTTTATTTTGGGGATTGAACTCTCCTGGTTTTTGATTTGTTCAGGGGACCGTTTTTTTGTGTCCCTTTTTAGCTTTTTGACCTTTGTCAATGTCTATATCTCCATTGGTTTTTTCGGTGACACCGTTGCCTCCGGATTGGAAGGGAATGCTGCGGTTGCCACGCTGATCGTGATCCGGACGATCCTTTACTTGATGATTGTTCCACTCTTGTTTAAATATGTTAAACCACGGTTTCGAAATCTGGTTGAGACCTTGGACAAAGAGTGGAGAACAGCATTCCTGGTTCCTTTCACTTTTTTAATCCTGCAAATAGTAGTGCTGTACTATCCTGAAGCTTACTGGCATTGGTCCTTGAATGCATGGTCAAGAATCATCATCATGACCGTGTATGGGTTGTTTCTGGCGGTCTATTACCTCTTGTATATTCAAGCGAGTGCCATTGTCGAGAAATACGCTTTGGAAAAGCGCCAGCTGCTCATGGTCCAACAGGAGAAATTGTGGGAAGCAGAACTAAGTCGCCAAAAGGCAACTGCGGTTTTGGCGGCACAACAGCGCCACGATTTACATCATCACAACACGGTGGTCATGGGATTGCTGCAAAGTGGAGAGATCGAGAAACTCCAACTTTACATGAAAAGCTTTGATTCTACGATCGATGTGCAGAACAGCTCTTCGTATTGTCTAAATCCAATCGCCAACAGCATCGTGAATTATTACGCCCACCAAGCCAGAAGTGAGCAGATCAAAACTGGTTTTGATATCAACATCCCAGAAAGCATTGGCATTGATCCTGTCGATTTAACGTGCATTCTTGGCAACGCGTTAGAAAATGCTTTGGAAGCCTGTCAAAGATTACCAAAGGATCAAGTGAAAGAAATCATGGTCAAAGCCATCTATCTTGATCATCGTTTGCGGGTCAGGATTGAGAATACTTGCGATGCCAACATCGAATTTGATGGCGAACTGCCTGTAACAAAAAAGGTCGGCGGAGGGACAGGAACAAGAAGCATCCTCTATACCGCTGAACGCTATGATGGGACTGCGGGCTTTTCTGCTGTGGATGGGAAGTTCATCGCGCAAATTGTACTGAACGAGAAATAAACAGAGCATGTCCAAACCAGCTGTCGACGATTGTTGATGGCTGGTTTTTTGTCTTGATAGGCAAATACCCCGAAATTCATGGCAATTACCCCATAAAAATTTGTTGTATCCCTATTTTGATAAAGTAGCGTTAGATAAAAATCAACGCTTGTATTTTCTTGATCGTTATGAGAATTCAAGTGCCAATTTATTCATCATCGAATTGCGATCTAGCGGGGAGTCCGACATGAGTAAACAGCTTTTGAGCATCATTCTGGCTATTAGCATTGGAGTGACCACAGTTGCGGTTATTCAGATCAAGCCATGGCAGCGTGGTCAGCCCCCGGCTGCATTATCTGGCGAAGCACAGGATCAAGACAGCCAGGACCCCCTGGATCAACCCCTGGAAACGTCGGCTGGTGACTCTGGCCAGAAGCCAGGCGGGGATCCATCTGGCGAAGACCCAGACCGCGACCCATCTAATGGCCCTGATTTTCCGGCCGATTCCAACGTACCCCTTGGCGAGCTGCTGGAGGGTGAGATGCCTGTCGAACCCCTGCTGCCGGTCAGCTCTGGTTCCGGTCCCGTTAAGCTCTCCACCCGGATTTTCACCATCCAATTCGAAACCAATGGGGGCTCGCCTATCGAGGCCCTTCAGATACCAGAAGGAACCCGGCTTGGCGGACTGCCTGTGCCGTTCCGGACCGATTCGATCTTCATGGGCTGGTATTATGATGCGGACCTGAAAAACCGTGTCTCCGACAGCCATGTGATCCGGAGCAATCTGACACTCTACGCCCAATATACGAATACGGCTCCTCTGCAGGAATCCGAAACGCCGCGTGCTGCAACCGCTCTGGACCAGCCGCAGAGCTTTACCTTCATTGTGGTCGCACCGTCGTCAATGTCGCTTGCCGAGGTCAAGTCAGCGATCCTGGCCAAAAATCTCAACAACCCCAATGAGACCGGATTTTTCGAACTGTCAGAGTTGAAGGATCGACCATCCGAAGGTGAGATCCAGTATGTCGTGTCCGGCCGGAAGGGTCTTTTTGCTGCCGGTGCAACGTATAAATTCACCCTGGAAGATGAACGGTTGCGCTATGCCGGATACGGCGAGTCGGTCCGTGACTTCAATTTCACGACGTCAAAACCAGAGGTCATGAACCTGTCGCTGAATGAAGATCTCGTGTACATTCCGGTAGAGGAGATCGACGACTTCAAGATTGCTGGCCAGGATTCAGGATTCCAGTCCATTCCATTGGCCACGACCAATCTGGGGACCATCGATTTAACCAGCGGTTCCTTTGAATATGATCGGACTAAGCTGGCTGTCGGCCAGACGGTGGCCATATACAAAGGGGTCCGGCCAGACCAGCGATCCATTAACGATGACAGCAGCGAGGGTGAGGTCGCCTATGTCAAGATCACAGCCGTGCAAGGTTCAACCTGCCAGTTTGTCAACGCTGCTGCCGATGACGTCCTGTTTACCCCCGACATCCTGCCCCTGAACCGGGCGGAAGATCAAGATGACGATCCTGACAATGATTCTGTCACCGTCGCGCAATCCGTCCTGGACTTTACCAGTGGTGATTATGCTGTCATGGGCCTGGACGACGAGACAACGGTCGATGTCGGCGATTTCCTGGCCTTTTATTCAGGCTCCTTAACATCTCAAGGCAACCAGGCCTCCTATGGCCAAATCCTGTCCGTCGAGCTGGACAATGGCCGCTATACGATTGGTTACGAGGTTGTCTCACTGGAAATCCTGCAGTCTGTGATGGACCTCTATGACAATCGAGGTATATCAGGTGACTCCTTGCTCGAAGGGGTCGATACAGAAGATCTGGAAGAAAGAATCGAGATGCAGGCCAGAAGGAGCGGATTTGCCGAAGAAGCAGCCACCTACCTGGCTGCTCTGACTCTGGAAACCGAAGAATTCACCCGCATGGATGGTGACTTCGATCTGGCTGGCTACAACATCGCCCTGCAAGATGGCACGCCCTTGTCCCCTGGAGACATGCAACTGATGTCTGGCAGTAAAGTCGAGGTGGAAGTCACAGAACTAAAAGCCACAATCAATAAAAGGCTGATCCACTTCGATGGTCTGGATGGTTTGCGCTGCACATTGAAGGTTGGCATCGAAATCAGCATCAGTACCGGCGAAGAAAACCAAATCGTCATCGGTGTCACAGGATATTTCGAGCAGGAAGTCCGCGTGTCCATCAATGCCAGCGGCGGTGCGGTCTGGAAATGGTGGGGCATTTTCCCGTACATCGATGAATATCGCCTGAATGCCAACATTGATTTGTATGAGTACACAGGGATCCAGATTGAAGCGACCATCACCTCCAAGGAAAAGGATGAAGAGCTTGATGAAAATGATGCTGGCGAAAATCTCGCCAAGCAGTTGAAGGATCTGCTCGATACCAGGGATAAGTACGTCGGTGATGATGAGGCTACAGTCGCCGACGGCTTGAATGAAAAGTACGCCGCCATGCTCGAGAACGAAAGCGACTGGGTCGAACTGTTCAGCCAGAAGATTTTCGAGCAGGAAGGCTCGGTCGATCCGTTCCACGTCCTGGTCTATTCCATCGAGCTCAAATTCGTGGTCTCAGCCAATATGAATATCTCGATTGGCTGTGATTTCTACTACGAAAACGCCAAGCGCTACAATTATTCGATCGGTGTCTTCAAGAAGACCTGCACCACCGAGACCATCGACCTGGTCGAAGAACGCTATGAATTCACGTTCTATGTCATGGGCACCATGGGCTTGCGAGCCGGTATCAAATTCGAGATCAAAGTGGGTTTGTTCTCGACCGATCTGGGCAGTCTGGGAATTGCCGCTGAAGTCGGCGCCTATCTCCGGGTCTGGGGCTATTTCTATTACGAATTGACCTATACAGCTTCCCAGGGGCGAACATCGAAAAGCTCGGGTGCGCTGTACTTCGAACTGGGGATCTATCTGGAGATCAGCTTTGAAGCCCAGGCCTTCAAGGGTACGTTCTCCTACAATCCCACTTTGTATGAGAATGAATGGCCCCTCTGGTCGGCAGGAGCGCGGGAGAATGTCCAGGCCTTTGCGGAAATGGAGGAGGAGATTACCGATATTTCCCTGAAAAAGCATATCCAGACCTTTGAGATACCCGATACGTTGTTCACCATGAGCTATCTGGATTTGAAAACTGGCGAAACCGGCGAAGGCTTTTATGATGATGCCAAGTCTTTCAAAATCGAAATCACCAACGAAGCTTTCAGCTATGATCCCAATACCAATCTTCTCAAACTGACGCCCGACGGGGATCCGTCTGAAACCGCTGATATGGTGATTACCTGGATCCAGGCGCCACTGGTCTTTACTTCCGAGCCCATTCAGCGAACGATCCAGCTGAACTGGGACAATTACAACGATGGCTATGCGATTGTCTTCCATTCGAGGGGCGGCAGTGCGGTACCGATGATTCTGAAACCCTTCAAGACGAAAATTTCGGCCCCGACCGACCCCGTGTACCCAGGGTATGATTTTGGCGGCTGGTATCGGGATGAAGCTCTGACAAAGCCGTATCAGGTTCCCGAGACGATGCCGAACGAGGATGTCCAGGTCTACGCCAAATGGATACCGCGCTCGGATACCGCTTACCGGGTCGATCATTACCAGCAAAATCTCGGCAATTCCCTGTATACTTTGGTCGATTCGGTCTCCCTGGTGGGCACAACAGATAGCAGCGTCCCAGCGCCAGTCAAGGATTATCCCGGATTTAGGGCGCCAGCCGATCAAAAGCTGTTTATCCAGGCCGACGGCCGGGCTGTGCAAAACTATTACTATAGCCGCAACCGGTATCAGCTGACGTTTGCCCAGGGTGAGATCGAGAATGACCTGGCGGACTGGGTCTATTCCCTGAAATACGGTGAGGCGATCGTTGTCCCGCAAATGGCTGCAGCAGGCTATGATTTTGTTGGCTGGGTAGAGGCAGAAATCCCGAAAACCATGCCAGCAGCCAACCAGCTCTTTACAGCCCAATGGTCACCTGGCCAAAGCACCCCTTACCGGGTCGAGCACCATATCCAGAACACCAACGGCACCGGGTATACGTTACAGACTGCAGAGTATCTTACGGGCGAAACCGAAGCCACGCTCGCCCTGACTGACTTATGTTATCAAACCGATGGCATCACGTATTGGCACGGTACGGTGAATGGACAAATCGTCGACAAAACGATCATTGCCAAGACTGGCAAACTGGTGATCAAGCTGTACTACAATCGAGTCCAGTCTGATTTCATCACGGTCCTTGATTCCGACCGGACGACGGTAGCATCCTATTATTATGAAGCCCTGGTACGTGAACCAGCCCTTCCGACCAAAGACGGCTATACCTTCTCTGGCTGGTATGTGGATGAATCCTTGCTGAATCCTGCATCTTTTGCCAGCCTGCGCATGCCTCCTGCCAACCTGGTTTTCTATGGCCGGATGATTGCCAATCAGGATACGGCTTACCAGGTTGAGCACTATGTCGAACAGACGGACGGCACCTTCCTGCTCAAACAGACCGAACAGAAATCAGGTACGACAGACACCGAGGTCAGTGTGTCCGACCTGGTGGATGATTCTTTGGTGATACCAGGCGGGATAAGTTACCGTGACGGCCAGATAGGTGGCCAGGTTGTTGATGATTTCACCATCGTTGGCGATGGTTCAGTGGTTGTCAAACTCTACTATGTGCGCTCGACCTATCAGCTGACGTTCGTTTTCGATAATGGCCAGAATCCTGTGACGAGTTTCTTGCGCTTCCAATCACCCGTGGTCGCCCCCGCGCAACCCCAGAAAACAGGCTATACGTTCAAGGGCTGGGATCGTCCGCTGGCAGAGTCGATCCTAACTGACGATCTGACCTACACCGCACAGTGGGTGCCTCGTTCGGATACTCCCTATACCGTCAAGCATGTCCGGCAGAACCTGGATGATTCCTACCCGGATGATGGCTTGCTCGTCGAAACGGAGACGCTCACTGGCACCACGCTGGACGAGACCCAGGCCACCAGCAAAACCTATCCGGGTTTTACAGCGGCTAAGATCGTCCAGAGCCCGATTGACCCCGACGGATCAACCATCGTGACGATCCACTATGCACGCAACCGCCATGACGTGACGTGGAAAACCGATGAAAACACCATTTTTGCCACCACGTCTTTCCGCTACGATGAAGTCATCACAGTCCCATCTCCCGCCCCGGTCAAGCAAGGGTATGTCCTGGCGGCCTGGACCGGCTTGATGACCGGAGCGACTCTGCCGGATGAGGTTGTGTCCTACGTCGCCCATTGGCAGCCCGCAACCGATACCGCCTATGGCGTCAGGCATGCGCGCGAGGCCTTGGATGGCACCTATTCAATCGTGGAAATTGAAACCATGTCCGGGACGACTGAGAGCCTGACAGCAGCCAAGGCCAAGACCTATCCAGGCTTTACTGCGGCGCCGATCACCCAGACGGCCATTGCTGCCGATGGATCCACCATCGTCACGATCCAATACAAACGCAATTCCTATACGTTGACCTGGCGGTCCGAAGGTCAAGTGTTCAAAACAGAAGAGCTGAAATTCGAATCTCCCCTGACTGTTCCGGAGACAGACCCGGTCAAGACAGGCTATCACCTGTCAGGATGGGGAGCTGTTGCCGCAACGATGCCCGCCAGTAACACCAGCTATAACGCTGTTTTTGCTGGTAATGAATATGAGGTGACTTTTGAAGTGAATGGGGGCATCGGTGACAGCATCCAGATCAGCCAGATCTATGGCGATCCCTATGTGTTGCCTCGAACCATTCCGGTGCGCCCGGGATATGCCTTCACCGGTTGGCTCACTGAGGAAGGAGACCCGGTTGACGGTAATACACGGATGCTGACCGATGGTGACCACACCCTCTATGCCCAATGGGAGGCTGGCACCAGCACGCTCTATAACGTCGAGCACTACCAGCAAAACCTGACTGGTGATTCATACACCTTGATCGATACAGAAACACGCCAGGGTGTCACCGATGGCCAAACCTTGGCCACCGCCAAGCCCTACACTGGATTCAGTGCTCAGTCCATCACCCAGCAAGCAATTCTTGGGGATGAGTCAACGGTCGTCAAGGTCTATTACACCCGCAAGGCGCACCAGTTGACCTTTAAACCAGACAATGGCCAGCCAGACCAGGTTTCTACAGTCCGTTACGGGGCTGCAATTGTACCGCCTACAGGTCTCACCAAGACCGGCTATGTATTTGCTGGCTGGGATACCGAGCCTGTTGCAACCATGCCGGATTCGAATCTGACCTATACGGCCCAGTGGACCGCCCGCGCGTACAAGGTCACTCTGGATACTATGGGGGGTGATCTGGCAGTAAAGAGTCTGACCGTTACCTATGACAGCCCATATGGGGCCATGCCAACGCCAACCCGGACCGGCTATACCTTTGCTGGCTGGTTCATCGCTGCTATCGGTGGCAGTCAGGTTCTGGCAACAGACAGCGTGAGTATCACCGCAGACCAGACCCTCTATGCCCAATGGACCGCGAAGACCTATACCATCACGTTTGATACCAATGGCGGATCAGCTTTGGCTGTCAATCAAAAAACAGTCGCCTATGGCAGTTCCTATGGCGACTTGCCTGTCCCAGAAAAGACGGGGTACACGTGCAGCGGCTGGTTTACGGCTAATAGTGACGGCGTCCAGATCTCAAGCACGGACACGGTAGCTATCACCAAAGACATGACCCTCTATGCCCAATGGAGTGCCAATTCCTACTGGGTTTCATTCTACGGGAATGGTGCGACTGGTGGCACGATGGCTTCCCAGAACCTGCGCTATGATACAGCGGCAAAACTCAAGGCCAACAGCTATACCCGGCTTGGATATGAGTTCACCGGCTGGTCTACATCGCCTTCAGGATCCATTCTCTATGCCGACCAGGTCTCGGTCTCGAATCTGACTGCAGCGGCTAACGCCACAGTTAATCTGTATGCCCAATGGAACAAGGTCAGCTATTCGATCCAGTTTATCAGTGCGGGCGGATCTGCTGTTTCGACAAAGACTGGGTTACACTATGGCGATATAATCTCAGCACCGGCAGACCCAACACGACTGGGTTATACCTTCACTGGCTGGTTTACTGATTCGACTCTTACGACTCAAATGACCTGGACAACCATGCCAGCACAAAATCTGACCCTGACAGCCGGCTGGATCCGCATCGAGTATCGTGTCACCTATGAACTAAGCGGTGGCACCAACCATGGAGATAACCCTGTATCCTATACCGTTGCAAGCCAGGGGTTCAATCTGGGGGCACCAACCCGGACAGGGTATGCATTTGACGGCTGGTATACAGATGCGGCCTTTGCCAACAAGGTTTCTGGTGAGGTCATCCCGGCTGGTAGTACAGGCAACCGGACTTTCTACGCGAAATGGACGCCTGTTTCGTATAAGATTGACTATAGTAATCTCAATGGCATGACCCATAGCAATCCGACCACCTATACGATCGAAAACAGTTTTGGCCTGTTGGCCCCGTCAGTCCGGGCCGGATATGAATTTGGTGGCTGGTACGAAACATATGATTTCAGCGGCTCACCGGTCACCCAAATAGCCACCGGCAGCACCGGTGCCAAAATATTTTACGCCAAGTGGATCATAAAATCGTATCAGATCTCTTATGCGATGAACCTTGGTACAAACAGTGCGGACAACCCCTCGGCTTATACCATTGAATCTGCGGCTGTTACCCTGGCGGATCCAATCCGGACGGGCTATACCTTTGCCGGCTGGTATACGGATGAGTTGTTTGCCAACAAAGTATCTGACGTTGCGATCCCAACGGGTAGTACGGGTAACAAGACTTTCCATGCCAAATGGCTGTTGGTCGAGTACGATATCCAATATATCTTGAATGGCGGCACAAACAGCAACGGCAATCTGTTGACGTATACCATTGAAACCAGTGATTTTGTTCTTCAGGCCCCGACCAGACTGGGCTACATATTTGGTGGATGGTATCGGACGAGTGATTTCACGGGTTCCCCTGTTCTGTCAATCCCTAAGGGCAGCACTGGACCGGTGACCCTCAATGCCAAGTGGAGTCAAAACACCTACACAATCACTTATAATCTGTATGGGGCAACCAATGATACCGCCAATCCAGCAACATATACGGTTGACTCGGCTACCATCACGTTGAAGAGTCCAACCAAAGGCGTGGATGATATTTTCCTCGGCTGGTATACGAACAGCAGCTTTACGGGTGAAAAAGTGACCCAGATTCTGCAAGGTAGCACCGGGAATCTAGATCTGTATGCCAAGATCGTCAATTATGGCAAGTTCAGCGTAACGAATACGAGTGGCAGCACGTTCACGATCAGCCGTACGGGTGGAACCTATGGGTCCCAGACCGTGACATACCGCACCCAGAACGGCTCTGCCATCAGTGGCACACATTTTACGGCTGTTAACGGCTCCGTGACGTTTGCCGCAGGGGAAATCACAAAAACGGTAACGGTAAATGAATTGGGTGTAACGAGCCAGTTCTCAACCTATGTGGCGACGTCCTATTCCAATGCTGATCGCACGTATGTCTTCGACCTGGTCAACGTCGTAGGCGGCGGCAAGCTGGATACAAACTCCCGGGCAACCAGAACCATGACAAAAAATCCCTATTACGTGGTCGATGCAACGTATCTGAATGAGTATAAGGGGATTGCCTCGACCAGTTTGGCCAAGAAAATCAATGAGGATGTTTATGGAGACTGGTATAAAGGGACCTTGTATTCTGGATTATCCAGTCCGGTTTTGCCAGGCAGCGTCTATTCGAGTTATCTACAGAACTATATCCGGGCGACTGCTTTGAAAATGAAGGTCCAGTTGAGAAATTTCAGCGGTTATGATGATGGCTGGCGGATGTGGCGGTTCGTCCTGTTCAATAACCACACGGCTAATGTGTCTTTTGATAGTGCGAAAAATTCTACCTCTATTCCTAATCTGCCGGCTGGGACAAAAAGTGCCCTTGTCTATGGTATAACAGCCGATACAAACAATACAGTCAATTATGCGGTCAGTCTGCCTGGGTACCTGGGGGCAATCACTGCCAGTGGCACAAGCCATGCGGTTTCGATTGCAGACGTCGAGTGGGCAACTGGCCAGGACCAGGGCTATTATGTTCTTTATGATTTTACAGAAACATGCGGCATTTCCGTTGGTGCCTACAACTCTGCTTCCGCTGATTCTGCCTGGAATTTCACCGGTGGCAACCTGTACGCCAGTCCGAAGGATACTACGGAGCCACAATGGATCGGAGTGGCGACAATGGCCAGTGACTCCTATTCTAAAGGTGATAAAGTTGTGGTCTCGCTGGTGTTTGATGAAATTGTCAGCAGTGCAACTGGTGTCAGTATCAACACAAGTTATTCAAGCACCCCTCTGACTCTGAAGGGCGGACTGAATACCAATGTTCTCTATTTTGAAGGTACAGTCGATAATGGCACTATAGTAACAACCAAACCGAATATGAGTAACATCACGATCAATAATCCGAATAATATCCTGGACCTGGTCAATAACACGAGCAATTGAGCGGCTCCAGACCACGGGTAGTTTTGTCAAGGAAGGGGATTCGATGCCCAAGAAGATACTTACCCTGCTGATCATACTCATCATAATGCTCAGTGGCTCAACGGTCCTGGCCGCTGCTGCGGGATCCTGGCCGGCCGGGGCGATCGATTGGACACCTGCAGACGCCAGGGGCCAGAGCAGCAGGATTGCGTTGATTGACACCGGTATTTCCGAACAGGCGATTGATCCGGTTCATCTGGATGAGGGCTACAACTATCTCGAGCAATCCCCGGACACCAGTGACCAGATCGGCCATGGCACCGCTCTGGCCGGGATTCTATTGGGCCTGCCGGCCAAAAACATTCCGGGTATGGCCCCGGATGCGACCCTGGTGCCCCTGGTCTATTATTCGCTCGACGCCGACGGCAAGGTCAAGGACGGTGGCAGTGACTTGCTGGCCCAGGCCATCCGGGATGCTGTGAAAGTCTATCGTTGCCAGGTCATCCTGATCGGAGCTGGCACGATTGGTGATTCTGAAGCCTTGAAATCTGCGATCGAATACGCAGAAAAGCAGGGTGTCGTGGTGGTCGCAGCCGTCGGCAACGAACAGGAGGACCAGCCAGAGGCTGTGTTTTTCCCTGCTGCCTATGAAACAGTTCTGGGTGTGGCCGCTCTGCGCGAGGATGGCGGGATCGCGACTTTCTCGCAACGCAATGACTCCGTTAAACTGAGCGCCCCTGGTACAGACCTGAAAGTCGCCACCGTGCGCGGCAGGACCATCCGGGCCTTCGGCACCTCTTATGCAGCGGCCTTTGTTGCCGGTGGAGTTGCCGTGCTCAGGGCCCAATACCCATCCCTCGATCCAGGCCAAGTGAGGTCTGCCTTGCTGTCAACTGCCAAGGACATCGCGGCGCAGGGCTATGACCAGGACAGCGGTCATGGGGTGCTGCAGATTGGCCAAGCTCTCGCCCTGGCGAGAGTGATCGATGAGACCAACCGCGCCGATGAAATCGCACAGCAGCGCTGGATGATCATCCTGGCAGTTTTGCTACTGGTCATTCTTGTGACAGGATCGATCATCTGGATCCGTTTGACCAGGACAAGTTTTCGATGCCCAAAAGCAATGGGAAAGGCACAGGAAAATCAGTCCAAAGATCGAATTGTCTCGCCGAAGTGATTATACTGTGGGTAGGAGATCTGTTTACAACAAGGGAGGTAGGGTGATGAAACTGATAGACAAAGCCATTGAATTGGAACTTTCCGGCGAGCAGTATTACCATCAGCAAACCTTGAAAAATCAGGGCACCACATTGGAACCCGTTTTCAACTATTTAGCTCTTTCTGAATTAAAACATGCACAACTCCTGCGCCAAGTGGCGGCAGGGGTTTTCCCTGAAGTTGATCTGGAGGAATCCGGTCAGGAGGACAACTTGTTTGCCAGCCTGGGCGATTTCAAAGTGGATGCCGCCCATGTCCCCGACCAGTTGAATGTTTACCGGTCTGCGCAGGACATTGAACACACCATGATAGAGGTTTACCAGAAACTGCTTAAGGATTCTACAAATCCAGATGAAAAACGGGTTTTAGCATTCCTGGTCATCCAGGAGCAACGACATCTGAAATTGATGGAAAGCCTGGGCGATTTGTTGCAGAATGCCGAGGAATGGGTCGAATCAGCCGAATTTGGCCGACGCGAAACAGAATTCTAACCTGGTTAAGGACGACGTTTAGAATTTTAACTGGCGGTATTGGCCTGGGGTCATATTCAGATGTTGGCGGAAACTGCGGATAAAATGGGTGGCGCTGTTAAAACCACACCGTTCCGCGATCGCATCAAGGGATAGCCGTGTTTGCCTGAGCAAATGCATGGCTTGCTTGAGTCGTGCCTGTGTCAGATACTCGTGTGGTGTGGCATCCATGTGTTTTTTAAAGAGTCGTAAGAAATAATAGGGGCTGAGATTGACACTGGCAGCAATCTGCTCGAGAGAAATGGATTCGCTGCGGTGTGAATCAATAAACTGGATGGCCCCTTGTATGACCGGGTCTGAGATGGATCTGGATCCTGTTTGCTGTGACAAGATCTCGGCAAAAATCTGGTGGATCAGACTCGAGGCGTGATGCTCATCGACCAGATCCTGTGCCATCATCTGAAGGATCTCGTCGATCATTTGATCGATACGGTTTGGATCAGCTATATCGATGACCATTCCCCGGCCAGAATAAACCAGGTCGAGATAAGCCTGGCTGGCATTGCCTGAAAAGTGAAACCATTTGAAACGTCCAGTTTTAATCATCCAGTACGCCTGAGGGTATTTGCAATCGAGCAGGACAATCTGTCCTGGCCTGGCTTCGAGCTGTTCATCCCGATATTCCACGGCAAATAATCCATCCGTGATCAGGAAAATAATGAAGGACTCGAGGTAATCGCGTTGGACTCTATATGGCGGAGCGCAATGGTAAGATCCACCGACATGGGCATAAAACAAATTTCTACGGGCAAACTCTGAAGGGACGTGGGGAAAGATTTTCGAATCAACTAAAACGCCAGGCTCGTTTTCGATCATGATTCAGATTTGACCTCCGGCTTTGTTTCTGGGTGGTCGGGCATTCAACTGCGAAACATAAAGCAATAAATGTTGATAGATAGGCAAGATCGTGAAGTGACGCCATCATTGTGCCGTAATACCATGATAGTACGAAAGCAAGAATAGTCAATCAATGGTGTTGTAAGGAGATAAGAATGATGCAGGAAATTCGAATCGGTCTCGTCGGAGCGGGCTGGATGGGCAAGGATCATTCCGTCTCGATCGCCAATGCTCTGATGCTGTTTGGCCCGGACATGGGCAAGCCCGTTTATGAAATAGTTGCCGATGTCAACGAGGCAAATGCCAGGCAGGCCTGTGAGAAACTGGGCTATAGACGTTGGACGACCGACTGGATGGAGCTGGTCCAGGACCCAGCTGTTGACTTGGTTGATATCTGCACCCCCAACCATCTGCACTATGTTGTCGCTAAAGCGGCTCTGGAAAATAACAAGCATATCTTCTGCGAAAAGCCACTGAGCATCTCCGCGGCCGAGTCCAAAGAGCTGGCCGAGCTGGCGGCCAGGCGCAACGTCGTCAATTATGTGGGGTTCAACAACCTCTTGAACCCGGCCACAGCCTACATCCGCAGCCTGATCCAGGCTGGCCGCCTCGGCCAGATCGTTCGTTTCACCGGCACGTATGACCAGGACATGCTGCTGGATCCCCAGCTGCCGATCACCTGGCGCCACATCAACAAGTATTCCGGCAGTGGCGCGCTGGGTGACCTGGGATCACACCTGTTCAGCATTTCCCAGGCCCTGATGGGTGACATCACTGCCGTCAATGCCGTGCAGCGTACCGTGATCAAGGAACGTCCAAAAACAGCCGGATCAGCTGAAATGGTCCCTGTTGAGAACGATGATGTCATCCAGATCCTGGCTGAATACAAGAACGGCGCGATCGGCACACTCGGAACGAGCCGCATCGCCACCGGTCGCAAGAACTACCTCCAGTTCGAAATCCAGGGCACCCTCGGTTCCGTTCATTACAACCTCGAGAAAATGATGGAAGTTAATGTCTATTTCAAATCCGATGATCCAGCTGACCGCGGCTATCGCACGGTGCTGCTCAACCCAGAGCACGGCGGTTATGGCACCTTCTTTGGTGCCGGGGGGATTGCAATCAGCTTCAACGATATGAAAGTGCTCGAATTCCATGAATTGTTCGCGGCTGTGCTCAAGGGTGAACCTTATCTAAGTGATTTTGAATTTGGCTACCACGTGGATCGCACGATCGGCGCCTGCATTGAATCTGCCCGTTCCGGCCAATGGGTCCGGATCGAAAACTGAGGAGCAATGAGAAATGGCTGTAAAAATTGGCACTTGCCCTGACTCCTGGGGTGTCTGGTTCCCGCAGGACGACCAGCAAGTGGGCTGGCAGACCTGTCTCGATGAAATGGCTCGGGCGGGATACAAAGC
>SABL01000253.1 GCA_009928985.1 Clostridia bacterium
ACAACGCCGAAACCATCGCTCGCATGGGCCTGATCACACTCAACACCGGGATCGAAATCGATGTCTACGGGAATGTGAATTCGAGCCATATCAGCGGCAACCGGGTGGTCAACGGGATCGGCGGCGGGGCCAATTTCGCCCAGAATGCCGGCCTGTCAGTCATCTTGCTGCCTTCGACCGGCAAATCCGGGGCTATTTCCACGATCGTGCCCATGGTCTCGCACCAGGACATCTGTGAACATGACGTCGATGTCATCATCACGGAGCACGGAGTTGCCGACCTGCGTGGCAAAGATGACACTGAACGGGCGGATGCCATCATCCGCCACTGCACAGCGGGCGCCTATCAAACTCAACTGGAAGCCTATATCCAAAAAGCCCGCCAAATCTGTGGCGGCCATCATCCACAGCTGCCGGAAGACGCCTTTGCCTGGCACCGGCGACTGGCTGAGCAAGGCAGCATGCTGGAGACAAGACCATGAACAAGATTGAGATCTATGAAGTGGGCCCGCGTGACGGATTCCAGAACATCGCCGCATACATTCCACTCGAGACCAAGCTTGCCATCATCGATGGCCTGATCACAGCCGGGATCAGCCATTTGCAGATCACCTCTTTCGTCAGCCCCAAGGCCGTGCCTCAGATGAAGGATGCGGCCGAACTGGCCCGAATCTGCCTGGAACGATATCCTGAGAAGGACTTGCTAGCCTTGGTCCCAAACTTGCGTGGTGCTCAGACTGCCTGGGAAAGTGGTATCCGACATGTTTCGACGGTTGTCTCACTGAGTGAAAGCCATAACCGGGCCAACATCAACCGGACTCATGCCGAATCGCTGACTGAAATAGCCAAGATTCTGGAAACCTATCCGGAATTGGATGTTTGCCTCGACTTGGCCACCGCCTTTGGCTGCCCGTTTGAAGGGGGAAAGACTGAGGAAGACGTGGTCTCGTTCATCAAACCCTATGTGGAAATGGGCATCCGGACGGTCAATCTTTGCGACACAATCGGCATTGCTAATCCAGCCCAGATCCGCCGGACCATCGCTGCGATCCGCCAGAGCTTCCCGCAGTTGGACCAGATGATCCATATTCACGACACCCGGAATATGGGCCTGGTCAATACCCTGGCTGCGATTGAAGCGGGTGTCAGCAACGTCCAGTCGACCTTGGGCGGCCTGGGCGGATGCCCCTTTGCCCCCGGTGCATCCGGCAACCTGGCCTCAGAGGACCTGGTTTTCATGCTGCAGGAAATGGGCTATGACCTGGACATCGATGTCCAAAAATTAATCGACCTGGCCCGAGACCAAGCCCGGATCATTCCAGGCGGGCAATACAGCGGGCATTTGTTCAGAGTGGAGGATCCGAGAAATGAACACAGGAAACAGCATTGAACTGATTCGTGAAAAAGCCGCCGCGATGCGGCGCGACTGCCTGGAAATGGGCTTTGCCGCCGGCAGCCATGGGGCTCATTTCGGTCCGGCCCTGTCGAGCATTGAAATCATCGCCAGCCTCTATTTTGGTGTCATGAACCATGACCCCAAAAATCCCTGCCTGCCGGAGCGCGACCGTTTTGTCATGAGCAAGGGCCATGCCTGTCTGTCCTACTATGCCGCCCTGGTGGAAGCCGGTTATCTGAGCCGGGAAGAGATGTACACCTTCAAGGGCGACAATAGCATCCTGTCCGGCCACCCCAGTTGCCATGTCGAACATGGCCTGGAGGTTGCAACCGGCAGCCTCGGCAATGGCTTTGCCATCGCTTGCGGCATGGCCAAGGCGGCCAAGATCAAACAGGAAACGCACAAAGTCTATTGCGTTCTGGGCGACGGCGAGTGCGATGAGGGCGTGATCTGGGAAGCAGCCATGAACGCGGTCAAAAACAAGCTGGACAATATGGTCGCCATCATCGATCGCAACAGTTTCCAGCTGGCGGGCAAGACCCACGAGATCATGGATCTGGATTTGGCTGCGATCTGGCAGGCTTTTGGCTGGGATGTCCAGGTGGTCACTGATGGCAATGATGTGGAAAGTCTCCTTTCTGCCCTTAAGGCCATCCTGCAAT
>SABL01000254.1 GCA_009928985.1 Clostridia bacterium
ATTGCAGGATGGCCTTAAGGGCAGAAAGGAGACTTTCCACATCATTGCCATCAGTGACCACCTGGACATCCCAGCCAAAAGCCTGCCAGATCGCAGCCAGATCCAGATCCATGATCTCTGTGGTCTTCCCGGCCAGCTGGAAACTGTTGCGATCGATGATGGCGATCATGTTGTCCAGCTTGTTTTTGACCGCATTCATGGCGGCTTCCCAGATCACGCCTTCATCGCATTCGCCATCACCGAGTACACAGTAAACTTTGTGGGTTTCCTGTTTGATTTTGGCTGCCTTGGCCATGCCGCAAGCGATGGCAAAGCCATTGCCGAGACTGCCGGTCGCAACTTCCAGGCCATGTTCGACATGACAGCTGGGATGGCCGGACAAGATACTGTTGTCGCCTTTGAAGGTATACATCTCTTCCCGGCTCAGGTAGCCAGCCTCGACGAGGGCCGCGTAGTAGGACAGGCAGGCATGCCCCTTGCTCATGACAAAGCGGTCGCGCTCCGGCAAGCAAGGATTCTTGGGATCATGGTTCATGACACCAAAATAGAGGCTGGCAATGATTTCAATGCTCGAAAGGGCAGGGCCGAAATGGGCACCATGGCTACCGGCAGCAAAGCCCATTTCCAGGCAGTCGCGCCGCATTTCGGCGGCTTTTTCGCGAATCAGATCGTTATGAGTTCCTGTGTTCATTTTTCGGATCCTCCACTCTGAACAAATGCCCGCTGTAGATCCCGCCCGGAATGATCCGGGCCTGGTCACGAGCCAGGTCTATCAATTTCTGGACATCGACGTCCAGGTCATAGCCCATTTCCTGCAGCATGAACACCAAATCTTCGGTGGCCAGGTTGCCGGATGCACCGGGGGCAAAGGGACATCCCCCCAGGCCTCCCACGGTCGACTGGACTTTGTCGACACCTGCCTCGATCGCTGCCAGGGTGTTGACCATGCCCATGTTCCGGGTGTCGTGGATGTGAATCATCAGGTCCAGGCGCGGGTAATCCTGGCGGATCGCAGCGATGGTCCGCCGCACCTGGGCTGGGTTGGCAATGCCGATTGTGTCGCAGAGATTGACTGTCCGGATGCCCAGATCCACATAGGGTTTGATGAACGAGACCACATCCACTTCGGTCTTTGCCCCTTCAAACGGACAACCAAAGGCGGTGGCCAGGTCGAGGCAAACATCCAGGCCGGGAAGGCTTTCCAGCATCATGGCCAATTCTGCCTGTGACTCGGCATGGGTCCGGTTGATGTTGGCCCGGTTATGGCTTTCACTCAGAGAGATAACCGTCGAAACATGGCGGATGCCGGTCTCCCAGGCTGTTTTTGCCCCGCGCAGATTGGGAACGAGGGCCAGCAAATCCAGGTCCGGATAGCGGTCCAGGCACAGCCGGGACAGTTCAACGGCATCCTTCATCTGAGGCACGGCCTTGGGGCTGACAAAAGATGTGAACTGAAGATGGCGGATACCGGCTGCGATCAGGCCTTCGATGATGGCTAGCTTGGTTTCGAGCGGGATGTATTCAGGGATGTTCTGGAATCCGTCGCGCGGACCGACTTCGTAGATCTCTAACTTGCTCATGATTGTGTCTCCAGCATGCTGCCCTGCTCGGCCAGCCGCCGATGCCAGGCAAAGGCTTCCTGTGGCAGTTGCGGGTGATGGCCGCCGCAGGTTGTGCGGGCTTTCTGGACATAGGCTTCCAGTTGAGCCTGATAGGCACCGGCTGTGCAGTGGCGGATGATGGCGTCAGCGCGTTCGGTGTCATCGAGCCCTCGCAAATCTGCGACCCCATGTTCTGTGATGATCACATCGACGTCATGCTCGCAGATGTCCTGGTGCGAGACCATCGGCACGATCGTGGAAATCGCCCCGGATTTGCCGGTCGAAGGCAGCAAGATGACTGACAGGCCGGCATTCTGGGCGAAATTGGCCCCGCCGCCGATCCCGTTGACCACCCGGCTGCCGCTGATATGGCTCGAATTCACATTCCCGTAGACATCGATTTCGATCCCGGTGTTGAGTGTGATCAGGCCCATGCGAGCGATGGTTTCGGCGTTGT
>SABL01000255.1 GCA_009928985.1 Clostridia bacterium
GGCATGAACGACGGTGTCGTCGCTCTCGATACAATGACCGCCCTCGTTCCGGCTGAAGTCCAGACCGAGGTCAACGCCCTCGTCGACACCATGAAAGCCAAGGGCAATGACTTTGTCTTTGCCGGCCCGCTCAAGGACAACACCGGTGCCGAACGCGTCGCCGCTGGATCTTCCCTGAGTGCGGATGGCCAGTTCGCCATGGACTGGTTCGTCGAAGGCGTCGTCGAAGCGAAGTAAACCGACTTCTTGCCCTGACCCCTTGTGAATCTGCCTGGCCTGTGCCGCCATTTCTTGCGGCACAGGCCAGGTTTTATGACTTTACAGGAGCTTTGTATGACCGATACAAAAAAAATTCCAGCCATCGAGATGCGCGGCATCAGCAAAGCCTTTGCCTCTGTCAAGGCGAACCAGGATATCTGCTTCTCGGTTGAAGTGGGCGAGATCCATGCCCTGCTCGGGGAAAATGGCTCCGGTAAATCGACGCTGATGAACATCCTCTCCGGGATTTACCAGCCGGACTCCGGTGAAATCGCCATCCATGGTGAACGCGTCATTTTCCGCTCGCCGCGCGATTCCATGGGCAAGGGGATCGGTATGATCCATCAGCATTTCAAACTGGTCGAAAACCTGACGGCACTGGATAATATCATCGCCGGGACCGGGCATGGCCTTTTTCTCGACCGCGCGGCTGCCCGGGCCAAAATCGTGGCCTTGTCCGAACAGTTTGCAATGGGGATAGATCCGGACCGGCGCATTTCGACGATGTCAGTCAGTGAAAAGCAGACCGTTGAAATCCTCAAGGTCCTTTATCGCGGCTCCCAGATCTTGATCCTCGATGAGCCGACGGCCGTCCTGACGCCGCAGGAAATCACCCATCTGTTCCAGATCCTGCACCGGATGCGCGAAAATGGCCAGGCGATTGTTTTCATCAGCCACAAACTCAATGAAGTCCTCTCCCTGTGCGACCGGGTTACCGTCCTGCGTCAGGGCCGCACGATCGGCACCGTGCGCACCGACCTGACCACCACGACTGAGCTGGTGGAGATGATGGTTGGCCGTGCCGTGGACCTGTCGATTGACCGGCCGTCTGTCCAGGGTTCCGGTCTCTGCCTGGAAATCGAGGGCCTCTCGGTCCTGGACACCAGCGGGGTCCATCGCCTGAGCAAAGTCAGCTTCCAGCTCAGCCACGGGGAAATCCTCGGTGTCGCTGGTCTGTCCGGCAGCGGCCAGAAGGAGCTGTGCGAGGCCATCGCCGGTTTGCAGATCCCGTCCGAAGGAAGCATCCGCTTCCACGGCAACGAGATCGTAGGCAAATCACCGCGTGAGATCATCAAGATGGGCATCAGCATGAGCTTCATCCCCGAGGACCGCCTGGGCATGGGCCTGGTCGCCTCGATGGACATTGCCGACAACATTCTGCTCAAGGACTACGCCTTCCACAAGGGCCTGTTCATCGATCGCAAGGCAGCCCGGGCCAAGGCGCGGAAGATCGTCTCCCAGCTGGCGATCAACACGCCAGGCATTTTCCACACGGTGCGCAAACTATCCGGCGGCAACATCCAGAAAGTCATCCTCGGCCGCGAGATCAACCTCAACCCGCGACTTTTGATCACCGCTTATGCGGTGCGCGGCCTCGATATCCATTCGTCTTATACCATCTATTCGCTGATCAATGAGCAAAAACAGAAAGATGTCGCTGTCCTTTTCATCGGCGAAGATCTCGATGTCTTGCTGGAACTATGCGATCGTATCCTGGTCCTGTGCAATGGCGAAGTCACCGGCATCGTCAAGGCCAGCGACGTGACCAAGGAACAGATCGGCCTGATGATGGCCGGTGAATCGCTCCAAGAGAAGGAGGTTACCCTCTGATGCGCCTGCGAATTGCCAAAAAGGAAACCGCCGGAGGCTGGCGGGCGGTGGTCATCCGAGTCGCCTCTGTCCTCGTGGCGTTGCTTTTGTCCGGCCTGATCATGGCAGCCATGGGCTTTGACCCGGTAGCCGCCTACCTGGCGATCGCCAAGGGGTCTTTTGGATCCACCCGCGGCCTGA
>SABL01000256.1 GCA_009928985.1 Clostridia bacterium
AAGAAGAGTACACCCATTACCGCTTTTCAGCGAGCTGCCGCCAGTGCAAGGGCAGCAAGGCTGCATGGGTCGAATGGACTTGCGAGGGCGATCCGAACGTGTATTTGCAGTAAACTGGCGCTTTTTTCCTGCCAGATCTGTGAGTATCCCAGTAGGCATCGACGGGAGGCCGACCCGTTAGCAACAGGGCCATGCTGGATCGCTCCGGCATGACAAAAGTGGGCTCTTTGGAGCCAACAAGGGTGGTACCGCAGGAATTCGATTCTTGTCCCTGTTCTTACAGGGGCAGGATTTTTTTATTTGCGGACCTATTGCAGCAACGACGAAAGCTAAGCCCGGTCACGGGCCATGAAAGGAGCACACAGCCATGTCCAACATTCCGTACCGCACCCATTTGAGTGAAGAGGAAATTCCGCGTTACTGGTACAACATGCAGGCTGACATGAAGGAGAAACACGATCCCTTCATCCATCCGGGCCGTCTCGATCCTGTTGTTTTTGAAGATCTCCAGCCAGTCTTCTGCGACGAGCTGATCAAACAGGAGGTCAACACGACGGACCGCCTGATTGAAATCCCCGAAGGCATCCGCGAAGTCTACAAACTGTACCGGCCCTCCCCGCTCTGCCGCGCCTACAATCTGGAAAAGGCCCTGGGCACACCGGCTAAAATCTACTATAAATTCGAAGGTAACAATACCTCAGGCAGCCATAAGCTCAACTCAGCGATTGCGCAAGTCTACTATGCCAAAGAACAAGGCATCACAAACCTGACCACGGAAACAGGCGCTGGCCAGTGGGGCACTGCTTTGGCCATGGCTGCCAAACTTTACGGCGTAGACCTGACCGTCTACATGGTCAAAGTCTCTTTCGAACAGAAGCCCTATCGCAAAGCTGTCATCGAAACCTTTGACGCTAAGATCATCGCCAGCCCTTCCGACACGACCGAAGTCGGCCGCATGATGCTGGCCCAGGACCCGACAACCTCCGGCAGCCTCGGCATGGCCATTTCTGAAGCAATCGAAACTGCGGTCAAGACACCCAATTCACGCTACGTGCTTGGCTCGGTCCTTAACCAGGTCCTCCTCCACCAGTCAGTCATTGGCGTTGAGGCCAAGACTGCCTTTGAAAAAATCGGCGATTATCCGGACATCATCATTGGCTGTGCCGGTGGCGGCTCCAATTTGGGCGGCTTGATTGCCCCCTTCATGGGCGACAAACTCCAAGGTAAGACCAACCCCTATTTCATTGCGGTCGAACCAGCGTCCTGTCCGACCATGACCCGTGGCCGCTTTGCCTACGACTTTGCCGATACCGGCCGGGTCACCCCGCTGACCAAGATGTACACCCTCGGCTGCGATTTCAAGCCGTCAAGCATCCATGCCGGTGGTCTGCGCTACCACGGCATGTCACCGATCATCAGCAAGCTGTATCACGATGGCTACCTCGACGAAGCCCGTGCCTACGGCCAGAACGCCTGTTTTGAAGCAGCCTTGCAGTTTGCCCAGGCCGAAACCATCCTGCCAGCCCCTGAGTCCAGCCACGCCATCAAGGCAGCCATCGACGAGGCCTTGAAATGCAAGGAAACTGGTGAAGAAAAGACCATCCTGTTCGGTCTGTCTGGTACAGGCTACTTCGATATGTCCGCCTACATGCAGTATCGCAACGGCACCATGGTGGACTACATTCCCTCCGACGAGGAACTCAACGAGAGCCTCCAGCACCTGCCGAAGATCCCGGGCATCCAGGAGTAAAACGCTCCCGCACGTCCACCGAAAAGCCGCTCCAGAGTAATCCGGGGCGGCTTTTTCTGTGGATGGATTCAAATGTCCTCAAACAATTGGCGAGGGCATCTGCCTTCAGGTCCGGAATTTCGAGACCTGTCCCGCAAGGATATCAAGATTGTCTGCCACATCCTCGACCAGACGGGTATCGATCTTGTGGTGTGAAGCCATCTCACGGAGAACTGCCAGTGCTGCCTGGGGATTCATCCCAGCCCGGTATGGCCGGTCTTCCACCAGAGCACTGAAG
>SABL01000076.1 GCA_009928985.1 Clostridia bacterium
CTGGCCTGAATGTGGTCAAGAGCAGCACCACCACCCTGATTACGACGGCCAGCCAAGTGGTGCCTTACAGCTTTGTGGTTACCAACACCGGCAACATGACGCTGACAGGTATCACAGTGACAGACCCGAATGTCAGCCCTGCCCCCGCCTATGTCAGCGGCGACAACGGCAATGGCAAACTCGACGTTGGCGAAAGCTGGACCTATACCGGTAATCATACCGTCACGCAGGCCGAAATCGATGCGAATGGCGGCGGTGATGGCGACCTCGACAACACGGTCACAGCTGATTCCAATGAAACTGGACCGGCCACGGACGATCATGCAATCGCGATTGACCAGATCCCTGGCTTGGCAGTTGAAAAATCCAGCACGACGACTTTGATCACAGCGGCAGGCCAAGTCGTTCCGTATACCTTTGTGGTCAGGAACACTGGCAATGTGAGCTTGACTGGCATCACCGTCTCGGACCCAGTCTGCGACATCGGCCCATCTTACAGCAGTGGCGATATTGGTCTGGATGGCATCCTCGACGTCGGTGAAGCCTGGACTTACATCGGCAGCCACATCGTCATTCAGGCAGAAATCGACAGCAATGGTGGTGGGGATGGTGACTTGGACAACACCGTCACAGCAGACTCCAACCAGACAGATCCTGTCACAGACATCCACGAAATTTCCATCAGCCTGGCGCCTGCCTTGTCTGTTGTGAAAAATAGCACAACGACCTTGATCACAGCAGTGGGCCAAGTTGTCCCTTACACCTTCACCGTCGTCAACGAAGGCAATGTGGTGCTGACAAACATCACAGTGACGGACCCGATTTGCACGGTTGGTCCAACCTACAGTTCGGGCGATCTCAATGACAATGACACGTTGGACGTCGGAGAAACTTGGATCTTCACCGGCAGCCACACGGTCACCCAGGCTGAAATCACGGTTGCTGGCAACAGCACCGAAGAAAGCCCGGCTGACGGCTGGCTCGATAACACTGTGACTGTGGATGCGACAGAAACTGAACCTGAAAGCGACGATTTCTCGATCCCAGTCAATGCACCTCCGTCCATCAGCGTCGCCAAATTCGCTTTGGATGATTCAGTCGATGATCCCGGTGACGAAGCTACCTTCATGGTTGCCATCGTCAACAGCAGTCTGGCCAATGATCCAGTTGTGATCACCAGCCTGACCGACTCGATCGAAGGCGGCCCGGCCTTCAGCCCACTCCTTTTCACCAATGCCGCGCTGACCACGCCGATCACTTTGCCGCAGACCATCCTGCCGGGAGCCAGCCTGACCGTCTACTTTGAAGCTTCCATCGATGGCGATCGCGGCGACAACATCGACGACATTGTCACCGTCTATGGCATGGATGACGAAGAGACACCGGTTTCAGATTCGGATGGCGCAGATGTCGACATTGATACCCTCCCGCCTACGACCACGACTCCGACGACCACCCTTGCCACGACCATCCTGGAAGTCTTTGGAGCTGAAATGCCCCAGACCGGCGATTTCCCTGACGCTTATCCATTCAAAGTCATCGGCCTGATGACCCTCTTCCTGGCCGGCACGCTCCTCATCCTGTGGAAAAAACGGGACAGCGTCTGATTTTGTGACAACCTGAGCCACCCACAAAGTAACCGAGGCAACAAAGCAGCACACAACAAAGCTCCCCTCAAAGCCCGCAAAGCTTAGAGGGGAGCTTATTTTGAGCGGTTTGCCGAAAAAGGGACCCGGTCCCTTTTTATTTCTTTTTCAGCAGTGACGCCCGGGTGACGCTGTTTTGGCCAAAGCGTTCGCGGATCGAGTCGACGGCCTGGTCGACTTTGCCTGCTCCGGGCGACTTTGCAGGTGCTGCTTCCAGCGCATCACGATCGATCTGGTCAAACAAGTTGAGTTGGCGGTCTTCCTGCTGCTTCTGAAAATGGCCAAGACTGATCCCGATCAGGCGAACAGGTTTGGCCGGGTCCCAGTTTCTGGCGAGTAGTGTACAACCGGCCAGGAACACTTCCTGCGAAAGGTTTGTAGCTGGCACCATGCTCTGGCGCGTGATCACTTTAAAATCTGTGTATTTAAGTGTGATCTGGACCACTTGACCTTTCAGGTCTTGTTTGCGGGCTGTCGCGGCGACTTCGTCAGACAATCCAAGTAAAATTCGCTTGGCTTTTTCCAGATCTGAGACATTCCCAGACAAGGTCGTCGAGCGGCCGATCGACTGGACAGTATCATCGTCAGTGGCAAGGACTGGAGCGTCCTCCAGACCGTGCGCATGCCGGTGAAGGTCAATGCCGCTTTTGCCAAAGCGTTCAACCAGGAATTCCTGGCTCAGGCGAGCCAGATCACCAATCGTGGCCACGCCCAGGCGCTTGAGTTTTTCGGCCGTTTTTTGTCCGACCCCGTACATGGCGCCAACTGGCAACGGCCAGAGCTTGCCTGGCACATTCTCCGGCCAAAGTTCGGTAATCCCCTGCGGCTTTTTCATTTCCGAAGCCATCTTAGCCAGAAATTTATTGTCGGAAATCCCGATCGAACACCAAAGATCCAATTTCTCGTTGATCGTCTGCATGATCGTCTGAGCTGCTTCGAGCGGGGTGCCTGACAGCTTTTCGCAGCCGGTCATGTCCAGCCAGGCTTCGTCGATGCTGTTGGGTTCGACAACCGGTGTAAATTGCCGGAGCAGCTGCATGACTTCGCGGGATTTTTGCTCGTAAAAATCGTGGTCCGGTGGTACGAGTGCGATGCCTGGGCAAAGTCGCTGTGCTTCATGCACCAGCATGGTTGTTTTCACCCCATAGGCCCGGGCTTCGTAATTGGCTGCCAGGATGATCCCGGTCCGACGCTGCGGATCACCGGCAACCGCTGCTGGCTTACCGCGCAACTGAGTTTGCCGTGTCATTTCACACGAAATGAAAAACGCATTCATATCAACCAGAAAAACGACTTTGCGCATGACCGTGCTTGACCTTTCCCTTACCTGACAAACCCCAAATCATCAAATGAATTTGGCCAGAAAAGCCAAAAGGATAAACAATCTCAGAACGATTATACCATTCTGCCGAAAAAGGGACCCCGTCCCTTTTTCGGCAGAATGGTACCTTTCGCTAACATCGACTGGCAAATTTTCAGCTTATCTCAGCCAAATGGTTAATTGAGACGAAAAAGAGACGGGGTCCCTTTTACAAAGCTGCGGTCAGTTTCTGGACGATCAGGGAAATGCTGGCGACGGCAAACCAGCAGGCTAGTCCGAGTAGGATGGGACGCCAGCCTTGGGCGATGAGGCGCTTGATGCGGGTGTTCAGTCCAATGGCGGACATGGCCATGACGATCATGAATTTTCCGGCTGTGACGAGTTTTCCGGCCAGATCCGGCCAGGGCAGCCATGTATTTAACAGGGCAACGGCGAGGAATGACAAAACAAACCAGGGGAAGGTCTTGGCAAGGTTATACGCCGGCTTTTTGGACGGTTTTTCTTGTTGGCGCGCCAGCAGAGCCGTACGTACGGCCAGGGAGAAGGTCACTGGCACAATCATCAGGGTCCGGGTCAGCTTGACAATCGTTGCGTAGCTCAAGGCAACCGTGTTGCCAGCAGTGACGCTCCAAGCAGTACCGGCCGCCAGAACGGAGGAAGTGTCGTTGACCGCTGTACCAGCCCAGAGGCCAAACCCCTTGTCGCTCAAATGCAGGCTGTGACCCAGGGCAGGGAAAATGAAAACTGCAAGGACATTGAACAGGAAAATGGTTGAAATTGCGGCCGTCACTTCATCATCGTCGGCAGCAATCACGGGCGCTGTGGCGGCGATAGCCGAGCCGCCACAGATTGATGTGCCCACACCGATCAGGGTGGCCGTCTTGCCATCGAGATGCAAGACCTTGCCCATCCCGTAAGCCGTCAAAAAAGCAGCAGATAAAGTGAACAGCATGACAAACAGAGACTGGCTGCCGACCTGGACGATCATGGCAAAATTCATCTCGAAACCGAGTAAAACTACCGCCAGCTGGAGCACTTTCTTGCTGGTCAGTCGGATCCCGGTTTCAAAGCCAAACCCGCTTAACCCAGAAATCAGGCCTGGAAAAAAATTGGCCAGCAGAATCCCCATGAGTATGCCAAAAACAGGCCCGCCAATCACCGGCAGGAATCTCCCCAGAAACCAGGCCGGGACTGCAATGACCAGACAAAGCAGCAGTCCGGGTCCTGAGCGCCATTTTAAAGTCATCACAAGGTCCCTCCACGCATAAAATCACCAACTAGTGTAGTCAAATTCCAACGATTTTAGAACTACAATGATAGAATGAATAAGATAGTAAAAAACCTATAGTTTATTCATGAGGTCAAGGACATGACACTGCGCCATTTGCAAATTTTCCTGGCTGTAGCCGATGCGAGCAATATGACACGAGCTTCGGAAAAGCTGTTCATCGCCCAGCCGACGGTCAGCCAGGCCATTGCCGAGCTGGAAAAACATTACGGAGTCAAATTGTTTGATCGCTTGTCGCGGCGGCTGTATCTGACAGGAGCCGGAAAAGTCATGCTTGGTTATGCCCGGCATGTGATCAATTTGATCGGTGAGATGGACCAGGCCATAGAGGTTGAAACAGCCACCGGATGCCTGCGTATCGGGGCGACTCTCACAATCGGCACCTGTCTCCTGCCAAGCTATCTGGCAGCCTTTGGCCAGCGGCACCCCCAGGCCAGTGTCGCGGCAAGCATTCGCAATACGCGGGATATCGAGCAGCTGGTCATCCGAAATGAACTGGACCTGGCACTGGTCGAGGGCTCGATCTCAAATCCGGAGATCATGGTCCAGCCTTACATGGTTGACCGCCTTGTCCTGGTCTGCGGAACCAATCACCCACTCTACAACATTGCCGGTCCCATTCCGCTTCAGGCGCTGGAAGACCAGTCTTTCATCGTCCGGGAACAGGGTAGCGGGACCCGCGAACTGTTCGAACATACCATGGCCTTGCAGCAGGTTCCGTGGAAAATTGCCTGGGAAGCCATCAACTCTGACGCCATGGTTCAGGCTGCCTTGAACGGACTGGGCATTGCAGTCCTATCCGGCCGCCTGATCGAAACGCCCTTGCGATCCGGCCAACTGCGGACCATCCAGGTCCAGGACCTCGACTTGGTCCGCTCTTTTTGCCTGGCTTACCACAAAAACAAATACCTGACGCCAACCATGCAGGCCCTGATCGCGCTGATCCTCCAACCGGTGATATAACGAAAGGCCGCCTCTCGCGAGACGGCCTCTTGGATGGATGCAAGTTATTGGCAGGCTATTTTCAGTCAGCCAGCACGGCGGTTAGTTTCATCTCGACTGCAGACAAGGCCTGGGAGACCGGGCAACCAACTTTGGCTTTTTCGGCGAATTCGAGGAAGGTAGCAGCGTCGATGCCGGGGACTTCGCCGACGGTGGACAGCTCGATCAAGACAATCTTTGGTCCGGCGCCGAGATGGACCTTGGCTGAAGTGGAGATCCGAGTCGGCACATGGCCGGCATCGGTCAGGATGGCCGAGAGGAACATCGAGAAACAGCCAGCATGTGCTGCCCCAATCAGCTCCTCAGGATTGGTGCCGGTGCCATCTTCAAAGCGGGACGCAAAGGTAAAAGGGCCTTCGTACATACCAGAGCCCAGGCGCATGACGCCTTTGCCCTCCTTTAAACTACCATTCCAGACAGCGGATGAATCACGAACAGGCATGGGATACCTCCTGAAAAATTGATGAATCGATTTTGACCTAAAATGAATCGATTTCGAACGGATAAGATTGTAAGTTAAACATATCATCACTAAATTCCTTAAGCTGTAAGGCGCGTTACATAATGATCGAGAGGCCGATTACATGCTAAAATAAATCAAAACAGACAAGTGAGGTCTCCTTTATGGATAAGCAATATGATTACCTGATCGTCGGTGCCGGTCTTTTTGGTGCAACCTTTGCCCGTGAAGCGACTTTGCGCGGCAAACGCTGTTTGGTCATTGACCGCAGAAACCACACGGGCGGCAACATCTACTGCAAATCGATCGCTGGAATCAACGTCCATGTCTATGGAGCCCACATTTTTCATACCAGCGACAAGAGAATCTGGAGCTATGTCAACCAGTTTGCCGAATTCAACCGCTACACCAATTCGCCGATCGCCAATTACAATGGCGAAATCTACAACCTGCCCTTCAATATGAATACCTTCAACAAGCTCTGGGGGGTCGTCACGCCAGCGGAAGCCCAGGCCCGGATTTCGGCCCAGCGCATGGCTGCCGGGATCACCGTGCCGCACAACCTGGAAGAGCAGGCGATTTCCCTGGTCGGCACCGATATCTATGAAAAACTGATCAAAGGCTATACTGAAAAGCAGTGGGGGAGACCTGCGACCGAGTTGCCAGCTTTCATCATCAAGCGCCTGCCCGTGCGTTTCACCTATGACAACAACTATTTCAATGACAAATATCAAGGCATTCCGGAGGGTGGCTACAACCAGATCGTCGACCGCCTGCTTGATGGCATTGAGGTGCGCCTGGAAACCGACTATTTTGCCCACAGAGCGGAACTGGACGCACAGGCCCAGAAAATTGTTTTCACCGGCATGATCGACGAGTTCTACGGTTACCGCTTCGGTAATCTCGAATACCGCAGCCTCCGCTTTGAGCACCAGACACTGGGCGTCGAGAATCACCAGGGCAACGCTGTCGTCAACTACACCGATCGCCAGACGCCCTTCACCCGGATCATCGAACACAAGCATTTTGAATTCGACACCCAGGAAAAAACAGTCATCACCCGTGAATACCCAGCGGAATGGGCAAAGGGCGACGAGCCCTACTACCCGGTCAATGACGACAAAAACAATGCCCTGTTTACACAATACAAGGTATTGGCTGATCAGGAAGAAAAGGTGATTTTTGGCGGCCGCCTGGCAGACTACAAGTACTATGACATGCACCAGGTCATTGCCAGTGCCCTGGTCCGGGTGGAAAAAGAGTTTTAGTGCTTGACGTCTTTGGTGTCGATGTGAGGCAAGATCGCTTTTTGCGCGGCCGCGGCGTCATTTTGGCGCATGATTTCGTAGATTTTCTTCATGAATAGGGTGTATTGCTTGTCGATCGGCGTGATGAGCCGGTCTTGCAAGCCCTCTATTTTGTCATAACGGTCGAGGGCATGGTGGATCTGCTCCTCCAGAAAACGCCATTCTGGATCTTTACTCGCCAATTTCTCGGCCCGGTCGTAGACCTCCCAGAACCCTTTGTCAAAATCGTTTTCCATATGAGCACCTTTGACGGATATTGCTAAACAGACTTGTTCCGATAAGTCTATTATAGTCCTTTACCCGGCTTCGTCGAGCAAGAGTTTCTTGAAAAAATGAAAAGCTGTCATCTCGGGAATTTCCGGTGATGACAGCTTCATACGGTACTTTGTGTTCGGATCAGCGTTTTCGCTTGTCGACCTGGCTGGCGAGGGCATTACCGCTGCCTTGGATGACCTGCACCAGCACAATCAGCAAAATGATCGTGACAAACATGACGTCGGTCTGGTAGCGATGGTAGCCATAACGGATCGCAATGTCCCCCAGCCCCCCGCCACCGATCGCCCCGGCCATGGCCGAATAGCCAACCAGGGTGATGGCGGTCAGGGAGAGGCCGCGGATCAGGGCTGGCATGGCTTCGGGAACCAGGACGCGGAAGACAATCTGGCTGATGGTGGCCCCCATGGCGTGGCAGGACTCGACGACACCAGCCGGGATTTCCTTGAGCGCGCTTTCGGTCAGCCGGGCAACAAAAGGCACAGATGCTATCACCAGTGGGACGATCGTGGCATTGACCCCCAGTGAGGTGCCGACGACCAGACGGGTGAAAGGGATCAGGGCAATCATCAGGATGATGAACGGGATGGAGCGACCGATGTTGATCATCCATTCCAGAATTGCATGAAGGGGTTTGATGGGCAGGAGCAGGCCGCGGTCGGTGACCACGACCAGCACGCCGATCGGCAATCCGATCACGTGGGCTAGCAGGGTGGAGACCATGACCATCCAGATGGTTGCGCCCGTGCCTTCGATCAGCAGAGTGCCATAATCCGCCCAGAATTCCAAAGCCCAGGGGCCGAACTCATTCATATGCGTGTACCTCCGCTTCAAAGGCGTCCAGGGCATCAAACGCATCTGCGGCATCTTCAGCAACCGTCTGCTCCAGCTTTAACAGTTGGCGGGTCAGGGCGCTTTGCGGATTGGCCACCAGATCAGAGACTGCACCAGTTTCCAGGATGCGGTTTTCCGACAAGACCGCCATGTGACGACAAATGCGGCGTACGACGCTGGTCTCATGGGTGATGATGATGATGCTGACGCCGAGCTTTTGATTGATATCTGACAGCAGATTGAGAATCGAGGTGGTCGTCAGGCTGTCGAGCGCCGATGTTGGCTCGTCGCAGAGCAGGAATTCGGGATGCGTCGCCAGGGCCCGGGCAATCGATACCCGCTGTTTCTGGCCCCCGGAGAGCTGGGCTGGATAAGCGTTGGCCTTGTCGGACAAACCGATCAGCTCCAGCAATTCAGTGACCCGGGCCGCACGCTGTGCAGCAGGAACCCCGGCAATTTCCAGCGGAAACGCAATGTTGCGGGCGACTGTCCGCTGCATGAACAAGTTGTAATCCTGGAACACCATGCCAAACCGGCTGCGAAAAGCCCTTAAATCATGGGCATTCAGCTTCGCCACATCCAGTCCATCGACCAGGATCTCGCCTTCAGTCGGCCGCTCCAGCAAGTTGATGCAGCGGATCAGGGTGCTTTTGCCGGCTCCGGACAGACCGATGATGCCAAAGATGTCACCTGTCTTGATCGTCAGGTTCACCTGGTCCAGGGCCCGAACCATCGGACTACTGCCGGTGGCCGGATATATTTTGGTCAGATTGCGGATCTCAATCATCAAAAAACCTCGCAGGGTTAAATCTTACTGCCAGAGCGTGATCAATAACAACCCTAAGAATAATCAAAAAAATTGCAGCAGGGAAGACCCCGCTGCAATCCAAGCTTGTGACTGGCTTTGAAGATCTGGTTCGCCAGACGCTTCGTCAGCTGTCTGGTCAGCCCAGGGAGACTACGGAACCCGCATACTGGCTGGCGATGAAGTCCTTGACTGCCTGCGATTTCAGGGCATCGGCCAGGGCAACCAGCTCCGGACGCGCTTCGTCCCCTTCACGAATGGTCAGGATATTGCCAAAGGTCTGGGCGGCAATCGAGTCAGCAGCTTCCGCAGCCAGGGCATCGGCCATGGTCAAGCCTGCTTCGATGGCATAATTGCCGTTGACGACGCCAGCATCGACATCGGGCAGTGCGCGCGCGATCTGGGCCGCTTCGACTTCGGTGAACTTCAAGTTTTTAGGATTGGCTGTGATGTCTTTCGGGGTGACCTCCAGACCGGCGTCGGCTGGCAGTTCGATCAAACCCTGGGCCTGGAGCAGGAGCAAGGCGCGGGCTTCATTAGTGGTGTCGTTTGGAACGGCGATCATTGCACCATCTTTGAGGTCAGCGAAATTTTTAGTCCGGCCAGGATAAAGGCCGAGCGGTTCAAAATGCACAGCGGCCAGGCTGACGAGCCTGGTACCATTCTTGGCATTGAAGTCAAGCAAATAGGGCAGGTGCTGGAAGAAATTGGCGTCCAGTTCTTTGCTGTCGAGGGCCAGGTTGGGCTGGACATAGTCGGTGTACTCGACGATTTCCAGGTTGATGTTCTGCTTTAAAAGCTCGGCTTGGGCGATCTTGAGGATCTCGGCATGGGGAACCGGGGTGGCACCGACCTTGAGCGTCACAGGAGCGGCTGTCGTCTCGGCAGGTGCAGAGGTTTCGGTAGCGGCTTGAGTCGGGGCGGCTGTCGTGGTTGCGGAGGGCTGTCCAGCACAGGAGGCAAGGGTTGCAAGAGCCAGTGCCAGAACCAGCAGGAGGGTTAAAAATCGGACTTTACGAATCATCTTGAATTCCTTCTTTCTTGGATTGGTTCCAGCCAGCTGTCAAGTGGTGTCAGCTTCGTATCAAGCTGGATTATGTTGCTTTATAACGCTGGCAACAAAGCCTGTCAAGTTCACAGGTGACGCTCGCGTGCAGCTTGTGCAGAGCGTTGGCACCGCGCGCACGAATCGTGGGGATACCTTGTTTTATCTGACAATAATCATCATCATAGGAGTATGCCGTCCATCCGCAATTCTCTGTCTGCCAGAGGAAGGAGCAAAATCTCATGAATCGTCCAATCATCGCTGTCCCGATGGGTGACCCGGCTGGAATCGGTCCAGAAATCATTGTCAAAACCATTGCCGATCCGGCTGTTTCAGCCCTGGCCAAGGTTCTGGTGATCGGAGACCGCCGTGTCCTGGAGCGAGCGATCGCCTGCTGCCAAGTCCCTGTGCAAATCCGGCCGGTCTCAACACCAGGTTTATGCCAGGGCGAAACCGGTGTCCTGGACTTGATCGACCTGGACAATGCGGACCCGACACGCTATGCACTTGGCAAGGTTAGCGCACTCTGCGGCCAG
>SABL01000257.1 GCA_009928985.1 Clostridia bacterium
GGTCTATCCGGTCAACTACAATTGTCCGGGGCAGCTGGTCATCGCTGGATCTGAGATCGAAACCACGGCAGCAGCTGACGCCCTGAAATCAGCAGGTGCCAAGCGTGCTTTGAAACTCAATGTCAACGGCGCCTTCCACACCCGCTTCATGGCCGATGCGGCTCCGGGGCTCGAAGCGTTTGCCAAAACACTCGAATTTGCCCAGCCTTCGGGAAACGTGTTCTCCAACCGCACCGGGAATGTCGTCCCGGCAGGGATCGACTGGCCAGACTATCTGGCTGACCACCTCTGCAACGCCGTCCTCTGGACGCGCGAAGTCCAGGCTCTGGCCGCTGCCGGCGCCACCACGTTCATCGAATTCGGACCGGGAAAAGTCCTGTCCGGACTGGTCAAGAAGATCCTGCCTGGCACGACGATCGCCAATGTCGAAGACCCGGATTCTCTGGCCGCCGCACTGGCAGTTCTTCAGCTCTGATCAGCGCCGGCAAGGCAACAGACGCAACCCCTGAAACTCTTGCAAGGCCAAGCCTGCGCAATCATTAACCGGGCGAACCTGCCCGGTTTTTGCTATAATGGGGATTATTTGCGGAGGTCTCTCGCATGCACGATCCACGTTTCGACACCTTGGCCAGTCTGATGCTCACTCACTCTCTGAAAGTTAACCCCGGCGATGCCTTCAACATAACTGCCGACATCAATGCACTGCCCCTCGTCAAGGCGCTTTTGAAAAAGACCAGCGAGAAACATGCTTTTGCCAATGTCGACTTCACCCACCAGGAGATCAGCCGCTTGCAGCTGGGCCTGGTCCGGCCCGCCGATGACGGTTCATCGGAGGCCTTCCTCAAGCGCAAAGCCGCCTGGAACATTGAAAAATTCGACACCCTGATGGGTGAAATCGTGATCCGTTCCTATAATAATGACCAGGAACTTTCAGCGGTTGATCCGGACGTGCGCCGGCTCGATGCCCGCTGTGTGAAACCTTTCCGCGACCTGGTCATCAACCATCGCCGCTGGGTCCTGTTTGAATACCCCACACCAGCCCAGGCCCAGCGCGCAGGACTGTCTTATGACGAATACTTTGATTTTGTCCTGGCGGTCTCCTGCGTCGATTATGCCAAGATGCAGCGCGATGTTAAACCACTGGCCAAACGCATGCTGGAAGCAGACCGGGTGCACATCAAAGGGCCCGGTACAGACCTCACCTTTTCAGTGAAGGATATTCCTGCAATCCCTTGTTGCGGCGAATACAACATCCCGGACGGCGAGTGCTTCACCGCACCCGTACGCGAGTCTGTCGAAGGCGTCATCACCTTCAATGCCCCTTCCATTTATTGGGGCACCACCTTTACCACCATCCAGTTCGAATTCGAAAAAGGCCGCATCGTCCGGGCTACCGCCGGTGAACAGACAGACAAGCTCAACCAGATCCTCGACTCCGATCCTGGTGCGCGCTACATCGGCGAATTCTCCCTCGCTTTCAACCCCTTGATCCAGAAGCCCTTTTGCAACACGCTGTTTGACGAAAAAATCGCCGGGTCCTTCCATTTCACGCCGGGTTCCTGCTACGACGAGGCACCAAACGGTAATGAATCCACCGTCCATTGGGATCTGGTTTGCATCCAGCGGCCGGAATATGGCGGTGGCGAGATCTGGTTTGATGGCGAGCTGATCCGCAAGGATGGCTTATTCATCCACGACGACCTGAGAGCCTTGAACCACTGATCCTGCGTTCCTTTTGCTCCGATTCATTGTCCTGATGCAATAAATACACATGATCCGCCGGAGGAAACCATGATGGTGCTTGCCGCCTTACCAACGCTTCGCCTGGGTGCGATGGATCTGCCCATCCTGCACGCCATGATCACCTTCTTCGTTCCGCTGGTGATGGTTTTAGCCGGTTTGGCCTACACGGTCATCAACCACCAGACCCGGCGCCAATTCCACCAGCTGTTTTCCGGCCTGGCCGCCAGAATCCAGGCCATTCCTGCTTATGGTCTGGACCAGGTCCC
>SABL01000258.1 GCA_009928985.1 Clostridia bacterium
TTTTCACAGGCCACCGGATTGTTGAACTCGTCCAGAACAACCAGGACGATGAAGGCTGTACCCAGGTCGAGACCGACTTTGAGTCGCTGGCCTTCCGGGATGAACGTCGTCTTCTCCGACTGGGCCACTCGGTCCATGTACGTATTGATCCGTTCCAGGTCGATCATGGGGCACCTCTTGCCGGCTGTGTCTGTGGCTGCCGGTCCTGCCGTCTGGTGTTTCTTGGTCAGCGGAGGATCATGCCGAGGGTGAATCCGCTGACAGCAGCCGCATTGCCTTCGTCTGTGTCGAGATGGACGCGGCAGCTGAATTTGTCACTGACGCGCACGATGACATCGTGAAACGTGATGGGCCGGTCGGTCAGAACTTTGACACTGACCTTCTGTTTGTCAGCAAGTGCCAGGGTCCGGGCCGCATCAGGGGTCATGTGGATGTGGTTCCTGGCAATGATCACGCCTTGCTGCAGGGTTACCTGGCCACAGGGGCCTTCGATTGTGACCGAGCTCGAACCTTGCACATCGCCGGATTCGCGCATCGGGGCTGTGATGCCGAGAACCCTGAGGTCACTGATGGCCAGCTCCACCTGGGTGTTGCCCCGGACGGGGCCGAGGATGGCTGTCCGTTCGAAACGCCCCTTGGGGCCGATCACGGTTACCCGCTCGCCGGCCAGAAACTGGCCCGGCTGGGACAGGGGACGGACGGCTGTCAGGGCTGCGCCAGGACCAAACAGGGTTACCAGATCCTGGGCTGAGAGATGGACATGCCTGGCCGAGACTTCGACCTGGACCAGCCCTGAGCGGAGCATGGCCTCCAGAACAGCATTCACGACCTGTTCCATCTCTCACCCCTCCTTGCGGTAGTTTCCGGCCAGATACATGCACATGACGATGTGCAGGGCGCTGGACAGACGATTGAACGTTTCGACAATGTCTGCCCGGGTGTAGCGGGTGCCCTCGCGATAGGCATCAACAGCGGCAGTTTCGGTTTCACGCACCGCTGTGCGGATCTGGTTCAGGAGCGCATAGGCCCGGCCCATGGTGTACTCCGGCAGGACCATTTGCTTGATGCCAAAGAATTTTTCCGGGTAATGGGACCGTTCGCGCAGCTGGGCATGGTCCAGTCCCAGGATGGACAGATTCTCCAGCGGGACTTCCTGGACATCACAGCGCATGATTTCACGCAGGATCAGGAGGATGCCACCGAGGTCTTCGATCAGTTTGGGACTTTCCCTGGGCGCCGTTTCCGCAAGGATCGCCTGCGCCAGGACGATCTGGGCCTGCAGGCTGTCCAGCTTGCCCCGGAAAACAATCCGGGGATGGTTTTTCGGGACCAGGACATTGCCATGCAGATGCGTCATATGCTCGGGTTTTTCCAGATAGAAAGAACCCGTTTCAAAGTCGACAAACCGACCCGGTGTCGCCGAGGAGGGCGTGGCGACACCGGATTGGCCGCCGGGGGGCGTGGCCGGCACAGGGGTCGACGGAGCAGACCCCTTGCCGATTGCGATCTTGCGTTGCTGAAGGTACTCGCGCGCCGCTGGTGACAGGATCTTGCCTTCCGGAATATAATAGGTTTCCGGCTGGCTGGCTCTGAGCTGGTCGCGCAGGATACTTTCGGTTATGACCTTCAAACGCTTCACCTCCTGTCAGGAGCGCTGGTTTTCAGGGTTTCGATGGATGTGAAGCCAGGCTTATTTCTTCAGAGTGGGCAGGATGAATTCAACTTCTTCGTGCGGGCGCGGGATGACATGGACGGAAATGACTTCGCCGACTCGTTCGGCGGCTGCTGCACCAGCGTCGGTCGCTGCCTTGACGGCGCCGACATCACCGCGGACCATGACAGTGACCAGGCCACCGCCGACATGTTCCTTGCCGATCAGGGTGACATTGGCTGCCTTGACCATGGCGTCAGCGGCTTCGATGGAAGCGACGAGACCTTTGGTTTCGATCATGCCGAGAGCTTGCAGAGTTGCCATAATA
>SABL01000259.1 GCA_009928985.1 Clostridia bacterium
GTTCTGATGTTGTCTGCCCGGGGTGAAGAATATGACAAGATCCACGGCTTCGAGCTGGGGATCGACGACTATGTCGTCAAACCGTTCTCGCCCAAGGAGGTCATGCTGCGCCTCGAGGTCCTGATCCGCCGAAACCAGAAACCGGAAGGCAACTCACTGGAGCATGAAACCCTGACCTTTGAAGGCCTGACAGTCGATTTTACCGGCCGGGTTGTCACGATAGACGGCCAGCCGCTCGACCTGTCGCCCAAGGAATACGAACTGCTGTTTTATCTGGTCCGCAACCGTGGCATCGCCCTGACCCGGGAAAAATTGATCAGCGAGGTCTGGGGCTATGATTTCTTTGGCGACGACCGGACCCTGGACACCCACATCAAGCTGCTGCGCAACAGTCTGGGCGATTATCGCCGCTTCATTGTGACGCTGCGCGGTTTGGGGTACCGCTTTGAAGCCTGACTTTAAAAAACTGCACCTGCGCCGTCCAGGGATCAAATGGTCCCTGTTTGCCTCATTCCTGGCTTTTTCCCTGATTCTTGTCGCGCTGCTCTGGATGTTCCAGGTCGTTTTCCTCGGCCGTTTCTACCGAGCTGTGAAAACGGCCCAGATCCGCCGGATTGCAGCCACTGTTGCTGAAAACATCAACCACAGCGAACTGGATACCCTGATCGACCGCATTGCCGAGCAGGGGGACCTGAGCATCCGGATCTTCACGGTCTCCGGCAGTGACCTGGCCTCGATCGAAATCGGCCCGGCCAGCCTGATCAACCACCTTTCCCTGGCTGATCTGTTCAATTTGTATGACAAGACGGTCGCGGCGGGCGGCGAATACCTGAAGTTCTACAACCGGGCTTCATTCGACAACGACCGCTACGATGACCGACAATTCGTCGGCAACGTCCCACCTCCAGTTGACAACCAGCTGACATCCCTGATTTTCTGTCGCCAGGTGACCTTGGCCAATGGCACGTCTGCGGTGATCCTCCTGAACACGATGCTGTCTCCGGTGACCGCCACCGTGGACACCCTGCGCATCCAGCTGATCTATGTCACCCTGATCCTGATCGCCCTGTCCCTCGGCCTGGCCTTGCTGTTGTCACGCCGGATCGCCCGGCCGATCGTCCGGATCAATGAGCAGTCCAAACAAATGGCAGCGGGAGACTATTCAGTCCGGTTTGCTGCCGGAGATTACCGGGAAATCGGCGAATTGGCTGAAACGCTCAATCAGACCGTGGTCGAATTGGGTCGTGTCGAAGCGTTGCGCCGCGAGCTGATCGCCAATATTTCCCACGATTTGCGCACCCCCCTGACCATGATCCGCGGCTATGCGGAAGTCATGCGCGACCTGCCCGGTGAAAACAATCCGGACAACGTCCAAGTCATCATTGATGAATCCAACCGCCTGACCAGCCTGGTCAATAGTATCCTCGATCTGTCCAAGCTGCAGTCAGGGGCGAGCCAGTTTGAACCATCCGACTATGACTTGACCGAATCGATCCGAGACATCATCGCCCGGGTCAGCAAACTGACCGAGGCTGAAGGCTACCAGATCGCGTATGTAGCCAATGAGCAGGCTGTGGTCCATGCCGATGCAGCCCGGATCGAGCAGGTCCTGTACAATTTCCTGACCAATGCTGTCCATTACGCCGGCCCGGATCATCAGATCGAAGTCCGGCAGACGGTCCGCGCTGGCTGGGTACGGATTGAAGTAGTCGATCATGGAGAAGGCATACCGGAAGACCAGCTGCAACACATCTGGGAACGCTACTACAAATCGGACAAGCTCCATCGCCGCGCTGTCATGGGCAATGGCCTCGGCCTGTCGATCGTCAAGAACATCCTCGAGCAACACGGCGCCCGCTTTGGCGTTGACTCCCGGCCAGGGGAGGGGAGCACCTTCTGGTTTGAATTGCCGGTCATAGACCTGTAAAGATTCGCCCTTTGTTCACTCTGCTATCACGCCAGCTTGCTAAGCTC
>SABL01000260.1 GCA_009928985.1 Clostridia bacterium
CAGCGGTCTTGGTCATCTCATAACCGCGATCGTCTGCAATCTCAAGAATCTTGTCCTTGGTCAGGGCGGTGAGGCTGGTCTCAGTGTAGACCTTCTCCTCGTGCTCAACCAAGCCGGCATCCAGGGTAACCAGATCGGCAGCCATGCTTGCGCTGTCGGCATTAATGGTGTACGCGGTGGCGTTCACGATCGCGGCATCGAATACGGTCGCCCAACAAATTCCCTTGGCGGCTACCAGCGGCATCGGCTTGGATTCGCTGATCACCTTGTACCCGGAGGGGTCCTCGATCTTGACGGTCTTGCTGAAGAACGGCACGGCCTCGAGATTTCCATCAACATCGTCAACGGCACAGTAGGTCAACTCAGGGATGTCCGCAGCGAAGGCTACGATCTTCTCAGGATCCACCTCGTACTTTGTGATCTCATCACCGGCCGCATTGCGGTCCTTATAAGTAATGCTGTCCTTGGTCAGCTCATAGCCGCCCAGATAGATCACGCCCTTTTCCGCCTTTGCATCGATGCGGGTGTCGTTGGTCATACCGGCGATCTTGTTGGAGACCGAAGCGTATGCCTTCTTGCCGATCAAGTACTTGATATCACCGGCGAATCCGGCATCCCTGATCGCATCCTCCATCTCGGAAAGATCGTTGATGATCATAGCCAGGGTGCAGGCGTCGCTGTTCCACTTGACCGCAGGAGCGAAAGAGAGGGTGGTTCCGTCGCCGTAGGCAACCTGGTACCGCTCATAGCCACTCTCTGTTTTCATCATGTAGTCGATCATGCCGGTGATGGCCTGAGCGCAGAGCGCGTTACGGGTCATCTCGGTTGCATGCATCAAGTCCATGACCATCTTGTCGATGTAAGTTTGTACAAGTGCCTGGCCGCGCTCATCACCGCTGCCATAGAGCGATCGCAAATCATTCAGTGCTGCGCCGGTGATGAAATCGCTGAGTCTGATGGGCATCGGCTCGATTTCGGTGCGGGTGGTGCTGCTGCCTCCCAAAGAGAGCGACATCCTGCCCCTGGCGACAACCGGCACGTTCCCGATGCGCTTCAGGATATCGTCAATCCTTACTCGGGACGACGGGGTGTTGGTGCGGTAACCGAACACCAGATCGTAGACGATGCTCCTGACCGGCTTGCGGCGTTCAACGAGCTTGGTGATCAAGGCAAGCGTGAAATAGTTTGTCAGAAAAGTCTGAAAATCCATATGTGATTCTCCTTCTTGCGGCTTCAGCCGGTCTAGTTGAGTGCCCAGACACCGACACCGGCAAGGGCGTCAAGGTCAGCCTGGACGGGTGCAGCGGCAGCGACTACGGTCACGAGGCCCGCCTTGCAGGTGCCATGCACCAGCACGTTGACGGCCGTATCCTTTCCGGTGGCCGTATCGGCATAGCTTGTAGCCACCCCGAATGCGGTTCCTGCGGTCTGGTCGTCCTTGATGTACGGCAGTACCTTACCGCTTGCGATTGCCACGATCTGCCCGATTGCGATCGTACCCTTGTCTGCCGTGACCAGCTTGCGGACGATAATCGCCGGGTGCTTGCCGTCGAGCAGCTCTTTGACATCGATGACGATGGTTTTGGATGCCTTCATTTTTCAGTCCTCCTAGAACTTCTGGGCCATCTTGGCCCGGTCAACCTGTTCAACCTGCTTGTGGGCAGGATCCGCAAACTCCATCTTGCCAGGGGTGGGAGCCGGAAGCGGCGCCAATCCCTCGATCAGGGAGACGAAGAGATCAACAAGACTCTTTCCTCCCTCCTGGTCGGCAAACTCGTAGTCGTTGCTCTCGACCAGCAGGTCGGCAAAGTTTGCCACTTCGTCCTGCTTGCCTGCAGGCCATCGACTGCCGATCTTGCCGAGCACCTTCGCCTTGACCCCGTCCTTGTAGACGGCCTTGGCGCGTTCTTCGCGGGTCTTCAGCTGATCGGCAAAATCAGCTCCCGGCTGCTGCACGGGT
>SABL01000261.1 GCA_009928985.1 Clostridia bacterium
CGCCAAGGAAGCCCAAGCGGAAAACGAAGTCCGCATCATGGAGATCGAGGCGATCCTGAAGAATGCCCGCCTGATTGAGGATGACGAGATCAGCCGGACGAAAGTCACCCTCGGTGCCCAGATCACGATCCGTGACGAGGAGACCCGCGAAGAGCTGGAATACATCCTCGTCGGTGCCAAGGAAGAAGACATCTTCAGCAATAAGATTTCCAGCGACTCGCCAGTTGGCGCCGCGATCATCGGCAAGAAAAAGGGCCAGGTCGTCGACGTCCATACGCCGGCAGGCATTTTGCGCTACAAGATCGTCAAGATCGACAAACCGTCCTGAGCCGCCAGCGGTTCAGGAAGTTGTTTGCCTTATCAAGCAAGCACCGGACCGCGAGAACAAGCGTGCTCGGTGCTTTTCTTTTGCACTTGAAAGGGGTACTGACAGACCATGCAGGAAGACAAGACAACCATTCACATCAACCCGGAGGCCGGGCTGCCACTGTCCGAAAGCGAGATGAACGAGCAAATGCGGGTTCGCCTCGGTAAGCTCAGGGAGCTCGCCGCAGCCGGCAAGGATCCATTTGCAGAGGTGACGTTCCCGGTCACGTGCCATACCAGCGACATCCTGGACAATTTCGAAGGGATGGAAGGCCAGACGGTCACGGTGGCTGGCCGCCTGATGAGCAAGCGCGGCATGGGCAAGGTCAGCTTTTGCGACCTGGTCGACCGCCGCGGCCGGATCCAGCTGTTCACCAAAATTGACGAGATTGGTGAAGAGGCTTACGCCGAATGGCAGAAGCTCGACATCGGCGACCTGGTCGGCATCCATGGCGTTGCGTTCCGCACCCAGCGCGGTGAGATTTCCGTCAAAACCCAGAGCTACAAGCTGCTGGCCAAGTCACTGCGCCCGCTGCCGGAAAAATACCATGGTCTCAAAGATATGGACACTCGCTATCGCCAGCGCTACCTTGACCTGATTGTCAATCCAGAGGTCAAGACCAACTTCGAGAAACGCAGCAAAATCATCCGGACGCTTAGAAGCCAGCTCGACGGCATGGATTTCATCGAAGTCGAGACCCCGATCCTGAACAACATCCCTGGTGGTGCGACGGCCAGGCCGTTCGTCACCCACCACAATGCCCTCGACATCGACCTCTTCCTGCGCATCGCGCCGGAATTGTACCTCAAACGCCTGATTGTCGGTGGCTTCGAACGGGTGTACGAAATCGGCCGCACCTTCCGGAACGAAGGCATGTCGATCAAGCACAATCCGGAATTCACCCTGCTTGAGGTCTACCAAGCCTATACCGACTACAAAGGCATGATGGAACTGACCGAAAAGCTGATCGCCGAATGTGCCCTGGCCGTCAACGGCACAACCCAGGTCATCTACCAGGGCCAGGAAATCGACCTGACGCCGCCTTTCAGGCGCCTGACCATGAACGATGCCATCCTCGAATATTCGGGCGTTGATTTCACAAATGTCCTCGATCGCGAAGCCGCAGCCCGCCTGGCGCTCGAGCATGACCTGGCCGAATACAAGCCTGGCATGACCCGCGGCGACATCATGAACCTGTTCTTCGAGACCTACTGCGAAGACAAGCTGATCCAGCCGACCTTCATCATCGACTATCCGCTCGAGATCTCACCCCTGACCAAGAAAAAGCCGGGCCATCCGGAGCTGACCGAGCGATTTGAGCTTTTCATCAATGGCCGCGAACATGCCAATGCCTATTCCGAGCTCAACGACCCGCTCGACCAGCGCGAACGTTTCGCCATGCAGCTGGAAAAGCGCGAAGCCGGCGACGAAGAAGCCAACCTGATTGACGAGGATTTCTGCCAGTCGCTGGAATACGGCATGCCGCCGACCGGGGGACTTGGCATCGGCATCGATCGCCTGGTCATGCTTTTAACTGATTCATTCTCGATCCGTGACATCCTGTTGTTCCCGACGATGAAACCG
>SABL01000262.1 GCA_009928985.1 Clostridia bacterium
GTCGCCAAGTCCCTGGCCCGCGACCGCCGCAAGACCATGCAGGGCATGAAGCTCTGGGAAAAGCGCAAGAAGGCCGTCAAGACCCCGGCATAAATGCAAAAAACCCTCGTTATGAGGGTTTTTTTACGCCCGTGGACAAGGATTCCCGAGCAGGGCAGGCAGGGCTGAAACAATCGCCATGCCCGCTTTTCGACACAAAATCACTGAACTCTCTTTCCCAGCAACTAGTGCCCTCACCCCCCCGATTTCGGACCAAACCACCGTACCCTGCCCGCTCGGTCCATGGATGATGCGCTTCAGGGCATTATTGAAATAGGGTTCGACCAGGACGACAATCCCCGAGGAAACCAGAATCGACAGCCAGTTTTTCGCCGTTGGAGGAGAAATACCGACATCTTTGGCCAGATCAGAATAATTAACCATCTGGCTGGTCCTGGCCGCACAGGCTGTCAAAAAGCGCTGAAACTGCATTTCATCGGCAACTTGGGATAAATCGCGGATATCACGACGTACGTAAGTGTCCACGTAGGAGGCATAATAGCGTTCGATGTTTTGTTCTTCCTTGTAGATGGCTGGCATGGAGCCCTTGAAGATCCGGTCATAAACTTCTGACAAGGTCATTTTCCTGACCTGACGGACCCGGTTTAAAAGGCGTTGGCTGTCCGTAGTGTAAGGCTCGTTGGCTAGACTGTTGATTTCTGCAGTTGAAAGGCCTTGCATGGGAATGATCCCGACTCTGCCGGCCAGACTCTCACTGACACCCTTCATCATGTGAAACATCTGGGATCCAGTCAGCCAGAAGTCCCCATTTTTCCTGTTTCTGTCGACATGCAGCTTGATGTATGGCAGCAATTCTGGAGCGTATTGGATCTCATCAATGATCACAGGGGGTTCGTATCTTTGCAGGAAAAGCTGAGGTTCTTCTTTGGCTAATTGTCTTGCGAGAGGGTCATCCAGACTCACGTAGTTCCTTTTATCCTCAGCGACTGATTCTAGCAGGGTCGTTTTACCAACCTGCCTCGGACCAGTGACTAAAAGTACTGGGAATGCTTTCGATGTTTCAATAACAACTGCTTCCAAGGCTCGTTTGTAAATCGTCCGGAATTGCCTCCGTTTAATCCAAAGTATAACTTTATCTTACACGATCGTTCACGGATGAGGAATACAGAATTCCGCTTAATATAAAACTAAATTTTAATTTAAACGGAATCTATAGCTGGCCTGACCCGATCACCTGAGTCTGAATCCACTGCACGATGTCCGCATAGACTACTTCCCGGCCGATTTCATTCAGAATCTCATGCCGGTATCCAGGGTAGAGTTTGATCTGGGTTCTGCTAAGTCCAGCCTGACGGAGCTGGTTATGTGCCTTGCGGGCACCCTGGCCGAAACCGCTGACTGGGTCTTTCTCCCCAGCCAGAACCAGTACCGGTTTGTCCTTCGGGATTTTACCGACACGAGCCGGATCCTGTGCGGTCTGATAGCATCGGAACAGGTCCCGGTAAGCGGTGACGGTGAACATGAAATTGCAGCGCGGATCGCTGAGGTGGAAGTCGACGATCGCCTCATCCCGGGTCAGCCAGTCGCGCGTCGTCCGGCCGTCGGCGAAGGCCTTGTTCAAGTTGGCAAAGGCGAGATCATCGACCAGTTTGCTGCGATACTTCGGCCCCCTTGCTGTCCGGATAAGCGTCGTCAGAGCCTGGCCAAAGGTCAGCTCCAGCAGGCTCTGCTGTCCGGTCCCGGACAAGATCGCACCATCGATTTCAGCGCCGTATTTAGTCAAGTAGTACCGTGTGAAAAAGGACCCCATGCTATGGCCGAATAGGACCAGTGGCAGGCCTGGGTAGTGCTGACGAGCCAGCTGGGTCAGCTGCCGGATATCGTCGAGGATGATCTGATCCCCAGCCTGGTCGGCAAAGTGGCCCCAGTCCGCCTGACTTTGCACCGACC
>SABL01000009.1 GCA_009928985.1 Clostridia bacterium
TTTGAGCTGCCCGGCAGTCAGGCCGCCTGAACCAGCCAGCTCGACTCCGGTAAAACCCAATGCTTTCACATCCGCCAGCAGGCTGGAAAATTCTTCTGGGGTCTTGTAACTGTCACGCAAGGTATAGAGCTGGAGCGCAAACTGGGCCATGGGACCTCCTGGGACGATTTTTCTGATGGTTTGCAGCAGGGATTTAGATATTGACTGCAATCGACTGGTGCCGGGCTTCCGATTCAAACGCAGCATCGATCACTTTCATGACTCTAAGCATCTGCTGATCCGTCACGGGCAGCGGCGTGCCGCGCAGGACGGCAGCGGCAAACTGGCGGTAGTAGTCCTTGGCATCGCTGGTGACCAGCGGCAATGGCAATTCCTCGATCGACTCCTTGGCCCGCGGTGCCATGGTCCGGGTCGGGCCCGCCTCGGTGTAGACAATTCCTTCATCCCAATGGACCGACAAGGTGTTGGCTTTGGCGACCTTGCCATGGCAGGCGAAATCGTCCACCTGGGCGGTGCCGCTGGTGCCGGACACATGCCAGCGCGGCAGATTGATGAAGGTGTAGGTGTCGACTTCGACCAGCGCCGAGACATTGTTGGCAAAACGCAAGGTCAGTTTGAAATTGTCGTCGACGCCGGGGAATTTGACCGACAGCAGATGGGCATAGACATCGACCACAGGGCTGTCGACCAGCTGGAGCATCTGGTCGATCAGGTGCACTCCCCAGTCAAACAACATGCCGCCGCCGGCAATTTTTTCGCAGCGCCAGTCGCCCGGGATCCCTTTGGAGCCCTGGACACGGGACTCGATGTAGAAAGGCTGGCCGATCGTGCCCTCGTCGAGCAGTTTTTTGACGATCAGGTAGTCGCGGTCCCAGCGCCGGTTCTGGTGCACGGAAAAAGCCTTGCCGGTTTCCTTGCTCACAGCAAGAACTGCTTCCAGATCGGCGGTGTTCATCATGACCGGTTTTTCACAGATCACATGCTTGCCCGCCTTCAGGGCGCTGATCGAGAGCTCTTTGTGGAAGTTGTTCGGCACAGCAAGAATCACGGACTCGATCGACTGGTCGGCGAAGATCTCCTCCAGGGTTTCGTACGCTGTGAGACCCAACTGGCGAGCATGCTCATTGCGGGCTGGGTTGATGTCATGGACGGCGGCCAGCTTGAATTCATCCGGGATGGTCAGCAGCTGCTTGCCGTGCCATTCACCCATGCCGCCGAAACCGATAATACCTATTGTGTGCATGTGTTTCCTATCTCCTGTCGCTCAGTGCCGATCAGGCCCAGAACATGTTGACTTGGTCGTCTTCGAAAATGATCGTGCGCTTGAGGACCTCAATGGCCTTCTCCAGGCCTTCTTTCGGGGTCATCAGGCCGTCCTCGTGTTCGATCGAGATGATGCCATTGTAACCAGCCAGGCGCAGCTCCGAGAAAATGGCGCGCCAGGTTTCTTCGCCATGGCCATAACCGACCGAGCGGAAGATCCAGGGGCGCTCGCCGAGGCTATCGAGTTTTGAGGTCTCGAGAACGCCCTTGACTGCACAATTGCAGGGATCGATCTTGGTATCCTTGGCGTGGAAATGGTGGATCGCACCCTTGAGCACACGGATGGCGGCAACCGGGTCAATCTGCTGCCAGAACAAATGGGACGGGTCGAAATTGGCACCGATCACCGGTCCGACGGCTTCGCGCAGGCGCAGCAGGGTCGAAGGATTGTAGACATTGAAGCCGGGGTGCATTTCGATCGCGATCCTGACACCATGATCTTCGGCGAATTTGCCAGCCTGCTTCCAGTATGGGATCAACTTTTCGTTCCATTGCCATTCCTTGACGATCTGGTGCTCAGTCGGCCAGGAAGCGACCACCCAGTTCGGGTAGGTGGCGGTGTCGGAATCGCCCGGGCAACCAGAGAATGTGACGACTGTCTGGACACCAAGTTTTTCGGCCACAAGCACGGCCGCTTCAAAATCCTCATGGTCCTGGCGCGCGATCTTTGCATTCGGATGGACTGGATTACCATGGACTGACAGCGCGGCAATTTTGAGGCCCGATGCAGTGACGGTCGCCTTGAATTTCTCCAGCTCAGCCGGATCGGCGAGAAATTTCTTCGCATCGCCATGCGCCGTGCCCGGATTGCCACCGACGCCAATCTCCAATTCTTGCACACCCTGCGACTTCAAATAAGCCAAAGCCTGATCCAGCGGCAAATCACCGAGAATAACCGTAAATACACCTAATTTCATAATCAAATCCTCCAATTGTGCCGAAAAACAGACGGGGTCTGTTTTTCGGCAAAAATTTTAAATAGCTCGATTCTATACAATTCTTGCTCAGTCGAAGTAGACGGGACGGCCGGACTTGGCGGACTCGTAGATGGCTTCGAGGATGCGGGTGACGATGGCGGCCTGTTCGGGCAGGACGGTCAGCTCGCCTTTTCCCTGGACGGCGTCGATGAAGCATTTCTGTTCGAGGACACGGTCTTTCATGGCGTCGCCCTCAAAGAAGGGCACGTCGCCGGCCTCAAGCAGCGGCTTGGTGATGTACATGCGGTCGTGACGCACGCCATTGATGCGCAGGCTATCGTCCATGTCCGCGCCAGCCTTGGTGCCGCACAGCGTGGTGCGAGCCTCGTGCGCATCGATCAGGTTTAGCGCCCAGCTTGACTCGAGGCTGATCGTGGCGCCATTTTTCATCACAATGAAGCCGAAAGCACTGTCTTCAACCGTGAATTCCTGAGGATCCCAGGGGCCGAAGACATTGCCGGGAGCTGTCTCCTGGTTGAGCTTGTGATAGGTCGTACCGACGACAAATTTCGGCTCATAGTTATCCATCATCCAGAGGGTCAGGTCGAGCGCGTGGGTGCCGATGTCAATCAGCGGTCCTCCCCCCTGCTCGAATTCGTTGAGAAAGACGCCCCAGGTCGGCACCGCGCGGCGGCGCAGGGCCTTCGCTTTGGCGTAGTAGATATCGCCGAGCACTCCGTCCTCGCATTCTTGCTTGAGGTACTGGCTGTCCGGGCGGAAACGGTTCTGGTAGGCGATCGTCAGGATCTTGCCGCTTTCTTTCTGTGCGGCGATCATCGCCTCGGCCTCGGCATAATTCATCGCCATCGGCTTCTCGCACAAGACATGCTTGCCCGCCTTCAGGGCCGCGATGGTGATTTCGGCATGAGAACGGTTCGGCGTGCAGACATAGACCACATCCAGGTCAAGCCGGAGCAAGTCACGGTAATCTGTAAAGACCAAGGCATCGGCTGAGCCAAATGCGGCTTTGGCCGTAACAGCCTTGGCCTCGATAATGTCACAAAATGCTACCAGATCGATGCCACCCAGTTCTTGAATCGATGGCATATGCTTGTTGGTGGCAATCCCGCCGCAACCGACAATACCCGCTTTGATGATGCTCATACTGTATTCTCCTCATTATAATCGTGTCTGGCCTGAGCGTGGAGAGCGCGAATTTCCCCACAAGACAGCCAAATTTTCTTCTGCTAACACCAGTATAGGAATGTGCCGGGGCAAAGTCGTGCTAAAATATGAGTATCAAGTGACATAAATCGCTAGATTTAACGAAGGTATCTACCATGAAAAAACCGACCACCGGCACGTATGAATACACGCGCGACTCGGATCGCCTGCCCATTTGCTGGGATTATCCCAACAACCATTGCCTGCCACATTTCCATAGCAACCTGGAAATCATCTATGTCCGCGGCGGTGAATTGAAAGCGACCCTGAACGGCAAAACCGTCACGGTTCTGCCAGGCCAGGTCGTACTAGTCCCCACTTATGTGGTTCACCACTTCTCAACTGAAGTCGAATCAGACACCTTGCTGCTGATCGTGCCGCTGGACTACATACCCTCCTTCAAAAGCCTGCTCCTGAAAAAAACCTTCGCCCAGACAGTCATCAACGATGTCCAGCAGTCGAGCGAATTGCTGCACATCCTGGAAATCCTGGCCAGCGGCCGTTATGCACCGGATAGCCCGATTTACCGCGGCTATGTCCAGGTCGCAGTGGGAATTTGCCTCGAAATGGGTCAGCTGGTCGAAGCGGCAACAGACCAGAACAGCGTCCTGGTCCGCGATATCCTGACTTACCTGCAAGAACACTTCCTGGAAGAACTCGACCTGACCCGTCTGGCCAGCCATTTTGGTTACAGCAAGAGCCGGTTCTCCCACATATTCAACGAAAATTTCCAGACCTCTCTGAGCGCCTATCTCAATAGCCTGCGCTGCCGCCATGCAGCCAACCTGTTGCTCGAGGGCAATCCTCAGATTGAGGTGGCCTTGCAGTCCGGATTTGACAACATCCGCACCTTCTACCGGGCTTTTCGCCAATATTATCAAGAAACCCCCACCCAGTTTTGCAACCGGATGGGGGCCTGATACGAAACGGTATGAACCAGCCAGACCTAGCAGGTCAGACGCTCTGACCTCATCTTGCGGGTTTATTCCTGTTTCTTGCCACACTTGCCGCAGAAGACGGTGCCTTCAGCGAGGGGCGCACCACAGCCCATGCAGAAGCGGGCAGCTCCGGCTGCAGGAGCCGCTGCGGCAGCACGGCTGGCTTTTTCTGCTTCTGTAGCCGCCTTGATCTCCTCGATTTTGCCTTCCAGCTCGGTGATTTTTTCCAGCCGGGCGATGATAGACTGGACATCCTCGGCCATGTTGTCCGGGATCGCCTCGCCAGCATTGAACATGGCGAAAACCTTGTCACCCATCTGGATTTTGGCCGCATTGATGGCGTCCTTTTCGCTTGAAATGGATGATTTCAGTTTGTTGATTTCGATCAGTTCCGTTGTCTTTTTCGACGCATCCTGAACGCCGTCTGTGATTTTCTTGCCAAGATCCTGGAAAAATGCCATGGAATACACCTCCGTCTGTATGGATAAAAACTGAAAAGGTTGCTTGTCTTTATTCTAGCAAACAAGGTTACCTCTGACCAGTCCGGCAATTCAATCTTCAGCCGTGATCTGCCAGCAAAAAATCATGACTGATCCGGGTCAGTCCATCACGCGTTGCCAGAAAGTAGTCACCTGTGGCGAGCTGAATGATTTTCTTGACTTCGTTATCGGACAATCCGTCCTGGACGGTAAGCACGCGCTGGGGTTTTTCGCCGGCGAAAAGGGCTATTCCGTCATACTCCGAACAAAACCAGACAAGGCCGGACTGATCTACAAAAATATGGCGGACTTTTTCGCCAGCCAGGCCATCATCGCGCAGCAGATTCTGTTCGACGTACCAGCGGTCAGCCTCGAAGCGCAGCAGACTGGCCCCTCCTTCGGTATACACACCGCCACCAACAGCGATCCGCCCATCCGGCAATTCAGCAATCGACGTGATGCTGTTGTGCACCAGTCCATCCTGCAGAGCAATCAACTGGCGTTGCCCGTTGTATTCAACCAGGACACCACCGCCACGGGCATTGTACGCACCCATCCAGATCCCTTTCCTGCTATCTTGAAACAGGACTTTGATCGATTCGCCGGGCAAGGCCTGCACCCCGTCATCGCCACTGGTCCAGCTGACGGTTGGACCACGCACAATGGCCAGGCCGGTATAGGTAGCCACATACAAGGTCTCCTCATCGACCTCGAGCAGGTCGAGCACCCGTTCATCCACCAACCCATCGGACTGAGTGATCCGGCGGCTGATGACACCCTTTTCCAGGATACTCACACCTTGTTCATGGCCGATCCAGAGCTGGCCATCGATCACGAGCAAAGCCCGGACCGAGCGGAAGGCCTGGCCTTGATCGGTGACCACGGTTGTCTCCAGAGACTTTGGATCGATTTTGTACAGACCTTGGATGCCACCGGCAAAAACGACTGGACCGTGCGGCAGTTCCATGACAGCAAGGCTGGAAAACTCATGGCCCTTGAGGATCTGGGCAACACCCGCCGGCAGATTTTGGCCGGCAGATGGGCCAGCACTGGCCATCGGAGAACGGTCCTCGTTGATCAGCACGAAAATCCCGCTGAACAAAACCACAACCATGAGGATCAGGATCACTTTCTGCAGCATGGTCACCTCTGTCCCGCCATCGCCCGATCAAACCAGCCCAAAGGGGCTGAACGTCCCGACAACTGGTGCCAGTCCGGATACTTCACCGGGGTCATGGGTGACCCAGATGACAGTGGCCTGCTGCTTGACCCAATAATCTGCAACCATCGACAGAATCTGGTCCTTGAGTCGTGCATCGAGATTGTTAAGGGGTTCATCCAGCAGCACAAAGCGGGGGCGCGTGATCAGGGTGCGGGCCAGGGATACGCGACGGGCTTGGCCCCCGGATAATTCTGCCGGACGCCTGGCCATGAGTTCGGCGATATCCAGCTTTGTGATGATGTCTGATAATCGATCCTCTTGCAAAGATCGTGGCTGGTGCATCAGGCCATAGAGAATGTTCTGGCGGACTGTCAGATGCGGCCAGAGCGCTGGAAACTGGAAAACATAGCCGACCTGGCGCAAAGAGGGGTGAAGCGCCTGGACTTTGGTATCGGTTATCTGGTCGTCGATCACAATCTGGCCCTCTTCAATCGGCAGAAGTCCGGCGATGACCTGAAGCAGCGTTGTTTTGCCGATCCCGGATGGACCCGAGATGGCAGTGAACGAACCTGTGGCGAAACCATGGCTGAAGCGATCGAGAACGACCTGATCGCCATAGGTTTTACGGACATCTTGCAATTCAATCATGATCGTCTGCTCCTTTGCCAGATGACGAGTGGCACCCCAATCAGGGCAATCGTCACGATCAGCAAAAACGACAAGCCCAGGACGCGATCGGTGGCCCCATAATGGAGATAATTATACAGGCGGATCGTCAGGGTGGAAAATCCGGGCGGGACTGTCAGGACAGTTGCACCCAGTTCGCCAAGCCCGAGCAGAAACAAAAGGATCGCGCCGGTAACAATCCCCGGTGCGAGGAGTGGGATCAGGATCTTGCGTGTTGTCTGAGCATCATCTGGTTCAAGCAGCCGGGCGGCCCAGATCAGCTCCCGGTCGAGCCGTTTGAGCCAGGCCAGAATCACCAGGACAACGAAGGGCAAAAAACGCCCCAGGATGGCCAGGACAGGCAGCAGCAAACTGTTATAGATCCAGTTGCTCCAGGGCTGATTGAACAGGTGGATCAGGGCAATGCCAGTCAGCGTGCCTGGTATGGCCACCGGACCTAAAAGCAGGAAGAGCCCCCTGCGGCTGACACCTCCGGCATGGATCCAGCGTGCCATCCACAACGCCAGAGGGCTGCCGATCACAACGGCCAGGGCACTGAGACACAAGCTGGTCAGGTAATCTGTGACAGACTGGCCTAGCGTCAGGCTCAGCTCCAGCCACATCTCCTGGCTGAGAAAAATCACACTCAAGGGCACAGCTGCCGCCAGCACAGCCATGGCAGGGCCCAGGCCTGCCAAGACAGTGAGGAAGCGGGGAAAGCGGAAATTCAGACCGGAGAAATCCTGCAGGCGGCCAGAAAGAAAAACTTGAGGCACAAGCCCCAGGATGACCGAGAGCACAGCCGTCTGCAGGAGCACCAGAGGCAAGCTTTTCAGGATCGTGCGCGTCAGGCTGTAACTGCTGGAATACTCAACGAAAATTTCGATCGCATAGGTATTGACAGAAAAGATCGAGGGGATGGCATAGTCATTCAAGGTCAGAATCCAGACGATCGCGCCAGCGGTTAGAAGCTGCGGGCGCAGCAGACCGGGCAAAATCGTCCCGACAAAACGGGCATCCGGACCTAATAGCCGGGCAGCCAGGAATTGTTCCCGATTCTGGACCAGAACACCACCAGCAATGATCAAAAGTCCTACTGGCAGCATCGCCATACTCTGGACCAGCCAGCTGACCAGCCAGCCGCGGCTGTTGATCCCCGAAAAGCCCATCTGCCGGAAGAGTCCCAGCCATTTCAGCCAGCCCAGGGCATGGACACTGGAAGGAATGGTCAGGGACACCAGAAGCAGGAAGGTCAGGCGACGGACCTGGCGCAGGCCAGGGCCGCACACATAAGCGGCCGTCAAAAATCCGATCAGGCAGACAGTCCCTGCCACACAACTGGCATAGACAAGTGTTTTGAAAAGCAGCCAGGCCTCGCGACCCCAGTCAAACAGGCGCCCCCCCCTTGAAGTGAGATCTGGAATGCCAATAGCCGCCCGGACAAACAGCACGATGAGCGGCAGCCAAATCAGGAGGAGAAAGGGCCAGTGTCCGAATCGCTCCGGCCAGATGGCCCTGGACAGCTTCATTCTGCCAGTTTGCTTAAAGAGGTTCACCGGATGAAAATCTGCTTCAGGTCCGATTGTGACGGTTCCAGCTGCTGATAGATCTGGCTCAGGGGCACATCGATCGTCCGGACTTGGTTCCAGTCGACCCCTCCTGCGGCAGACAAGCCAACATCGCGCACGGGAGCCTGGATCCAGCCGATTTCCGCCAGGTATTTTTCAGTCTCGGGACTCAGGATGTAATCCAGGAAGGCTTGGGCATTTTCATTCGGCTTGTCTTTCTTGACCAGGGCGACACTGTTGGGCACGATCAAGGTGCCCTTTTCACCAGGGCCCTGGTCCGGAACGACAATCGCGACTGGATCGCCTCGCTCGACAGCGCCCAGGGCATCGTCCGTATCGGTGATGCCAAACAGCAGCTGGCCGTCGACCACCAGGTCGCGGACCACGCCATTGCCATCGACGATGCGGATGCCCCGGTCCTGAAGCGCCTGGAAAAAGGCCTGGGCACCATCGGCACCCTCACAGGCATAGAGTGCAGCCGCATGGGTGGCCGTGGTGCCAAACAAGGGGTAAGCCATGCCGATCTGGTCAGCTGGATACCGATCATCCAGGAAATCTTCGTACCTTGTCGGGTAATCGGCCGGCTGCAGCAGATTGGTATTGACCAGGATGACCCGGGCCCGGCCGCCAAAGGCTGTCCACAGGCCATCCGGGTCGCGGTATTTGGCCGGGATATCCGCTGCGACAGGCGATTGATGCGGCATCAGGATCCCTTTTTCCTTGAGCAGGATGGTCTGGGAAAACTCGCCATTCCAGAACACATCGGCCTGCGGATTGTTGGCCTCCTCGATCAATTTGTTGACCAGGCCAGTGGTTTTGCTGGCTTCCGTGTCGTAACCAGCGATGACCTTGATTCCCGTTTTCTGTTCAAAATCCTGGAAGACCAGCTCCGAAAAATTGCGGTCCACGGATGTGTAGATGGTAACCGTTTCTTCGCGTGGGGCACAGGCGGGCAACAGCACCAGGCTCATCAGGAGTGTCAGGGCCAGGAGCTGGATTCGTCCGGAAGGCTTCACGGTCATGTCTTACCTCACATTTATTTCTGAATTATGGTTTGAATCATATCAATAACAGGAGCCTTCAACCGACTTTGGTGCCGCACGCCTTGCAGAATCTGGCGTCCGGTTTGAGCGGGCTACCGCAATTGGCACAAAATCGGGTGCCAGGTTTGGCTGTAGCAGTCTCGGACGGAGCCGGAGCAGCAGATGCAGTTGGCTTTGCAGCTGCAGCCGTCTGTGCAGGCTCGGCTGGCGCTGCGGTAGCCAGCGGTACAACCGGCAAGGCCAGTGTCTGCTCCAAAAGCTGGTTGAGTTTGAACTGCAGCTGGTCGTATGTCATCGCCTGATGGTTGACCCGTGCAGCCTCTGCAGGGGCAGACGGTGCCTTGACCTGGACCCAGTGGTTGGCCAAGGCTGTTGGCGCCAGAAATAAGCGTTCGACAGCTGTGATACCGCCGGGTGCAGCCACCGTGATTTCCATGCCGGCGGCCACCAGCCAGGTCCGGTAGAATTCCACCCCCATGATCTGGCCTGCTTCAGCAAATCCGAGGCGCTGTTCCTGGCTGCCCATAGCCTGGCTCATCACCAGGAAACTTTTTTCCATCAAGATCCTGGTTTTGTCCGCACTGAGGTCAAGGCCAGCTGGGTCGAGACCGGGCGTCAGGATCAGGAAGGCTGGCAGCAACCAGCGAATGTCGCGGCTTTTGACTGAACGCTGCAGCGTGTCCGCGAAATCGCCAAGACTCAGGGTCGGCCTTTGGCCTGCCTGGTAATCGAGCATGCCCCTGAAGGAGGCAATCCGGAAAGCATCGATGGCATGCAGCAGGTAGACAAACTCACCCAGTTCAACCGTCGGAGGGATGTAATTGGCCACGGTCTGGTCGTTTTTTCCAGCATAGCTCGCCATGAACCAGGCAACAAAATCAGATGCATGGGCAAACACGCGAAGCAGGATACTCGACTGTTCTGCCCCAGCTACCAGAACCAGAGCCTGGCCTTGAGTCTGGCTGCGGGCCAGGGTGAATTCCATCAGGTCAACACTGCCACCGCCGATGCGCCATTTGACAATCAGATCAGGACCAGCAGCAATGGCCAGGGCCTGGCGCAGGTCCTGCTGGTTGAGCTGGGTGGAAAGATCTGGTGACAGGCTGGCAGGTGCGGCCTGTCCACGGAGCAAAGTAACAAGCGGCGACAGCGCGTTTGTTTCGAGTCGCAGGTGGCCCAAGGCGGCTTTCACGTCAGACTGGGGTATCTGGAATGTAGATCCTGCGGTTTGGTCAGCCATGTTCAACCTCCCTGTTTGTCAGCTGCAACGAGCTGGTTGATGTCTTCTAGTGTGAATGGGTAGTCGGATTCACTGGATTGCTCGCCAGCCTGTAAAGTCCAGACGCGGCCATTGTGCACAAACTGGTTGTCCAGAGGACCCTCAAGGTCGAGATAGGGGCACGTTTCGAGGTCACTATGCAAGGTCAGCGATGCATCACCGGGTTTGATCCAGAGCAACTGGCCAGAACGGATCCAGGGTGCCAGGTCAAAGGACCTTGCGTCATCTGAAGGGCCTTCATTGATCCAGGGCAAACCGGACTCATCCGTGTAGCGGTACCAATTGCTGCCCCAGTCGCTGAGCCGGGGCTCTGTAAAGAGCATCGGGTCGGCAAAATAAGTCACGACATAGCCTGTATGCGACCCGACCGGCAGGGTCGAAAGAACCGCCTTGATTTGCTGGTAGGATAGCAAACGCGGACTGACGCAGGGCCGGCCTGGTCCAGGTTCGGCAATGAAAGGCGCAGTTTCGACTAATGGGGCTAGTTTTAATGCGCCACTGAAGGCGAAAAAAGTCGGCAGGAGATTCTCGATCGGTCGCTGGGGCGAATCACTATTCCACCACAGGCCATCCAAGCCTGTTGTGTCCAGGGAATGGCTGAAAACATCCCCAGAAAAAGGGCAGCGCGACAGTGGTACAATCGGCGTACTGGCGATGTACTCGCCCACGAGGCTGGCCATTTCCTGGCTGACCGCCCGATAGGGTTCAGAGTCCAGCCCTGCCTCCGCCTCAACCGCTTCAGCGTCCTGGAATAATTGGAAAATCCGGTCGAGCACTTGCCTGCGCAGAGCCACAGGATCGTTTGGTGTCATAATCGTCTCCTTGCCTGATCTCGGTTGTTTCCATTTTCAAGGGTCAATTGGCAAAACTATGCGTTGGGTTATTGAGCGGATTGAAGGATGTGACACCAGAACCATTGACCAGTTTCCCTTCAGTGTTGATGAAGGTCTGCTTGCCGTCATTGATCATGCCTTCAAAGGCCTTGGGATCAAAATGCGGATCGCTGGGATTCCAGGAAGTCAGGTTGCCATGCTTGACGTTGGACGGCCCGATCGACTCCAGCTTTTTCCAGACTTGCTGTTTGATCTTTTCTGGCAAAGGCGAACCATCAAAACTGGTGATGTCATAAATGTCGACATCGCCGGTGAAAACCTTGCCAGTTTTCTTGTCATAGATGATGTTGTCGATGATCTCGACGTTTTTGTTACTTTTCAATTCATCGATGTATTTGGTGTATTCCTTGGCCCGTTTCTCAAAGCGCTCTTCGATTTGTTCGCGCACTTCTTTGCTGAGCTTGTTCATGATGTTTTCCGGTGGTTTTTTAGGTTGGAAAATCCCGACTGCGCCTTCACGGCCCTGCGGACCGCCGATCAGCTCATCGATCTTGTTGAGCGTTTTGGCCTTGATCTCCATTGGCTTGGGCAAAGCTTTGCCGCTTTCGAGCAGATCCTTGGCCTTGCCAGTGACCGGCCGGGTATGGATCTGGACGCCCATGTCATCGGCGACATTCTGGATGGCCTTGGCTGACTTGTCCGTGATGCCGCCGAGTTTGACCGGCTTGGTTGAGGTCGTATAGCCAGCGCCCGGTTTAACCGGCAGTTTGCCTGGCACGCCTTTGACGATTTTTTTCGTGCCGGCTGCAGCCTTGGCTACGTCGTCGACCAAACTGCCACTTTTTTTGACACCGGTGCCAACAATACGACCGATATCATCGACGAAACTGCCTGCTGCCTTGACCCCGGACTTGATCGCCGCCCCCGCCTGGCCGGCAGTCGCGATGGTCGTGCCCAGCTTGATCGTGCCCGTCAAAACACTGCCGATGCGGGTGATCAGTGGCTTGTTGGGATCCCAGGAATTCTGGAAATCCTTGACGCCGACGGCATCTTTGACGAACTCCCAGGCTTTCTCAGGGTCCGTCACAGTCGTATAAATGGCGGAAGCCACATTGGTCACGACGTTTTTCACCGTCTCTGCGCTGCCCTTGAGGGTGTCCAGGATCAGCTCCGGATTGTTGTAGATATCCTTGACCGCCTGGGCTGTTTCGGTGACGACGGTGACAACACCATCCTTGATGTCACCGGCAGTGCCCTTGATCGTATCCACCAGGATCTGGGGATCGTTGTATACATCAACCGCTGCCTGCTTGACTTCGGAAGCAATTGTGACCACACCATCTTTGATGATCTTGGCGGTGTCAACCAGCTCATTTTTGATATTAACCACAGTATCCTTGATGATGTCAGGATTGAGCAGGTCGCGGCCGATCTGGACGACTTCCTTGCCGGTGTTGACGGCCGTTTCGGCGACGTATTTGGCGCCATCAACCACCTTGCCACCGACATATTTGGCACCATCGACCACCTTGCCACCGACGTATTTTCCGGCATCGACTGCTGCGCCAGCTGCGCTGGCAGCTGCGTTGTAGCCGGTGCTGAAGATGCTGCCAAGCATGCTGCCCATCGTTCCCAGGATGCCTGGCTGGACACCTGTTTTCACGACATCGGCGGCACCCGGGCTGCGCGCGTAAGACGAAAGGGTGCCACCCCCTTCCTGCCAGCCGCCATCATCAGCAAAGACGCGGATATCCAGCTCAGAAAGGAGTGCATAAACGGTCGCCAGGCCAAGGATGAAGACGGCCGTCTGGGGTGTGATTTTCCGGCGAAACAGCAAGATCCCGACAATGACCAGCAGGGCACCGAGAACCATGGGCAGGATAGGCTGCCGGGGCAAGTAAAACAGCAGGATCGAACCAACCATAAACCCGAGCATGGTCAGGGCGATCGAGCCGGTATGCGCCGGCTGGACCGGCCGGCCGCGCCGGAACAATCGCTGCAGGTCAGACCAGATGGCCCGGAACAGCAACATGGAAAAGTCGGCATTGCCCGCGGCATAGGCGAAAAACAAGCCAATCGCGAAGGTGACATAGAGGTAGCGGTTCTGGATCAAAAGGCTCGTGAACAGCATCAGGCCGCTGGAGACGGCCAACACAGGCAACGAGAAGCGCCCCGTTTCACGCAAAGACTGGGCTGTCCAGCCCGGCACACTGAAGATCTCCTTGAAAAATTGCTTGACACCACGGCCGCGGATCCGGCCCCACAAGGTCGAGAGGACAAACATGAAGAGAAAGCTCAAGGCTGAAAAGGCGGCCTGGTTGTCGCCGATGTTCAGGAGTGGATACCAGGGGCTGTCCGCAGGCAGGGACATGCCAAATCCTTCGTTTTTGATCGCCATGGCATAGAAATTGATGAAAAAGACGAATAAAAACGCGAACGCGCCTTGGATCAGCATGCCCTTGAGCATTTTGGGCACATTTTTGAAAGCACTGACGAGCATCAACCGGATGAGACCCATGGTGGTCTGGGTTGCATCCAATTCTGGCATGGAATCTGGCACGGATTGCCCCGGCTGCTGGTTCGCCTGTCGGGGTGTCTTTGCTGCTTTCGCACTCATGATCTGGCCTCCATAATTTGATTGGCTGGATCGATCAATGCTTGTATTTTAATCACTCTAACCGGCAACAATCAACTGTTTTGGCTAATAGATCTGAGGTAAACCAAAAATCCTGAAGCTCGTAACAAAATCCCTATGCAAACTGGCCTTATCAAAGTGAATGAAATGGACCATTTCGATCAGGCCAGTTTGCATAGGGATTCCAATAGGCATCGGTCCAGGACCGGCGTATACTGGAAAAAACGTCTACCTCGATTTTCAGGAGGATGGTGCAATGGCAGGTCGCGATGAATTACTGACCCAGATCGAACAAGAGCTCAGAACTTTGAATCTGCCTGTAAGCCGGGGTGGCTACAGTGATCTCGACATCGCGGCAGAGTTCCTCAATACCAGCTGGCTTGGTGGCAAGAAAAAAATTGTCTTTGAAGGTCTGGTCCGGGCTGACTCGGCAGAGCAGACGGTCTATTACTACAGCATGACCCAAGAAACAGGCTCGGGGATTTCCTTTGGCAGCTCAAACAGTGAGTCATTCCAGTCAGGCACCACCCTCTATCGCAAGGTCAAGCTGGTCCAGTATGGACTCGACGGCAAAGCCTATGAGATCAAGCTCGATCTGGGCGCAATCCCCAAACAAGTCAAAGCTGTCGCAACAGCCCACGGCTGGCGATTCAAAACGGCCATCCTGCGCGGCAAAATGGCTACTGGTGCATCCAGCTGAAAAATTTTTTGTCTTCATCAACCAGATGGCCGAGGATCACCTGGTCGATCAGGAAGCTAAACAACGCTGTCGGCTTGACCTTGTTCTGCAGATAGCGCTGTTTGAGGCGATTAATTTCCTGGACGAGCCGTTCATGCTCTGTTTGATGGGCAATCAGCTCAGGATATCCAACTGTTTCCAGCACTTCTTCTTCAAAGGCAAAATGATCGGTCACATGCTCAATCAAATGATCTAGTTCACGCACCAGTTTTGCCTGGTCTTTGCCTTCCAGGGCGACGCGGATCAGGCGATTGGCATCCTGCATCAGTTCCTGGTGTTGGCGGTCGATCTGGGTATTGCCACTGGCCCAGTCCTCTTGCCAGTCCAGTAGCACCTGGGAATGCAGGACCGGGTATGCCGACAGGAATTCTTTGCGGTATTGCTCTGTTACCGAGAAAAAATAGCGGACAAATTCATCCGCTGGCAGAGGTTTGCTGAAATAATAGCCCTGGATAAAGTCACAGTCGAATTTCATGATGCTGTCGAGCTGCGCTTGGGTTTCAACACCTTCGATAACGACTTCGAGACCGAGGCCATGGATGATGGTGACCATCGAACCGACGATCATCTGCTCCTTTTCGCTCACGTCAATGTTGCCGATCAATGACCGGTCGAGTTTCATGATGTCGAGCGGCAAGTCTTTCATGTAGCCAAAGGACGAATAGCCGGTACCAAAGTCATCCAGAGCCAGTTTTACACCGATCTGTTTCAACCGCTGGAAAACAGCCACAATCTCATCCAAGTCGTTGACCAGCGTGCTTTCGGTGATCTCAAGCTTGAACCGGGAAGGTGAAATGCCAGAGTCCGCAATAGCAGCCGTAATGAAATCGGCCAATTCATCGCCGCGATTTTCAATCGACAGGATGGACAGATTGACGCTGACCATGATCCCTTCAATACCAAGACTGGTCCACTCGGCAACTTTGGTACACGCTTCCCGGATCACCCAGTCGGTTATCGGGATGATCAGGCGCGTCCGCTCGGCAATCGGAATGAAATCGAGTGGTGGTACACGGCCAAATACCGGATGGTTCCAGCGCAGCAAGGCCTCAGCCTGGTCGATCCGGCCGGTACGGACATTGAAAATCGGCTGGTAGAACAATTCAAACTGGTTTTGCTCCAGAGCAAACTGCAGGTCCTGCTCTAAAATGACATCGCGGGTCCGGGCTTTTTCCATCGAATCCTGATAGATCGCAATCGTATTGCGTTTCTTTTTCGCCTCGTAGAGGGCTGTCTCGGCCCGGGTGACGGTCTGTTCGAGGGTCAGCCCAGGTTGACCGATGCAGATGCCCTGGCTGGCGGTAATCAGGACAGCCGAGTGATGGATGTCGATCTGGCGCACAATCAATTTCTGGATCGATTTGGCCACATTAGAGACCTCAGCAAAATCCAGGGACGGCAGCAGGATGAGAAATTCATCCCCGCCATATCGGTAGACATGTTCACTGGCACCAACCAGGGCCACAATCCGGCCAGCCAGCTGAGCCAGCAAATCATCGCCCGCCTGGTGTCCCAAAGCGTCGTTAACCAGCTTGAATTTGTCGATGTTGATGAACAGCACCGATTGGGCCTTTGTGTCCGACTCATGGTAGGCTTCGACCATGAGCGAGTTCAGGGCATTGCGGTTGAGAAGCCCAGTCAGAGGATCATGCTGGTTCAAATACAGGATCTCCGCTTCCTTGGCCTTGAGCTCACGAATGTCGATCGATGTCGCTGCCATGGATGGCTTAAAGCCCCGTTCTACATCGCCTTCGATGTAAATGCCGGTCATCAGCATCGGGAATTCCTGTCCTGAGCGGTCGACATGCCAGACCTCCTCGGCCTGAAACCCACCCTGATCGACGATTTTCCTGACCAGCTTGAAGACATGTTTTTGCTGGGTGGGCGTGTGAAACAAATCAATTTTTCGCCCAATCAGCTCCTCGGGTTCATAACCGTGGATCCGGGCAAAATACGGATTGATGTACAGCGTTGTACCATCCAGCTCGTTGATGCTCAAGCCATAATTGGCGTGCTCAAAGATGCGCTTGTACGGTGTCAGTTCCGATTCGGACTTTTTGTGGTACTGGTAGAATGCCTCGAAAAACTGCTGGTTGGAGACCAGACCAAGCACGGTATTGTCCATTTGGTGATTTACCATCATCCCGGCGACTTTTTCAGCCAGTTCTTGCCCAATTCTGTGATCTGTCGGATTTAGATCAGAAGCATCTGCCATCGGACCGGCTTGCAACACGTTCTGTCCAGGACGGGTTGCGCCGTCGAAAAACACCGATTGTTCGATAAACGATTGGATTATTGCCGGATCATAGGCGCTCCCTGCCTGCTCAACCATGCGAATCACTGCAGCATTCACTGGCAAGCCATGTCTGACCAGGATCTCGTAATCATTGGCGATTTTCAGAATCCGGGCAATCAGGGGGATCTCCTGGCCTTTGAGCCCCTTCGGATACCCTTGGCCATCGAACTTCTCGTGATGAGTCAGGATAGCCTCGGCGATGTGGGCATACTGGCTGGCAGAATGCAGAATATAATAACCAATCTGGACGTGCTTCTTCAGGTCATCTGGGTCTTTGCCCTGAGCATGCTCGTCCCACGAAACCTGGTCAGGGTCCAGTCCGATTTTGCCAATGTCATGCAATTGGCCGGCAAGCTCCAATGCAGCCAACTGGCTGGTATTGAGCCCGAGCAGCTTGCCCAGGCGCACACAAATTTGGGCTACGCGGTCAGAATGGACTTTTTCAACCGGATCAGCCAGAAGCACCTGGTTGACCATCTGGCGGACCATTTTGTTGCGATAACGTTCACCCTCGACCATCTTTTGCTCATACATGGCATCTTCGGCCACTTTATAGGCATCTTGGATGGACATATCACCCGCTGATACAGTAACAAGTCCCAGGGCTACCGAAAGGTCCAGGAAATCAATTTGTTCATCCCCGCAAGCCTGGGTCAGCGTGGTTAACACCAGTTTCGCTTCAGTTTCAGGCATCGCAGGCATCAGCAGGACGAATTCGTCGCCGCCAATCCGCGCTGCGATATCCTGGGGGCGGGCGACTTTTCTGAGGGCGCTGGTGAAGGCCAGCAGGAGCCGGTCCCCCATTGCATGACCAAAGGCATCATTGGCCAGCTTGAGTCCGTTGACATCGGCCACAATCAACGAAACATGATCGAACGGATGGAGTGACAAAGCCCATTCTTCGATCGTTTTTTCATAATAATAACGGTTGAAAAGCCCGGTCAGTTGGTCATGGAAGCTTAGAATTTCAATCTGCTTCTCCTGGCGCTTGCGCTCCGTGATATCCGTATGGGCTCCCGCCATCCGGTATGCCTGCCCAGACTGATCCCAGAATGCCTTGCCCCGGGACTGGATCCAGCGATAGTGGCCAGCCTTGTGCTGCAGGCGGAATTCAACATCGTAGGTATCGATCCGATGTTTTAGATAATCGTCCAGCATGTGTTTGACCCGCTCCAGATCTTCCGGGTGAAGAAGTTCATAAAACAGACTTTGAGTATTGGATAATTCCTCATCGGAATACCCCAATTGTTCTTTCCAGCGAGGGGACAGATACGAACTGCCATCGCGCAAATCCCGGTCCCAGATCCCGTCATTGCTGCTCCAGATCGCTGCTTCCATGCGTTCATGTTCAGCTTGCAGTTGTTCTTTGACCCGGACGCGTTCAGTGACATCACGGGCGATGGCATAGATCAGGCCATCTTGCATTTGGGCATTCCATTCCATGAAACGATACGAACCATCCTGGCAGCGGTAGCGGTTGACATAGCCGCCCACATCCTCCTGATTGTTGAGCCGCTCCATGGTTGCCTGGGTCGCTGCGACATCCTCCGGATGGATCAAGCGAATGAATGGCTGATTGAGTAGTTGATCAATCGGATAACCCAGTATCGCCCCCCAGGCCCGGTTGGCCTTCAACAGCAGGCCATCAAGACTGACCACGGCAACCAGGACCATATCCAGTGAAAAGAGATGTTCCAAATCGATCAGGGTTGAATCCGAAAATCGAACATGATTATGATCTGACATCGCCACTCCTCAATGCTTTCCAAGATTAGGAAAAATCGTTTTATTCCTTCCGGCTGACAGGTCAGGGCTGCATGGCTTCGAAAACAACCTGGTTGCGCCCTTCGGCTTTGGCCTGGTAAAGGAGCTTGTCGGCCCGGTCCAGCACCGGATTTTGATCTAAATGAACCTTCGGGGGTACAAACAAAGCGCCGATGCTGACGGTAACTTGTTTTTCCTGACCGCCAGATTTGAAATTCATGCATTCAACGTCATGGCGCAAACGCTCGGCCAGGTCCTGCGCTTGCGCAGGATCTTCCATCCGGGCTACAACTGCAAATTCCTCTCCGCCATAACGAGCCGCCAGATCGCCCGATCGAATGCTTTGCTTGAGGATGGCAGCAAACTGGCGCAACAACTCATCGCCGCACAAGTGGCCGCAGGTATCATTGATTCTTTTGAAATGGTCCAGGTCGAGCATCAGAATCGCCAGACCTTGTGCTGCATGTTGCTGTGTGGAGCATAGCTCTTTCATGAAATCATCAAAGGAGGTCCGGTTCATCAGGCCGGTCAGATAATCCTTCATCGCCAGATTGCTGACCTGGTGATGGGCTTTGGTAGCGATTTTGATGTAATAGCTGGCCGAATTGGCTACGCCAGCCACATTGAGCACGACATTGAGCGTATGGAAAAATCCAATCATGCCCATGCTCATCTGCACGGGAGGTATCTGCTTGTAAGCCAGGAAATAAACGGCAACAAACAGTGCCGTGTCGATCAGGACGCCCAGCCATTTTTGCCAGGGTTTCCAACTGGTGAACATGATCAGCCCGGCCATGTTGAAAAAATAATACTGGAATCCGGCAGCAAGGCCGAATTGCAGGACTTCCACAACTGACATCAGCGAGATCAGGCTGATGAATAGCAAGGAACCCTGACCATACCGCTGCCTGCGATTGAGCCAGATCGCCAGACCGGAAACCAGCACGGCCACCACTTGCAAGGCTGCCACCACTGGACTACCGGCAACGAACAAAAAGATAACGGCAAGAATGGCACACATACCCATGGTGCTTAGATAGACAAGATTCGACTGGTTTTTGTATTGTTCCGTTTCGAATTGCTTATGCAAATAGCGATTTTCCACGTTGAAAACCTCTTGAAATCATTTGGCAAACCAGGTCCATCAAACGCCGACAGACCCATAGTGTTGAATATTATAGCATTGACGATTTTGACATGCGATGCCTTTCATTGACTATGTTATTCTCTTAACCAGACGAACGTGCTCAACTACCAGGTGGACCGCGATTATCCCCCGTTTTCCTACACGACCGATGGTAGCCTCTATGGCTTCGATCCTTATCTGACCAATATCCTGTTCCCTGTTCGATTCACATATCGTTGTCCATACCCGTTCTGATTTCCGGGAAATCAACCTCGATGACTTGGCCAACCTGCGTGTCGGTGTTGGCCGAGGCTATTATTCCGAATCAGTCCTCCGTGATGAACTTGGAATCGGCACATATGTTGCTTATGACGATCTGGAATCAACCCGCGATGAATTCGCTGCAGCCAATGTCATGTTGCAAAGCAAATTGGCAGAAATCGAAGACTTGGCCTATGTCAACCGGGTCACCGGTTTACCCAACAAGAATCGCTTCAAGGAAACGGTCGAAAATTTGATTTTAGACCCCACTGTGGATCATTTCTGTTTTCTCTTTCTCGATCTTGACGATTTCAAGGAAGTCAATGAAGCCTTTGGTCATGCGATGGGTGACCAGGTCCTGCAAAAAATTGCCAGACGGTTGAGCGGTGTTGAATCAAACAGCCAAATCTTTGACCCATTCGATCATCGCCATCGGCCATTTGCTCGAGATGTTCGGGAAAAGTTGACGAAGCATCAATCTAAAACGCTCAGTCCATCTGTGATAACCGTGATACCGTAGCGTGTACCGAGCCAGATTTGGCCGTCCTTGTCCTGCACCATGACCTTGACCTCGTTGTCGGATAGTCCAGTCGTCCGGTCGAGGGTGGTCACAAGGCCACTGGGACCGAAAATCGCGACACCATCGTATTCGGATCCGAGCCACATCCGTCCGTCCTGGCTCTGGAAAATCGAGCGGACTTTTTCACCAGCGAGGCCGTCGTCTTGGGTCATGGTTCGCACGAGCGTCCAAGCGTCACCCTCACACTGGAAGATCGCTGCCCCGCCCTCACTCAAAAGCCCCGTCCCCACCCAGACATTCATATCCATGTCCTGGAAAATCGAGGTGACATACTCGTGTGGCAGGCCATTGGCCACAGTCCAGTACCGCCAATCCCCAGCGGAGGTCAGGTAGCTGATACCACCACGACTGTTGTAGGAGCCAAACCAGATCCCACCCCAGGCATCGGGCAAGATGACATTGACCATGTCGCTCACAAGGCCATCAGAATGGGTCCACGTCCGGATGATGAGTGCTGACAGGCCATCATCGGATGGTGCAATCTGCACGGCACCGCCCCAGGTTCCTGCCCAGATCAGGCCTGAGGGATCCTCAGCCAACGCATTGACACGGTTGTCTGGTAAACCGTCCTTATGGCTTAGTGTTTGCCATCGGCCGCCCGCCAGGCAGGAAACGCCCTGGTCATGGCCCACCCAGACTCGCCCAAGTTGATCGACCAGGATCGCCCGCGTGTATGTGAAACTTGCCTCTTCAGGAGTCTGAGCCAAAACATCATAGGTGACGCGGTCGATCCGGAACAGGCCATCGACGCCACCAGCCCAAACGATGTCTCCCTGGATCGCCAGGGCAGAGACCTCCTCGGGCGGATCGATCACGACAAATCCTGGGAATGCGGATTGCACCGTCACCATCTCAGCATGACTGCGGTTCAGGTACCAGGTGAGCAGCACCAGCACAGCCACAGCGACCAGAATCTGGACCAGGCGGATGGATCGGCCAGAATACTTCACGGCGCGGCCCTGAGCCCCAGGCATCAAGGGATCTGGCGGCCGAGTTTGACAATCGTTTCAAACTGCTTGCCCAGGTCGAGTGCCACCTGTTCCTTGGTGTATCCGATCGCCTGCAAGGCGCGTTCGATTTCGACCGTCGGCACACCATGGTTGACATTTTTCATGATGTCGATCGCCTGGTTGAGGCGGCTGGACTGGACCGAGGCATTGAAGTGCTGGGCAGCCGGCATGACCTGGTTGTCCCATTGCTTGGTCAGCTGGCGCATGCCCTCCGAGATCTCATCTTCAAACCGCAGCGGATCGAGCGTGCGAAACTTGGCGGCTTCGTCGAAATGCTTCATGCCCTTGTAGGTAATGGCATTGCCGACCTGCTCGGCGTCGGCGATCAGGTGAGCTTGCCGATTCACAGCCAGATCAAGGGCTCGTTCGTTGGCGCCATAGGCCTCCGGATGGAATTTATCAGTCAAGGCATGGTCGAGTCGCTGGATGACATCATCGGGGGTCATTGAATCCGGGAAATAGGCCCGGGAATTTTCATACAGGCGCTGCCGGTAGAGATCATCCCATTGACCGGGCTTGATGTCATGGCCATTAAGCCGGATGGTCACATCCCGGTCAAAACCAATCTTGATCTGGCCGCTCTTGTTGGTGGCGGCAATCACCTGGAGATCGTCGCTGCTGCACGCCAGGCGTGTGGCCAGTTCTTCCCGAACCTCCCTGTCGACCTTGTCAAACAGGCTTTGCAACTGGCGGTTGTATTGCTGGACAGCCGCTGCGGCTTCATCGCTGTTTCTGGCCAGTTCGTTGAGAGCGCGGATCGAGCTGCGGTCCTGCTGAATGTTCAGGATCCGCTGCAAGATGTCATCTTCACTGCCGCCAGACTGAATGGCTCTGATAAAATCATCCGCAGCCTGTCGGCCCGCTGCCGTGCGTTGCAATCCGGCATGCAAGCGGACCAGGTCATCGGCCGAGCGGACAGCCCCGCCTGGTGTGCCACCGGCCGCGCGGATCAGGTCATCCGCATAGGTGGACAATCTGTTCAGAGCAGCCCGGCTGGTGTCAGCCACGGTCCCGGCACCATCGATCAGGCCGTACATCTTGATCACGCCCATCGCATACAGACCAGCCCGTTCGGTGGCGCTCTTGTTCGGATCCATGCAGTTGACGATATCCTGCAACCCGGACATTTCATACAAAGTCGAGACTACCTTCTGACCAGACCCGATCGGATCATTGACCAGATCCGAGGCGGTCATTTCCATCGTAGCCAGCAAGATACCCGGATCCCTGGCCAGGTCTCTCAGGATGTTCATGCCTTCGCTGGCCAGATCACCCACTGCTCCCCCTACGCCGCGGACAAATTGCCAGGAATTGTTCAACGCCTCGAGGGGATTCTCAACCAGGTATTGCGGCAACTCGACTTCCAGGGTATGGCGGAAATCTTCGTAAGCCTGGGCCAGTTCCGAGACATCGTTATAGACCCCACTGAGGAAATCTTTGATGAAATTGGTGTTGGAATTTTCTGCCAGCAGCTGTTCGACGCTTTCCTGGTGGCGCTGCTCCGTCAGGGCGCGGACCTCGGCGAACTGCTCTGGCGTCAGATTGTTCCGGATGTATTCATACGGGTTCATGTTGGGATTTTTGATCAGTCCCAGCATGAAACCGGGGAACATCGGCCCGAGGACATTGGCCAGGCTGGACAGCAGGGCCGGGGAAAGGCTCAACATCAGGGCGGTCGGTGTGCCACTGTTGGCCAGCCAGCCGCGGATGTTGCGGCCGCTTTCCGACCAGCCCGAGTCGTCCGCCCAGACATTCATTTTTTTCAGAATGACCATGCCTGCAGCCAGGGCCAGAAACAGGACGATTTTGGCGACCGTTTTCTGTTTCGCCTTGTTCAGGCTGGCGATCACTACAATTGCGACGAAGATCAAGATTTTCACCACGGTGCTGACGATCGGCTTGCCAAAGATGACCGGGGGAATCAGGCCGGACAGCAGCAGGCCGAGAATCAGCCCCCAGACGAGAACCGCAAACGCATCGATGTTGAAGATCTTGCGTTTTTTGACCCGGAACAGGCGTTGCAGGTCGGATTTGGCCAGGCTCAGGACCAGGATCAGAAAGCTTCTCTCGCGCTGGCTGACGGATAGAAACAAGAAAACCGCCAGCATGAGGCAAGCGGCATTATTCAGAATGAAAATCCCGGCCAGCATGGCGAAGCTGAAACCGACCAGCGTGCAGGGAACCGACTTGCCGCCGCTGCCCTGGACCCTCAGATGAAACAGCAGATCCATCATGTTGCCCAGATCTTTGAAAAACTGCTTGATGCCGAAGGAAATGAGCCGGGAAACGGTGCCAAACGCAATTGTCGACAGCAGCATCCAGAACAAGAGGCTATTGAATGACTGCCCGGCTGCCGCCCGTTTGGACAGTCCCGTTTTGACCAGGTTCAGGATCATCGCCAACCAGCGGTTTTGCTCGACGATGCGGATGGTGTCATTGACGACAACCATCAGATAGGTATGGACAATGAAAACAAGGATGAAGGTCAGAATGGCAAAAAGGAGGCGCCATTTGAGGCTCTTGACCATTTGCCGCAGCAGATGCACCAGAAGCTGGAACAGAGTTTTCGGTCCCTGGTAAGCGGTTGTTCCTGTGGCAGAAGTGGCAATAGCAGGCATTGCGGACACCTCCATGAGGAGAACCGGGCAGAAAGGGCTGCCCGGGTAAAAGGAATTCGCTCTCTGATTCCATTATATAGGATCTGGCAAGGAATGCGTGATACACTGATAGCAGCCCGTCGGCAAAAGTGACTGCCCGTGGCCTGATATCCAGTAAATCAAGTCAGGATGGTATGGCAATGGAACGACCCCTGGTCAGTATCGTAGTGCCAATTTATAAAGTTGAGAAATACCTCGAACGCTGCCTGGACTCACTGGTGGCGCAGGACTACCAGCCTCTGGAAGTGATCCTGGTCAATGACGGCTCACCTGATGGCTGTGGCAGCATCATTCGCCGCTACGAGGCCAAGTATCCGATTTTCCGCTCGCTCTGGCAGGAAAACCAGGGCCTCGCTGCGGCCCGTAACAATGGCATCGCCCTCGCCACCGGCAAATACGTCGCCCTCGTTGACTCAGATGATTATGTCGAGCCCGACTTTATCAGCAGCATGGCAAACCTGGCCGAGGAACGCCAGGCCGACATCGTCATGGGCAATTTCTACATCGACTTCCCTCGCGGTGGCATCAAGGTCCCGTTCCGGATGCTGACCATGCACAAAAATCTCTCTGGCGAGGAAGCCGCCCAGATGTCACTGACCTTGTTGCGCATTCCCGCCTTTGCCTGGAACAAGCTCTATCGCCGCGAGCTGTTTGCCGAGCACAACATCTCCTACCCTTCAATCTATTATGAAGACGTAGCCACGACTTCACGCTTGTTGATCAAATCCGGGCGGGTGGCGATCCAGCAAAAGCCGATCTACCATTACTGCCTGCGCAGCACCGGCATCACCGGCAATTTCAGCATCAAAAATGTCAATGACTACCTGAAAGCCGTTGACATCATCCGCCATTTCATCTGGGACCAGCAGCTCTGGAACACCTGGAAACGCCCCTATCGCGCATTCCTGCGCACCGTCGAGGCCCAGCTGTTCCTGGCCATCGCCCTGCAGATGAATAAGCTGTCCGTCCGCAAACGCCAGCACCTGATGCGCCAGGTCCACCACCGGATCCATCGTCTGGCCCAGCCGCCAGAGCTAAGTGCGGTGGAACCCGAATTCAGCATTTTCAGCCTGCCCTTGCGCCTGTTCCGAAAAGCCAGGTCCATCCGCTGGATTCATAACGGCAGAGATTAGGATACCTTTTTTTTCAGTGCAGCTTGAATCGAATTGATATCGTTCAGCTCGATACGCTAACGGGCCATATCCTGTGGTGCAATTTCGCCTTGTCTGGCAAAGCCAGTTAGCACATGAGTGGAATTTTCACTGAGTATTTGCCCTGATAAAATCCAATACGTCGTCAGGCTGTAGATCCAGCACACAAGCGAATTCGTGGTGCAGGATTTTTTCTGCCTGCTTCATGATTTCTGCATCGGCATTGCCCAGGTGCTTGCCACTATTCTGCAAATCGAGTCTTCGAAAATGGATCATTTTGATCAGGCGGACGATTTCCTTCAAATCCCCTGACTGAAGTATTTCGCTGAATTTTGCTTTGCGGGAGCTGTCATCCAGGATCCATTCACTTTCGATTTCCGGCATGGAATGGATCAGCGCCAAGGTTTGGTCCTTGGTCAGGATCGGCCGCAACGCGGAGTCCTGTTTATCGGTCGGGATGAAAATTTCAACCGAATTGCCAAAGGCAGGGCTTAAGACATAATATTTCCGGCTCGAACCGCCGCCAAAATTCTCCAGGCTGATATCAACAACCTTGCACACACCCGTCGAACCATACACGACATAGTCGTTGATTTTATACATTCATAACCTCCAAATTTATCACACAGCACTATTTTAACATTTTTTGAAGGATCCGCCAATTTACCATTTCATGAAAATTAATGTTGATATCCTCCCAGTTGCTGCGCTTAATGACTAACCTCGCAAAATTAATCAGGTCCATTTCCCAAAGCAAACTGGCCTGATCCGGAAACGGATTTTTTATTGTGTCCGGTACCAGTCCATGAGCGGTTCCAAATGGTTCGCACTCACATAGTCACCGCCGTCCTTAAGCATGGCCAGCATTTCGATTTCATTTCGATGATTTTCCCTTCAAGTGCTGGATCGCCTTGTAGCCAACCAGCGATCCCAGTGCTGCCAGAGCGACCACACCAACATATTTGCCGCCATCCTTTTTGACTTCATCGACCAGACGCCCGGTTTTTCGTGAGCAGCGCCTGCAGACAATGCCCTGACCTTCCTTGCCACAACGGATACATCTGCTCATTTCCTACCTCTGCTCACACAATGCTTCGCAATTCCCTGTAACGTGCTGTTCTTTCATCAGTTTAGCACGATTGAAGTCCTTTCGGATTTAGATCCTCAAATGGCCCGGAACATCCGGATTTCTTGATCCAGGTCTTGGATCGGGTATTCCAACGCGATGGCGGGGTTGATGGCATAGCGATCGAGCAACTGATAGAGGGTTTCGATTTCGCCTTGTGGTGCTTTGACGTGCTGGTCATGGATGCCATTGTTGGAATGGAGATGGATGTAGGCAATGTAGTCTTTAAGCTCGCGGATCCATTCGGCCAGCGGGGCGGTGCCGAGCTTGCTATGGCCAATATCGAGATTGACCTTGATGTTGGGCAAGGCGATGGCTTCAAGCAGTGCCTTGAGCATGGCGGGGGTGATTTCAAAGACATTCTCAATGACGATCGTTCCACCAAAATCTGGTACCTGTGCGATGATCTCCTGCCAGGCATCCCTGCTTTGAAGGTTATTGAGGTCAGAGAGAAAGGGCTCGTTCAACTGCGGATTGATCTGGCTGTGAAAAACAATGAAGTCGGCCTGCAGTTCAGTGGCGATCTGCAGAGCCTTGATGTATCGTTGCTGGCTGATGACACGGATCATGGGATCCGGGCTGCTGGGCCTCAAATCGAGAAAAGGGCCATGCAGCGATTTGGGCTGCTGCAAATTCTGAAACAGGCTTTTGTAGCGCCGCACCAAATCCTCGATTTCAGTCGCGCTCAGGTTAGGTTCCGTAAAATCCTGGATTTCGACACCAAGACCGAGTTGGTTGTACGCTGCGACGTCCAGTTCATCGATCGTGCTGATGCAGTTCAAGATATTCCTGCGCATGGATGTCCTCCTGTTTGATCTCGCTTCTGATCCTTGAAAATTATAACCCGAAAAACACTCGATTACGAAATTCCTACGCTATCTGGCCTGATCGATGCGGGCAAAAAAAGTCCACTCTTGGCATGAAGCACCAAAAGTGGACTTATGTCAGACTAAAAGCCGGTCCCGGCAATTTTCAGATCTTGGCGCTGTCGACCTTCCAGATTTCGCTGGCATAATCGTTAATTGTGCGATCGGAACTGAAGAACCCGCTGCGGACGACATTGACCCAGCATTTGCGGGCCCAGTCGAGGCGGTCGCGATACACACGGTCGGTGTACTGGCGCGCTTTACGGTAATCATCAAAGTCACCGAGGACATAAAACGGGTCGGCTGGCTGCCAGTTGGAACCATAGAGCAAGCCATTGTAGATATCCTGGAACATGCCGGTGCCCTCGTCGTTGAACGTGCCATCGACCAGTGTGTCGACGCAGCGCTTGAGGCCCGGGATATTGTTGTACTGCCACTGCGGATTGTAGTATCCTCTGGCCGCCTGGAAATCCTCGACCTTCTGGCCGAAAATGAAGCAGTTTTCCAGACCGACGACGCCAGCAATTTCGACATTGGCTCCATCGAGCGTACCGATGGTCAGGGCACCATTCATCATGAATTTCATATTGCCGGTGCCGGATGCTTCCAGACCGACAGTCGAGATCTGCTCCGAGAGATCAGAAGCCGGGAAAATCATTTCGGCGCGGGAGACATTGTAGTTTGAGATAAAGACAACCTTGATCCGGTCCTTGATATCCGGGTCATTGTTGACCAGGCGGGCGATTTCATTGATGAATTTGATGATCGCCTTGGCCTTGAAGTAGCCCGGTGCTGCCTTGGCCGCAAAAAGATACGTGCGGGGATGGATATTCACGGCCGGGTTGTCCTTGATCTGGAAATAGGTGTCCAGGATCTCGAGTGCATTGAGCAACTGACGCTTGTATTCGTGCAGGCGCTTGATCTGGACATCGAAGATCGAATCCGGATCGATCGCAACACCTTCATTTTTCAAGATAAAGGCGGCCAGTTTCTCTTTGCGCTGGCGCTTGATCTCAAGGAAACGATTCATGACTGAGTCGTCCGATGTAAATTTCTCCAAATCTTTAAGTGATTCCAGACTTGTCACCCAGGAATCACTGCCAGATAGCTCGGTCAGCAAGCCAGACAGTTCCGGGTTGCAGGTCCGCAGCCAGCGGCGCGGGGTGACGCCATTGGTCTTGTTGCTGAACTTCTCGGGCCACAGCTCATGGAACTCACGCAGGGTGTCAGTCTTCAGGATCTGAGTGTGCAAAGCTGCAACGCCATTGACCGAGAAGCAGCCATAGCAGGCCAGCCAAGCCATGCGGACCTTGCCGTCGCCCAGCGGAGCCAGGTAATTGATCCGGTCATACTGCATACCACGGGCCTGCATGTCTTGGCGGAACAGATAGTCGATATGGCTGATGATTTCCATGATGCGCGGGAACAGGAACTGGAAAATGCTGATGTCCCACTTTTCCAGCGCTTCGGACATGACCGTGTGGTTGGTGTAGGCAAAGGTTTTCGACGTGATGGCCCAGGCATCATCCCAGCCCATGCCATGCTCATCCATCAGGAGGCGCATCAGTTCCGGAATGCCGATGACCGGGTGGGTGTCATTGAGCTGGATGCTGTGCCATTCGGCAAAATTCTTCAGATTGCCATCATGCACTTTCAGATGTTCGCGGATGATGCTCTGCAGCGAAGCTGAGACAAAGAAGTACTGCTGGCGAACGCGCAGGACCTTGCCGTCGTAGGAGGTATCGTTGGGGTACAGGACGCGGTAGATGTCATTGACCCGGTTCCTGTGCAGGACAGCATCATCGAAGCGCTGTGAATTGAACAGGTTGAAGTCGAATTCCTCTGCGGGTTCAGCACGCCACAAGCGCAGGGTATTGACATTGTCGGTGCCAAATCCGGTGATCGGCATGTCGTAGGGGACAGCAAAGACATCCATGTCTTTGTAGTGGATCAGGACCTTCTCATCATCCCGGCGGACAATGAACGGATAACCGCGTTCCATCCAGACATCCGGGTATTCTTTCTGGAAGCCATTCTCGATCGCCTGGCGGAACAGCCCGTAGCGGTACAAGATCCCGTAACCAGTCACGGGCAAGTTCTGTGTCGCGCAGGAATCAAGAAAACAGGCGGCTAGGCGGCCCAGGCCACCATTGCCGAGAGCTGCATCATTCTCCTGTTCTTCCAAAGTTGTCAGGTCGAAGCCCAGGCTGGCCACAGCATCGCGCACTGTTTCATAAAGTTCCAAGTTGACCAGGTTGTTGACCAGGGAGCGCCCCTCGAGGAATTCAGCTGAGAAGTAATGAGCTTGTCTTTGCCGCGCATAGTGCGCGATCGAAGTCTCCCAGCGGTCGGCCAGCAGCTCGACCACCGTCCGGGACAAGGCCGTCCAAAACTCGAACGGACTGGCCGTGTCTGGCTGATGGGCATATTCTGAACGCAAATGATGGATGATTTTATCTTTAACCTGTTCGACAGTCGTCAATGGAATGTCCTCCTAAATGATCGAAAATGATTGCATCGATTCATCGGCAATCTCTATAACTTGCCCATTATAAGCCTTGTCAACAAAATACGTCAATCAAACCTGTCATTCGATTAACATGAATTTACAATCGATGACCCCTGAGCTCACGGTCTTACAGCACCCTGACAATCCGCAAGAGATGGCGATTCGATCCTGTTTTTGGATTGTATGCGCGGGTCTCCATCGCTTAAGATAGATGTATTGAGGTGAATCAACCATGCATGTGCAAGATTTCTTGTTGCTCATCCCGGGTGGACTGATGGGACTTTGGGCTTGGCTGACCTATCGTCGCCTGCCATCTGCCTGGCTGGTCGAATATGGAGAAACTGCTGTGCCACCGGAACTGGAACCGGATCAACGCACCAGATTCCTGCCCGATGGCCTGTCCCTGGTTGTCCTGTCGTCCATCCTGGTCACAGCCGGGTGGCAGCGTGTCCAGCCGCTGACGCTTTTCATCCTCTACCTGCTTTCCAGTTTCCTGATGCTATTGATTTTGATCGCTGACTGGAAAACCAGGATCATTCCGGATCCTTTGACCGCTGGCCTGGCCTTTCTGGCTCTTGTTCATGCGACCGCTCAGATCTGGGATCAGGGCTGGTCTGTGGCCGAGCTGGGGTTTCGCATCCTGGCCGGGATCCTGGCCGGGGTTCTGTTTCTGTTAATTGGCTGGATCGGCAGCCGGATTGCCGGCCAGGATGCCATGGGCATGGGGGATGTCAAACTGATCATTCCCTGTGTCTGGATGCTCGATTACCGGCTGGCAGCCAGCCTTGTCTTCCTGTCTTTCTTGACGGCTTCCTTTTTTGCCATTCCATTGCTGGTCAAAAAATACACACCCCGGAAACCATCCGAGGCCGAGCCAGATGGTGCACTGGCTTTCGGACCTTTCATTGTCATTGCCACCTGGCTGGTCTTCTTGTTTGAACCAGAAATATTCCAGTTCTGGAACTTCTATCTGGGCCAGTTCCAATGAACCGCACAGCAGCCGGCACGCTCCTGATCATCCATACGATCCTGACCTTGGCCTTGCAGCTTGCAGCCATGGCACAGCCTTCATTGACCAGCTTCCTGACGCAAAGCTCGCTCCGGGGTCTAGTCAGCCGCGCCGTCCTGATGCAGGGTGGCCTGATCCTCTTGCCCACCCTGCTGGTCATCCTCATCGATCATCTTCCTGCGCAGGACATCTGGGGCGGCCGTTCCCGTGACGGCAGCCTGATCCTGGCAGCTGTCGTCGGAGTTCCAGCTGCAGTTGTCTTCCACGGGCTCAATAACCTCTCCATCTATTTCATGCTGCGGCTGGGCTGGCGGCTGCCCAGACCGGACAGCAGCGATGACTACCTTGCCAATCTCTGGCAGCAGCCTTGGGCGGTCACAGTTGTCCTGATCCTGATCCGAGTCCTGGCTCCTGCCCTGATCGAGGAGTTGATGTTCCGTGGCGTCATCCTGACCAGTCTTTGGGCCCAGCTGGCACCAGGACTGGCCATTTTCTGGCAGGCGGTCGCTTTTGCCCTGTTCCACAACGATCCATTTTTCCTCGTTTCGCCTTTTCTGGCCGGATTGCTCCTCGGCTATCTGCGATTACACGGGGGCAGCCTCTTGCCCAGCATGATCGCCCACGCCTCACTCAATCTGACGCTTTTCGTCCTCACCCCTCTCTTGCCCCGCCTGACGGCCCAATACCTGAATCTGCCGACCCGCTCCACACAATCGATCTTTTACGCCTCCCTGATCGCAACCTTCCTGGCTGCTGTGGCCCTGATCCCACTGCTGGCCCTGCTGGGCCGGACGCAGTACAAACTGCCCACCAGGCTGCCTCGATCCAGCCAAGCTGCCCATGTTTCCATGCCGGGTGGTCTCCTGTTTGCATTGGCTTTGCTGATGCTTCTTGCTACAATTGGAGTGACGTACTACCAGTCCGTCTGAAAATCCAGGCAGCGACATGCAAGGGGGCTTCCATGCCAGAATCCGGTAAAGTACAGCGTGACTTGGCCACAATTATCACCATCATCAAATACTTGCTGATTTCGGCTCTGGTGATTGCCCTGGTTTACCTCAGTTTTCGCCTGTTCATCTTGCTCCTGCCCTTTGTAGCTGGCCTGGTCCTGGCCAGGAGCGCCATCGCTCTGGCCAACCGGATCCATCCACCCAAGCCACCGGTTTCCTTGCCAACCAGTAAAAAAGGCAAAATCCCCCCTGAACCAAGACCGGAAACCAGCGCCCAAACTCCTGCCGGTCCAGAACTCACAGCGACTCCGGCAAACTTGAGCTCACCCCCTGTGGCCCTCCTGAACATCCGCTGGGCTGTGGCCATTTACATCATCCTGGTCTTCGCCTTGATTGCCCTGGTTGCAGGGATCATCTTCATCAGCATCACCCAGCTGCGTGAGCTGGCCACCTATGTTCCCCAGTTCCTGAGCCAGACAGACATCGCGACAGTCGTCACCGACCAGATGCGGCGCCTGACCAATCTGCTCGGCATTGTCGATGAACAGACCCTGACCGTCATCCAGCAATCCCTGGTCGAATGGCAGACGGGCCTGGTCAATGCTTTCCCGACTCTGGCCACCAAGCTCTTGAACAGCCTCGGATCTTTCGTCGGCAATCTGCCGGCCATTTTCCTGACCATCATCGTCATCTTGCTGTCCGGGTATTATTTCATCTCTGACAGTGCCAATCTCTACCTTTTCCTGGACCGCAGCCTGAACAACAAGTCCTTTCTGAAAAAGTCAGTCAACCTGTTCAACATCCTGTCGCAAACGCTTCTGAGAGTCATTGGTGGCTACATGCTGCTTTTGATCATCACCTTTGCCATGGTGCTGATTGGGCTGATCCTGATCGATATGCCATATGCCGTGGTCTTCGCCTTGCTGGCCGCCATTGTGGATTTCCTGCCAGTCCTTGGGATCAGCGCGACCATGATCCCGATCGCAATCTACCAGTTCGTCAATGCCAATTTCTGGGGTGGGGTCGGGGCTCTGATCACCTTCCTGGCGGTCTCGATCATTCGCCGTTTCATCGAGCCGCCGATCCTGGGCAATGCCTTGCGTTTGCATCCGATGGCTACCCTGTTTTCGATGATTGTCGGTGTTGCAGCCTACGGCCTGGGCGGTATTCTGGTCGGGCCAGTCATCCTGGTCATCGCCAAAGAAATCATGGCCCAGTTCGGTTTTGACCAGAAACTGCGCCACATGATGGGTGATTTGCTTTCGAGGATTTTTGATTGATCGTTGCCAGAAAAAGCCGGCTTGCACCGGCTTTTGATTTGCCTATCGTTTGACCGGGGTGTCTTTGTCACCCAGACGACGGATGAAGGATCCGGCTGCAACCGGTTCGGGAACCGGCAGGAAATAGTACATCTTTGGATGTGGTGTGCTGGTGATGGGCTGGCGCTCCAGATCGAGCAAACCCTGGACCTTGATTTCGAGATGGCGACCCTTGGGCTGGACCATTTCCACCGTCTCGCCGAGGCTGACTTTATTGCGCTGCTGTACGAAAGCTAAGCCACTGTCCGGCAAGTAAGCTTCGACGACACCGACGACAGCCGCTTCCCGGACTTGCGTATCCTGGAGGAAGATCTTGGCATCTTCGACAGGGCGGCTGAAATAGAATCCCGTGTCAAAGGGACGATGGACGGTTTTGCTCAAATCAGACAACCAGGCAGGATCGACTTCAAACTGCGCCGGGTCAGCCAGATACTGGTCGATGGCCTCGCGGTAAGCTTTGACAACGGTTGCCACGTAAAAGGCACTCTTGACCCGGCCTTCGATCTTGAAACTATCAATTCCGGCAGCATGAAGCGCCGGAAGATGTTCAATCATGCACAAATCGCGCGAATTCATCAGGTAGGTTCCACGCTCATCTTCAGTCAGAAGCAGGGGCTGGTCCGGGCGCTTGACCTCTCGCACTTCGTATTCCCAGCGACAGGACTGGGCGCATGCCCCCTGGTTAGCGCCACGGCCAGTCAGGAAATTAGACAGCAGGCAGCGCCCGGAATACGCCATGCACATCGCGCCGTGGACAAAAGCTTCCAGCTCGACTTCTGGCGGGATTTGTTCCCGGATTGAGCGGATCTCATCCAGCCCAAGTTCACGGGCCAGGACAATCCGGCTGGCGCCCTGACTGGCCCAGAACCGAACTGTGTCGGCATTGGTCACACTGGCCTGGGTGCTGATGTGAACGGGGACCTGTGGGGCTTCTTCCCGAGCCAGCGTGAAAACACCCGGATCTGAAATGATCAGGGCATCCGGTCCGATCTGCCTGATGGCCCGCATGAACTCACGCAGGGCAGTCATGTCAGCTGGATGGGCCAGAATATTGGCTGCAACATAGGTCTTGACCTGGCGATCATGGGCATACTGCACGGCATCAGCCATTTCTTCCCAGGTGAAATTGCCGCTCTGGGCCCTGAGGCTGAACAGCTTGCTGCCCAGATAGACAGCATCGGCCCCGAACGCGATGGCAGTCTCCAGTTTGTTCCGGTCACCGGCTGGAGCCAGCAGTTCCGGGCGTTTTGCTTGCAATGGCCGGTCAGACAGGTCAGCCATTGTTTTCCTGGCTGTTCAGGCTGGCAGCCTGGTATTTGGCCACCTTGGCATTATGCTCTTCCAGCGTATAGGAGAAGTCGCTGCTCCCGGTCCCGTCGCCCTTGGCGACAAAATAAAGGTAATCGTGGCTGGCAGGCCACAGGGCAGCCTTGATCGCCAGATCGCCAGGCGAACAGATCGGCCCGGGTGGCAAACCTGGATTCGTGTACGTGTTATATGGACCGGCTATCGCGTCAATATCCGCCTGGGACAGCCAGAGCTTGGTTTCCAGGCCGGCTTCTTTACGCATGTAATTGATGGTCGCGTCAGTACCCAGGGGCATGTCGCGGTCCATCCGGTTCCAGAAAACTTCGGAAATGGTGCGCATTTCCTCGTTGAGGGACGTCTCGATCTGGATGATCGAGGCCATGGTGATGGCCTCGTCGAGCGAGATGCCCTGAGCCGCGGCTTGGTCGAAATATTTGTCCTGCAACTTTTTCTGGGCATTGTTGAGGAAGGTGCGGATGATGGTCTCCTCGTCCGTGTTCATGTCAAACTCGTAGGTGTCCGGATAGAGATAACCCTGGAGCAACCAGTCTCGGCCCGGTTTCGGATCGATCGCAGCGACAAATGGGTAGTCGATGAAGAGCTGTGGGTTCTTCATCAGGCTGTCGAGCCTCATTTCATCAAAACTGACCCCGGCGGCGGTCAGGCGCTCCTTGACCTCGCTGTAGGTCAGGCCTTCCGGGAACGTGACCCGGACGGCATTGGGTTTCTGGGTCAGGATGTACATGATCTCATCATAGCTCATGTCGTCCGTGACATAGTGCGTGCCAGCCAGATAGGCACCATCAAAACCGTTGAATTTCGACAGGACCGTGAAGACCAGCGGATTGCTGATCACGTTGCGGTCCTTGAGGATTTCAGCGATATCTGCTGTATCAGCCGCTCTCGGGATGTAGATTTCGATCGCACCTTTGGTGTCCTTGCCGATTTTGAACTTGTTTTCGTCCTCTGGCTTGAGAAACTCGGCATCGAGCTGGTCAAAACGCGTGTTCTGCGAGATGACATAAGTCATGCCAAAATAGAAGCCGATGGCGGCGATCACCAGCAGGACGAAGATTGTGACGACAGTCATCAGGGTGCGTTTGACGCGGCGAGCCAGCATATTACCTCATCAGTCGTTCTTGCGCGAGCGTTGTTTGGCACGCATCTCGGAGTTGAGGATCCGCTTTCTCAGCCGGATCGTCTTGGGAGTGACCTCAATCAGTTCGTCGTCCGAGACAAACTCCAGATGCTGCTCCAGGCTCATCTGGACCGGCGGGACCAGACGCAAAGCATCATCCGAGCCAGATGCACGCATGTTCGTCACATGTTTTTTCTTGCAGACGTTGACGACGATATCTTCGTTTTTGGGATTGGCACCGACCACCATGCCTTCATAGACGGGCGTTCCGGCACCGATGAAAAGATTGCCGCGCTCCTGGGCGTTATACAGGCCATAGGCCACGGCTTCACCGGACTCCCAGGCAACAAGAACGCCGTGGGACCGGGTCTCGATTTCACCTTTCCAAGGCTCAAACCCGCTGATAACGCTGTTCATTATACCATTGCCCTTGGTGTCGGTCAAAAACTCGGTCCGGTAACCGATCAGGCCACGCGACGGAATTGTGAACTCCAGGCGGGAATAACCCTTTTCCGGGGGCATCATGTTGGTCAGCTCGGCACGGCGGCGGCCCAGCTTTTCGATGACGGCACCGACGAAATCTTCCGGGACATCGATCATGACCATTTCGACCGGTTCACTCAGGATACCATCGACTTCCTTGACAATGACTTTCGGTTTGGAGACCTGGAATTCATAGCCTTCCCGGCGCATTGTCTCGATCAGGATCGAGAGATGCAGCTCTCCGCGACCCTTGACGATGAAGGATTCGGTGGTGTCGGTCTCTTCGAGCCGCATCGAGACATTGGTTTCCATTTCCCTGAACAGTCGTTCGCGCAGGTGGCGCGAGGTGACAAACTTGCCTTCCCGTCCGGCAAACGGGCTGTCGTTGACCGAGAAAGTCATGGCGATGGTCGGTTCGTCGATATCGATGAATGGCAGCGGTTCTGCAGCCCCCTGGGCACAGACGGTGTCACCAATGTTGATCTCGGGAATGCCGGCCACGCAGACGATTTCACCGACCTGGGCATCGCTGACTTCGCTGCGCCTGAGGCCTTCATAGCGGAACAGCTTGACCACGCGGGCATTTTTGGTGGCTGAGTCATTGAATGTACAGACCGTGACGGTCTGGCTCTGGCTGATCGTCCCGCGTTCAACCCGGCCAATGGCAATACGGCCGATATAAGAATCATAGTCGATGTTAGAGACCAAAAGCTGCAAAGGGGCCTCTGGCTCACCCTTGGGACAGGGAATGTGATCGACGATGGATTCGAAGAGTGGACGGAAATCCGCCTGCTCTTTCTTGTCACCCTCGATATCCTTGAGGTCGAGGCAGGAGTAGCCGCTGCGTCCTGAGGCGTAGATGATCGGGAAATCCAGCTGGTCGTCATCCGCTCCGAGCTCGATGAAGAGTTCGAGCACCATGTCGACGACTTCCAGCGGGCGGGCATCCGGACGGTCGATCTTGTTGATGACCACGATCGGCTGCAATTTCATGGCCAGGGCTTTCCTCAAAACGAAACGAGTCTGAGGCATCGGGCCGTCATAGGCATCGACCACCAGGAGCACGCCGTCAACCATTTTGAGCACGCGTTCGACTTCGCCGCCGAAATCAGCATGTCCAGGCGTGTCGACGATGTTGATCCGGTAATCGCCGTAGCGAACCGCAGTGTTTTTGGCCAGGATGGTGATTCCACGCTCACGTTCGAGCGCATTGGAGTCCATGACCTGTTCGACAACCTGCTCATTGTCCCGGAAGACACCGCTTTGCTTGAGCATGACATCGACCAGGGTGGTTTTGCCATGGTCGACGTGGGCAATGATGGCAATGTTGCGCAGGGTCTTGATTTCAGTTGACACGTTCGGAGGTTCTCCTTAATCTTCTTTGTTCTTGTCGCGGAGCATGATCCAGATCGGAGTCCCGGCAAAACCATAGTTCTTGCGGAACTGGTTTTCGAGATACCGTTCGTAGGAGAAATGCATCAGATGGTGGTCGTTGACAAACAGGACGAATTGCGGCGGCCGGACACTGACCTGGGTGCCGTAATAGATCTTGAGGTGGCGTCCCTTGTCCTGGGGCGTCGGGACCATGGCGACTGATTCATTGAGCAAGTCGTTGAGCATGCCTGTTGACAAGCGCTGGCTGGCACTGTTATACACTTCGTTGATTTTTTCAAAGAGGCGATGGACCCGCTGGCCAGTCTTGGCAGAAATAAACACAACCGGGGCATAGGCCATGAAAGGAAATTTATCCCGCACCTGGCGTTCGTAATTTTCCAGTGTGCCTGTTTCTTTTTCAACCAGGTCCCATTTGTTGATCACCAGGATCGAAGCCTTGCCGGCATTGTGAGCATAACCGGCCACTTTCGTGTCCTGTTCGGTCACCCCCTCGGAGGCGTCAATCAGGATCAGGCAGACTTCTGCCCGCTCGATCGCAGCCAGGGAGCGGATCATGCTGTATTTTTCGACACTCTCATCGATCCGGCTTTTCTTACGGAGTCCTGCCGTGTCGATGAAGCGGAAGTTGCCGAATTCGTTGGTAAAATCCGAGTCGATCGCGTCGCGAGTGGTGCCAGGGATATTGGTCACGATCGAGCGCTCAAAGCCGAGAATCCGGTTGACGAGGGAGGATTTGCCGGCGTTGGGCTTGCCAATGACAGCGACCGAGATCCGGTCTTCATCCCCTTCGTGCTCGGAAGGATCTGAGAAATGGGTGAAGACTTCATCGAGCAGCTCACCGATCCCGAGGCGGTGCGCCGAGGAGATCGCGAAAATATCTCCGAGCCCGAGGTTGTAGAATTCGTAGGCGTCCGGCGGCGTGTCGCCGACAAAATCGGCCTTGTTCACGCCAACAACAACCGGCTTGCCGGATTTCCTGAGCATCTCGCCAATTTCGGCATCGTCAGCCGTCATGCCTGCCTTGATGTCCACGACAAAAATGATGACATCGGCCGTGTCGATGGCGATCTGGGCCTGTTCGCGCATCGAGCGCAGGATGATGTCATCGGTCTTGGGCTCGATGCCGCCGGTGTCGATGATGGAAAAGGGGCGGCCGCGCCATTCGGCATCGGCATAGATCCGGTCACGCGTGATACCCGGTTCGTCGTCGACGATCGAAACCCGCTCACCTGCCAGATAATTGAACAGGGTGGATTTGCCGACATTGGGTCGGCCGACGATCGCTACAATCGGTTTGCTCATAGAGGTGCACTCCTTTTTGCATGAAGCCACTGAAGGCCACTGACCAAGCCCTCGGCATCTGCCCGGACAGCATGGACCGGGACAGCCAGTTCGTTGGCCAGGGCTTCGAGGGTAATGTCATCCAGGAAAACAGGACTGTCTGCCTTGAGCATGCACGATGGGATCAAGACCTGGTCGCCCGGTTGAAGTTGAGGTTTGAGCTGGAAAATCACGTCCTGTCCTGTCAAGAGACCCGTGACGGTGATCGTGTCGCCCAAAAAGTGGTTGGTGACCACAGCAGCGGCGATCGAAATCCCCATGGCCTGGCCCAGCGCCTGGGCGGCTGATTCCAGGATCGGACCGGCGAGGGTACCGGTCGCCAGCCAGACTTGGCCCAGACGGTGTGTTCCGGTTGAATCACCTTCGGAATAAATCGGCTCTCTGGTCTGGATGGGCTTTTCACCTGAGAGGTGAGCCTGCAGCGTCGCGGTAAACAACGAAACCATGCCGACTCCATTTTCCAGCTGGGGAAAATCATCATATTCCGAAGCAGCCGGCAAAGCCAGGCCGCCGCGCAGGTAGAATTCGTCCGAAGCATACAGGATGCGGCTGTTCGCTTCAACAAGAAAACGCGCCTGATACTGTTGGACCGTCTCGATCACTGCCCGGCATTCTTCTCTGGTAAAGGGTCGCATCGGAGCCAGGTTGTTTTCCTCGCGGAACCGTGTGACTCCGACCGGCACAATGGCGATGCTTTGGACAGAGGGTCGCAAGGAAGCCAGGTCATGCAGGGTTTTTTCCAGAGCTTCCTTGTCGTTCCAGTCCGGACAGAGTACGATCTGGGCGTTGAGCGCAATGCCTGCTGCAGCAATTCGCTCCAGACGTTCCATGATCTGGCCCGACTTGGGATTTTTCATCATCCGGACCCGCAGCTCCGGGTCGGTGGTATGGACGGAGATATTCATCGGAGAGAACCGGTAGGCAATCAGGCGGTCCAGTTCCTCGTCTGTGATGTTGGTCAGGGTGACATAATTGCCAGTCAAAAAGGTCAGGCGCAGGTCATCGTCTTTGAAATACAAGGTCTTGCGCAAGCCTTTGGGCAGCTGGTCGATGAAGCAGAAGACACATTTGTTGTGGCAGTGGGTGCATTCATCGAGAAGAGCTTCCTCAAACTCCAGGCCCAGGTCCTCGTCCTCGTCTTTTTCAATTTCATAATCGACGATCGAACCATCTCGATGCTCGATCCGGACGACGAGGTCTTCGGCAAGCTGGCGCAGGCGATAGTCAAACACATCGCGCACCGGCTCGCCATCGATGGCGATCAGCCGGTCTCCTGCTGCAAGGTCCAGTTCGTCTGCGATGCTGCCTGGTTGGCAGCCTCTGATCAGCTGGCCCTTTTTCCTGGGCATGTCAGTCCCCTTCCATAGAAAAAGCAGCGAGTCCGAATACTCATCCCCGCTGCGTCATCGTTCTGTTGCCTTTTTCTCGTCGCAATGCAAAAAGGGTCAAAAGAAGCTTACTGAGCCACCTTGACAACTTCGCGGCCAGCATAATAGCCACAAGCCTTGCAGACCTTGTGTGCCATTTTCTTCGTGTGGCACTGCGGGCAATCAACGAGCCCCGGGACGCTCAGTTTCCAGAGAGAGCGGTGCCGGGAAGTTCTAGCCTTGGACCATTTCCGTTTGGGATTTGCCATTCCAATTCACCTCCATGTTGTGCGCAAGGTTAGCGACCGGCTAATCCTGCAGCAGTTGTTTCAATTGACTGAAGGGCGACTCCTGGTCTGGATGATCATCCCCGCACGTGCAGTGTCCAAGGTTGAGATTCTGGCCGCAGACTGGACACAAGCCTTGGCAGTCCGGACTGCACACGATCTTTTGCGGCTCAGAAAGCAGCAGATTGTCGTGCAGCGCCTGTCGGATATCAATCACATGTCCCTCGTACCGATACCCTTCCTCATCGAGGCCGGTATTGGTGGCAAGAAGGCCTGGCCGGTACTCCTCGTCGACATCGGCAGCCAGTTCTTTGGTCACCGGGACGAGGCAGCGGGCGCAGGGTTCTGTCAGGGTGGCGTGAAGCTTGCCATCGAGGCGATAACTGCCCTTGCCCGTGTTTTCGATCCGCCCAGAGAATGAAACCGCTGAGAATTCAGCGTTTCCATCAGGTTCCAAACGCAGTTCTGCTGAGCTTGGGGCCAGATCGAGTTCCAGGAAATCACCTGTACGATGTGAAATCGGCAAGATATCAATCAGCACAGGACACCTCCAAACACGCGAACAACATTATCACAGACTGGAAGGTATCTGTCAACCTTTCAGGCGAATATCCAGATCGAGCTTTTGAGTTGCTGTTTCCTGCTCGTTGAAATCAATGGAATAACCCAGATGAATGGATCCACCGTCTGCCCCCAGTGAGGACTGGGCTTTGCTGGTGTAGATCCCGATGGCCAAATTGCCGTAAGGGGTTTGCATCGTCGTGATGTGGCGGCTGCCCTGGACAAAGACCATTTCCATTTCATGGCTGCCGCTGCGAAGCAAGGTCACCGTGCCATCCAAATCAACCCGGATGATGGTGTGGGTCCCGTCCAGTCCAGTCGCTTCACTTTCGTCGTATGCAACATGCCAGCTGTCATTTTTTTTGTACAGTTGACCTTCCGTGGTCAGACGGATGGTCTGGGGCTCTTCTTCAGCACCCCATTGCTGGCCTTCGATGGTGATCATGGCGTTGTTGTGGATCATGGCTGGTCTTCCTCAGTAACGTTCGATGTCGATCAAGCCGGCGGCAAGAATGGGCTGGTCCATGAAGACGCTGCCCAATTCCTGGAATTGCCGGGCATCGTCGCTGGTATAGTAGGAATGGTTTGCCGTTGTGACACCGTGATTGAGCAAATCCTGGCTGTGAAGGACAGCTTCGACTCGGGACGCCACATTGGAGCCCGCATTGACCAGCCGGACCGATTCACCCATCGTCCGGGCGATGACGGGGACGAGCAGCGGATAATGCGTGCAACCCAGGATCAGGGTGTCAATCCCGGCCTTTTTGAGCGGCTGGAGATATTCATCAGCAACAGCCTGGCTGACCGGATGGTCCCACCAACCTTCTTCAGCCAGCCCGACAAACAAGGGGCAAGCTTGCTGGATGATCTGGGGATCATCGGCAGAAGCAGCACGGACCGCGTCGACATAGACACCGCTGCTGACAGTTCCTTTGGTTCCGATGATGCCGATTTTCTGGTTGATTGTCGCGGCTGCACCGGCATCTGCACCCGGTGTAATCACTTCGATTACCGGGACCGGAGCAAAATTGCGCACCGCTTCAAAAGCGTGGGAACTGGCTGTATTGCAGGCAATCACGATCATCTTGACCTTTTTTTCCAGCAAAAATCGCGCAATTTGCAGGGAATACCTGATGATGGTGTCCTTGGATTTTGTGCCATAGGGGGTCCGGCCGGAATCACCAAAATAAATGGTGCTTTCGAAAGGCAGCCGTTCATGGATGGCTCGCAGGACGGTCAGTCCGCCCAGGCCAGAATCAAAAACGCCAATCGGCAGCTGGGCTGGATTCATATCTGTTCCTGCCTCGTGCGAGCTTTTTTCTCAGCCACGGCATACTGGCACAATTTCTTGACCAGTGTCTCCAGCGGCACGCCCGAAGCCGCAAAAGCCTTGGGGAAAATGCTGATCGGCGTGAATCCAGGCAAGGTGTTGATTTCATTGATCATCAGGCGGTTTGTGTCACGCTCGAGGAAAAAGTCCACGCGCGACAGGCCTCTGCAGCCCAGGGCCTTGTATGCCTTGATCGCCAGGCGCCGGACCTTTGCAGCCAGCTCAGCTGGCAATTCGGCCGGGACCAGGACTTCGGCTCCGTCTGCCTTGAAATATTTGGCTTCGTAATCGTAGTATTCGACCGCTTCACTGGTGCGAACCTCACCAATCAAGGCCGTTTTCGGAGATTCGTTGCCCATCACGGCCACTTCGATCTCGCGCGCCCGGACAAATTCCTCGACGATCACCTGACTGTCAAACTGGCTGACCGCCTTCAGGGCCACGATCAGGCTGGCAGTGTCGTCAGCCCGCTTTGTGCCGACGGAAGAACCGCCATTATTGGGCTTGAGGAAACAAGGGAACCCAATCTTTTTTTCCACGCGGCTGGCAACCTTGTGTGGTTGACGCTCGATCTCTGACCGGCTGACGGCCAGATAACGGCACTGGGGAATCCGGGCCGATTTGAAAACCAACTTGGCATGGAGCTTGTCCATGCCGGCAGCCGAAGCCAGGATACCACAGCCGACATAAGGAATGCCGGACAATTCCAAAAGGCCTTGCAAGGTGCCATCCTCGTTATTGATGCCATGGACGGCTGGAAAAACGACATCAGGCAGCTGGGAATGGAACTGGGTGACGAATTCACGGGGCGAACGCACGGGTACTGGCAATTGACCGGTGATCTGCTCCCTGGCCAGTTTCTCCCATGAGCCGTCGAGGATGGCCTCATCCGGGCCCGTATAGGCTAGCCAGTCGCCATTCTGGGCAATGCCCGTGCTTTGGACTGTGAAACCCGCCCGGCGCAGGCCGCCGATGATATTGAACGCGGAGCGCAGTGAAATCAAATGCTCCGTCGACACACCACCAAATAAAACCAGAACTTTTCGAATCGCCATTTGTATGACTTACCTCACGTTCACCATCACCCGGGATAGCTGAAACAAGTCATCCAGCTACCGGGCCAATTTCCGATTCAGTTTAGCCCAGAGACTTAAGGTGGTCAAGGAGTGGCAGGGGGAGTATCCGGCTACGCTCAGAC
>SABL01000010.1 GCA_009928985.1 Clostridia bacterium
CTCGATGACGCCGATCTTGTCGGAAACCTTGGCACCGCCGAGGATGGCCACGAAGGGACGTTTCGGATTGTCCAGGGCATTGCCCATGACGTCGAGTTCCTTCTGGATCAGGTACCCACTGACAGCCGGCAGGTAGTTGGCCAGGCCAGCAGTCGAGGCGTGGGCGCGATGGGCGGTACCAAAGGCATCGTTAACGAAAACATCGGCCAGTGAAGCCAGTTCGCGGGCAAACGAAGGGACATTCTTGGTCTCTTCTTTATGAAAGCGGACATTTTCCAGCATGACCACTTCGCCATCCTTCAGGGCGGCGACTTTGGCTTTGGCATCTTCGCCGATGACATCGGCAGCCAGGGCTACAGGCTGGCCTAAAAGTGCTGCCAGGCGGTCCACAGCCGGTTTCATCGAGAATTTGGCTTCCGGTCCGCTTTTCGGACGGCCCAGGTGGGAAACAAGAACGACCTTGGCACCCTGTTTGACCAGGTAGCTGATGGTCGGCAGTGCCGCACGGATACGTTTGTCATCCGTGATTTCACCGGTTTTTTTGTCAAGTGGCACGTTAAAGTCGACGCGAACGATGACACGTTTGCCGGATACCTGGATGTCCTCGACAGATTTTTTCAGAACCATTGCCATTTTAGTCACACTCCTGTTTATCTTATGCGCTGAACAGTACACCATATCATAACGCCGCGGGCCATTCTTTTCAATCGAAAGGGCCCGAAAAGGGTTGAATTCGAATCTATTTCGTCGTTTCGACAGGATTTGCTGCTGATTTGGCCAGGTGGATTTCCCTGTTTGACGCTCTCTTCCCAGCTGTGGCAAAATGCAACTAATCACAGGAGGTCCAAACAGCTTGAAAATTTCACTCCTGATTCCTTTTTATAATGAAGAGCAGCAGATCCCGCTGACATTGGCGACCGTGGTTCCGATTCTTGAAGGCACCGGCCACGATTTTGAACTGGTTTTGGTGGACGATGGCTCACGTGACCAGACCTGGCAATCGATCCTTCAGGCCAGTCAGGTGGACAGCCGGATCCATGGCATCCGTTTTTCCCGCAATTTCGGCAAAGAAGCCGCAATTTGCGCCGCTCTCGATGCTTCGACCGGTGATGCCGTAATCCTGATGGATGGTGATCTGCAGCATCCGCCCCAGCATATCCCGGATATGATCAAACTCTGGCAATCCGGTTACGAGGTGGTCGAGGGAATCAAAGTCACCCGGGGCAAGGAAAGCCTTGGCAGCCGATTGAATGCCCAGGTCTTTTATGGACTGTTCCACTGGTTTTCCGGCTATGACTTGCGCAACGCCTCGGATTTCAAACTCCTGGACCGCCGTGTTGTCCAGGAATGGCGCAAGCTTGGTGAGCATGATACTTTTTTCCGTGGTTTGTCGGCCTGGCTCGGTTTCAAGCGCACCACCTTCCCCTTTGAGGTAGCTTCCCGCCAGGTGGGTGGCAGCCGCTGGTCGATTTTCAAGCTAATGGGCCTGAGCATCAATGCCATCACCAGTTTCTCGGTCATGCCACTGCAATTTGTCTCTGTGCTCGGAGCCCTGATGTTGTTTGGTTCCGTCTTGCTGGCGGTCCAGACGCTGGTCAACTGGTTTTCCGGTCATGCCGCCAGTGGATTCACCACCGTTATCCTGCTCCAGCTTTTGATCGGAGGCAGTCTGATGCTGAGCCTGGGACTCATTGGCATCTACATCGCCCGGATTTTCACCGAGGTCAAAGGCCGGCCGCGCTACATCGTCGGTGCCACGACGCCTCCGGTTGCCCGTTCTTCTGACGACTGATTTTTGCATGGCTGCCATTCTTTTTCTCATCTTGGCCTGGCTGTCCGGCACCTTGCTGCTGCAAAAGACAGTCGGGCCTTTTGAATGTCTGAACGTGCCGGAAAAAGCCCTCCGGCTGGCCGGTCTCTGGGCTGCAGGCTTGTGGACCGGACTGCTGCCGGTCACCCTTCTGACCTATTTCACAGCAACGTGGTCTGCCAAGGTTTTCCAGCATACCTACCCGTTGCAGCTGGCCAATATCCTCCTGATGTCCGAAATGGGACTGGTCCTGGTCTTTGCTGCCTGGCCACATGCAAGATCGATCTGGTCCCGCTCCGGCCGTCCTTTGAACCTGCGCCCGGTTCTCGCCCCGCGCAGCTGGCCGTCCGGGACAGGATGGACTGCTGGCCTGGTTTTTGCCAGCCTGGCCCTGGCCAGTTTCCTGATGTGGGATTCTTTTGTGATCGAGCAAGGACAGCTGGCAGCAGGATATTCGATTTTTGGCGATTTCGCCCCCCATACAGCCCTGGTTCGTTCGTTTGCGGTGGGTTGGAACTGGCCTACCGGTTATCCGCACTTTGCCGGGGATGGAATTCACTATCATTTCCTGTTTTATTTCCTCTGCGCCAACCTCCACTACCTGGGGCTGCCGATGGACTGGTCGATCAATCTGCCGAGCATCCTGTCGTTCATGAGTGTGGTCATCTTGCTGGCGCTCCTGGCCCGGGCCGTGATGCACCGGGTCCTGGCTGCCATCCTGGCACCGGTCTTGTTTTTCTTGCGCAGTTCCTTCGCCTTGCCGTTGGAAATTGGCCAACAATGGCGCTTGGATGCCGAAACCGTAGCAGATGTGTCCGTTCTGTCCCGTCTTGGACGCGTGACGCGAACGCTCTGGGAAATGGACCATTTCATCGGAACGACACCTCACGATGCCTGGGGCCTGTGGACCCTGAATGTCTACATCAACCAGCGCCATTTTCTGTCTGGTCTGGCGATCCTGATTCTTCTGATCCTGCTGATGCTCCCCGATTTGTCAAAGCCGGCCGCACGCTGGCGCACACCCGTACTGGATTTCCCGGGCACGCCTGCTCTCTGGCTTTCGGAAGCCAAGGCCAGCCTCAAAGCCATGCATGCCCGGCAGATCGTCGCCAGTCTGGTCTGGATCTGCCTGCCTTTCTGGCATGGTTCAATCCTGGTGGCCAGCTTGCTGGTTCTACTGACCTGGTGGTTATTCCTGAACCGCCGCTTTGTCTGGTCATTGGCCGGTGGACTCGCACTGGCCTCGGCAGTGATCCAGATCCGGTTTTTTGCTGGATCTGGCACTGAGAGCTCAGCCGTGAATGTGCAGAGATTCTGGGGCTTCATTGCCGAAGACACGTCCTGGGCTGGGGTCTTGCTCTACTTGCTCGTGGTCACAGGTCTGGCCTTGCCGGTCGGATGGATCGCCGCATTGGAGCTTGGCCGTCTGGCGCGCCTGCTGATGGCCGCCAGTACGGTCCTGATCCTGTTCTTGTTTTCAGTCTCTCTCACAGTCGATGTGACGGCCAATCACAAATACCTGATCATCGCGCTGTTGCTTGCCAGCGTGCCGTTGGCTGGTGTACTGGCAAGACTGCTGGCGCACCGTTCTGTTGCAGCAAAAATCCTGGCAATCGGTCTGATTGTCGTCCTGACTGGCACGGGGCTTCATGAAATCAGGCTGCTCACCAACATCAACCGCAACAAGTTGCCGCTTCCGCTCGAGTCTCCTGTGGTCAGCTGGATCATGGAGCAGACACCGCCACGTTCCATTTTCCTGACAGCCCCCTATCATTACCATGCCTTTTTTTATTCCGGACGTCAGGCTTACTATGGACATGCCTACTATGCCTGGTCAGCCGGCCATGACACGGCAGAGCGGGAAACGCTGGTTAAAACGCTCTTGTCCAGCACGGAAGAGAACTGGCCTTTGGTCATCGAAGTGTTAAAAGACCAGAAGATCGATTACCTCCTGATTGATGATGACTTGCGCAACCACCCGGATTTTCGCGTCAACGAGGCCTTTTTCAATGCTCATTTCCAGCGAGTTGCCGAATTTCCAGAACAAGCAAATACCGTTATCTATGATTTGCGGAAATGGAGAGATCTCGCATGATCATTCCTGTCATCTGGCACAGCCAACAAGAATCGGATCTGGTCCCTGCCTGGGGTTCAAAGATTCCTCCTGCATTTCCGGCGCAAAGTCCGTTTGCAGCAAAGCTGCAGCAGGAGGTGCTGGATGCTTGGCGTGTGCTCTGCGAAAACGAAGCCCATTTGTTGCATCTGGACGCCATCGGTCCCGAATGCCTGCATCTGCAGGATGAGTCCAGGATCCATCTGGTGCTGGCGGGACCTATGGAAATCAGGCAGATTTGGCCTTTGGTGCACGAGGTGCTGGTGCTTCCTCTGGAAGGAGGCCTGACAGAATCGTGGCTGCCAGTCGATTTGAATTGGACGGGATACGGCGAGGTGCGAACCAGCAGCAGGGGCACTTGGCTGCGCCGCTTGTCTGCCGCTGAAAAGATGGATCAGCTGGTACGGGCAGGTGGTTGCGATTTGCATCTGCATACAACGGCTTCCGACGGCACCGATACACCACAAGAATTGTTTGCGCGGATCAAGGCCAATCGACTGTCCAGCTTTGCTGTGACCGACCACGATCTGCTGGACAGTCTGGACACCATGATCGATCTGGTGCAAGCATCCTGCAGGAACAGCGACGACCCTTATTGTCCTGTTTTTGTACCCGGCGTGGAAATATCGGTTTCCGAAGGCCGCGAATTGCACATCCTGGGCTATTTCCCAAACGGGGGACATCACCAGCTCAATGACTTCCTGACACAGCAACGCCAGGCCCGCCACGAACGCAATACAGCGATGGTCTTGCAGCTGCAACGCCTGGGCTATGACATCACCCTTCCCGATCTGATCGACAAGGGCCAGGGCGTCGTAGGCCGGATGCAGGCGGCGCTTTTGCTGACCGAGCGCGGCTACACGCGATCAACCCAGGAAGCATTCGAACACGTGCTGGGATTTGGCAAGCCTGGGTATATCGAAAGGCCCAGGCCAAACCTTGCCCAGGCAGTCTGGCAGATCCGGCAGGCTGGCGGCGTGCCTGTACTGGCGCATCCGGCGGTTTACCACTGGTGCGGTGAACGAGCAATTGTGGATGAAAAACTGGTCAAAAAGCTCAAGGACGCCAAAAGCAAAGGCCTCCTCGGTGTAGAGGCTTTTCATGGCGAAGCCAGCCGGGAAGCCTGTCTCGAAATCTCAGCAGCTGCCCGCTACCTCGGGCTCGTCCGGACCTGTGGCAGCGACGACCATGGCACCAACAAAAAGCACACCACCCTGTATCATAAGGATACCCATTTTCTGGCCGGCCGAGAAATTCTGGTGGTAGGAGCTTTGATCCGGAGAAATGAAAACCGGTGGCTGGTCTTGGAGGACTATCCGGGTCTAGCAGCGCCGCAGGATTCCAGCCACGCACATTTTTTACTCGCCCGGCGTGCAACGACAGGTCATGGGCTGGGGAAATGGGAGTTGCCAGGTGGCAAAGTTGAGGTTGGCGAAAACCCCAGGGACGCTTTGCGCCGGGAAATCCGGGAAGAAATGGGACTTGATACCGAAGTTGGTCCATTAGCTGAATTGCTGACACACGATTACGATGGATTCAGGATTATCCTGGCTTGCTTTGGTGTCAGGCTCCTGGAAGGACCTTTGCAGATGACAGCGCATGACCAGATGATATGGGCCACTGCTCATGAAGCCCTGCATCTGGACGTTCTCGCGGCAGACGTAGCCTTGTTTGAGGAACTGGCTAGACAGGATCGCTAGTCACTCAGTCCGGCCGCTGCGGAAGTCGCAGGTTGCGGTTGGGCGACTTTGACAGATGGACCCATTTCATAAATTCCCTGGATCGGCCGATAGTAGCTTTTGAATAAAACCTCTTCGCGGACCACTTGACCGTTCTGGGAATAGACTTTGTAAGCCGTTGCGCGCTGGCCGGTGCGCCCTGCCCGGATTTCAACCACCTGGCCAGGTGCCAGGCCAGGATTAGCTTTGTAAACTGGGGGCTCAACCGGAATCGTCGCATCTCGGGTGGAGCGCAGGCTGATCGTCAGGCCCTCATCCAGTTGACGGCCATAGATTTTGACCGTCAGTTTGGGTTTTTCATACGAAGCGACAATCCCGAGCGGGAAGTCGGTATTGTTCTGGAATTTGAAATCGGGGCCGAACCAATCGATGGTCGCATCCAGGCCCACAGCAGTATAGCTGCTGGGCCAGGAGTGGGGGGCTCGTTCCACCAGCTTGTAATCAGACATCATGGCGGCCTGCATGACGGTGGTTGTCACTTGGCAAACACCACCGCCCAAATCCTTGACCAGAGCTCCATTCAGGATGACACCAGCTTCCATGAAGCCTCGTTCAGCCGTTCTCCGGCCGACTACTTCATTAAACGAAAACGTATCACCTGGCTGGAGCAACGTGCCGTGGATGATATCGCTGGCCAGTTTCAAGTTGTTGTCCCGTGGCGGATCAGCCTTGTAAGCATACGTGGTCGCCGAGCCGAGTGGCCCAAGTGCAGCTTCTATTTCAGCTGCTGCAAGGCCCAGGATCTCTTTTTCTGATTCAATTGTCACCTGCGCCTGGTAGTGTCCCTGATGCAATTGCTCGAGAACTTTGGCCACCACCTCGACCGGATCGGTCTTGCGGCCGATGATCCGGTCACTGATTGTAAACGCACCTGTTTCGGGTTCAAAAGCTGTCGCAACAGCTGCCTGGGCAGTCACCTGCTGGGTCTCGACAAACGCAGTGATCGCATCGGCCGTGCGGGCTGAATCATAGGTCAGGGTTGTTTCCAGATGGAGGGGTGCGGTTTTCAATTGCTCGACCTGGTTAAAAAGGTCAAGAACCCGGGCACGCTCATCTGTTTGTGCGCTGATGCGCCCGGCCTGGTAGGCTTGTTCCAGCACGGCAGCGGAATTGTCAGCAAATCCGATCGCTGCAGCATCCAGAACGAGTTCCTGATCATCAATGCGGACCTTCAGGGCAACCGTCTTGGCTTTTTCGTCCCGGCTGGCCTGGAACTGTGCCCTGGCCTGAGCGAGCGTCTGTCCGGAAAGATCGATGCCATCGACAAATACACCCGGATAAAAAGCATCTGTATCCAACGCTGATCTTTTCTGCTGATAGTCTTCGTAGGCAACGGACTCGGAGACACGGATGGCTTCACGCACTCCAGCCTGATACGTCAGGATAGCAACAATCGCCCCGCCGAGGAGGAGGACACCAAAAATCGAAAGGGATAGAGCAAACCAGAAGCGGCCAGAGGTGGGTTCAGGAGCGACCGAACTGTGGTGTGCGGGCTCCTGTTGGGTGAAAGACATGGAGGGAATCCTTTCGTTGATAACAAAGCCGTCAGGGGACGCTGGTTTTTACGGGATGATGCGCCGGATGGTTGTAATCGGATTGGAGCTGAAACTGGCCACCAATTCACAAACCTCACCCCGGGAGCGGGAGGCATTGACGTAATGGCCGCCACCAACATACAAGCCGACATGATCGACCGAGCCATTGTAATCCCAGTCAAAACACAAAATATCGCCGATCTTGATTTCGGATGACTTGACGGCTGTGCCAGTCCTTGCCTGATCGCTGGCTTTGTGCGGCAGGCTGATGCCGAAAATCTCATCGTAAATGTAGAGCGTGAAGCCGGAACAGTCCAGACCAGCTGATGTCGTACCACCCAGGACATAAGGCACGCCAATCAGGGTGCGGGACAGGTCCTTGAGGGCTGTTTCCTGATTCGAACTCAACCCGCTGGAACTTTTCTCTGGCTCGGGTGTGGGAGTTGGCGTGGGAGTCGGGGCAGGGGTTGACGTAGCGGTAGGATCAGGTGTGGTCACAGCCAGGGCTGGTACCGGATCCTGGTCTGCCGGATCGGATTCAGCTGCAGGGGTCGTGTCATTTGGTTCAATGGCTTGGGCCGTGTCAACTTTTTCCTCGAGCAGAGCCTGGGCACTGAGTCCACGGCTCAAAGCCTCGGGGCCAGAAAAATCGGGAGCCTGTCCGGTGAGGATGAATGCTTCTTGTGGCTGTTCCTGCTGGCCTATTTGAGTTTGGCTCGAATCGGTGCCCAAGACAGAACCGGCCGCAGGGGCAATTGCAGCTCCACTGCCAACCGTCCAGTGCAAGACCAGACTGGCCGTGATGACAAGGACAGTCACAGATGGAAGGTGATGCTTGATCTTGTCTGCGAAGGATGACTTATTCAAAGGGAAAAAGTCGATTTTGGGACCAATATCATAGAAGCGGACAACAGGCGTTGCCGTGGAGTTACGGTGTAGTTGGTTTTTTTTCATTGCTTCGATTCACGCTTTCTGGATCACGTTGTCTGGTCCCAAGGTGACAGTCCTGACCCGGGCAATCTCAAAAGGGCATGGTCATCGATGGTAAATCTGAGTCAATTATAGCCGCGCAATGAGTTTTTGGCTACGGTTTCCCTGCTTTTATCATGAAACTGAAACAAATCCGGCTGGATTTGCCGGCAGGTCAGATCCGGTCCAGCAAACAGACGCATTCAATGGAGTCTGTCCAGGGGAACATGTCGACCGGCACCACTTGCCGGACCTGATAGTCAGGCGCCAGTATTTGAACATCCCGGGCCAGGGTGGCTGGATTGCAGGACACATAGACCAGCCGCTTCAGGGGCACGTGACGCAAAGCTTCCAGCAAAGACCGGTCACACCCGCGCCGGGGCGGGTCGATCACGGCGACAGTTGGCAGGACAGGCGATGTGGCAATAAAATCCCCCAGCCAGTCTTCTGCCTGGGCTACTTCGAACCGGACATTGGCGTAACCATTCCTGCTGGCATTGATCTTGGCATCAGCAATCGCTGGAGCAACAGATTCCACACCTATGACTGAACCCGCCTTTTGGGCCAGGGCCAAGGCGATGGTTCCTGTGCCACAGTATAAATCCAGTGCCAGGTCATCTGGATCCAGCTGGGCCAGTGCGATAGCCTGGTTATAGAGAACCTCCGCCTGGGCAGGGTTGACTTGAAAAAAGGAATGAGGCGAAATCTGGAAGCGCATTCCCAGCAGATCTTCTTCGATAAAGGATCCTCCAGCCAGAATTGTCTGGCCAGGCCCCATGATCACATTGGTTTTGGCCGGCTGATGATTCAAGACCAGACTGCCCAGGGTATACAGGCGCTTGTCGGCAGGAAGATCAGGGGAAAAATCGTCCGGTTGTGGCGGCAGTTTGGCCAGGGCATCGGACAACTGGCGGGCGAGTTCAGCTGTGGCAGGCAATTGCTTCGTCCGGCTGACCAGGACCACGAGGACCTGTCCGGTGCGGCGAGCCACTCGGACCACCACATGGCGCAGACTTCCCTGGTGGCGGTCTTCGTCATACGGTCTGACCCTGTACTGCTGGATATAGTCGCGGACACAGGACCGAACCAGGTCACCAACAGGATGGCCCACATCACACGTGCTGCCATCGACAACCGCATGGCTGCGGCGGGCGAAGAAGCCGATTTGGGGATTATCAAATGTACCGCGAACTGGGAACTGGATTTTGCAGCGGTAATGATATGGATGATCCATGCCGAGCGTGGCTGTAACCTTGCTTTCGGCATCTGGCACCCGTCCGATCCGGGCCAGCAACTGAACAACCTGCTGCCGTTTGTGCTCGAGCTGAGCTCCGTAGCGCATCGGTTGCAAAGCACATCCACCACATCGGTCAGCCAGGGGGCAAAAGGGCGAAATCCTGTCCGGGGAAGGTTCCAGGATCTGGTCAAGCTGGCCGATGGCATAGGTGCCACGGGCAACCAACTGCTGGAGCCTGACTTGGTCGCCTGGAATAGCCCCGTCGACAAAGACCACCTGGCCGTCGATGCGGCCCAGGCCCTGGCCCTGCTGGTTCAGATCGGTTATCTTGATATCAATCATTGCATTCATGCCTTCATCATACTGTCATGCCGGTCATTCGCCCAGACATTTTGTGCAAATTGAGCAATATTCGCCAAGCGCGGTCAAAATCAGATGATGTTTGTTGCGTTTTTGGGTTCTTCCGGATATAATAAGGGTCGATTTGCAAAACTCCCTCCAATTTCACACGATTTTCGAAAGGAAACCGCATGAAGAAAACCCATCTGGACGACAAACTTCATACGATTCGTGTGATTCCTCATCATCAAGTCTGGATCGCCACCCATCGTTCCTCTTTCTGGCCGATTGTAGCCAGCTTCCTTGTCATTCTTGGGCTCCTGGCTGGCTATCTGGCTGGTCACAAAGATCTGGACCAGGCTTATGCGCTCAGCGAGGCTGCCGGGCTGGCCCAGATGCAGATCAGCCGGGCTGCCGACGAAGACCGGATCCAGACGGTTGAGCAAATCAACCTGAAAGAAGAATTGGACACGGAAAAAGATCGTAATGATGAACTAGCCATTGCACTGGATGAGCAGCAGCAGGAAATAGACGGCATGCAGGACTCCATTCTGAATGCCCTGATGTCCAATTTGACCGATAAAATGGTCTCCCGTTCCAGTGCTTCTGTCTCCAGTTATACGGCTGAGGCTAAGAACCTGATCGAGCTCAACAAAAAACTGCTGTCATTTAAAAAGAGTGATCTCGCCGAAAAAATCGACCTGACAGAATATGAGAGCCTTTTGACTGATCGCCTCGCTCATTTGCCTACACTCAAGCCTGTCCCAGGCTCCCTCTCCGGTTATGGCTACCGCTATCACCCTGTTTACCGGTACTACCATTTCCACCCTGCCGTTGACATGTCCAATCCATCCGGCACAACCATCAAAGCTGCCGGCGCCGGTAAAGTGACCGAGGCGTCCTATGGCCGGACCCAGGGCTACTATGTCACCATCAACCATGGCAATGGTTTCACCACCACCTACATGCATTGCAAAAAGCTCAGTGTTTCCGTCGGGGATGTGGTTGAGAAGGGTGACAAGATCGCAACCGTTGGCAACACCGGCACTTCGACCGGATCCCATCTCCATTTCGAAGTTCGCCTCTATGGTGAACCGCTCAACCCGAAGAACATGGTCCTTGAATCCTGAACCGGTCTCGATCCTTGCATCCATTTTGCCGCTGACTTTAGGAGGCCTTGCCCTTGCCTAGCCGCAAATACAGCCCATCCCATTCCCGTCCCTCGGCCCACAAATCTCGTCCTGTCCATGACCCTGTCCGCCTGGAATTATTCCGGAGGGTCCGCGGCAAGCCGTCGCATGCCGGTGGCATGATGAGCATTCCCCGAACCTTTGGTGTGGCGCTGGGCCGGGTCATCGAACTTGGCTTGATCAGCCTGATCATCATGGGTTTCCTGCTGGCTGGTATCGGCGGCGGCATGCTGGTCGGCTACATCACGACAGCCGAGCCGATTTCCGCCGGCATGCTGAGCAACACAACCGAGACGACTCATATCAAGGACAGCGAAAGCAACGACATCGCGATCCTGACCGGCAGCCAGAACATCAACCGGGAGTATGTCTCGTTTTCAGCGATCAAGAAGACGTACATCGACGAGGCCTTCAAGGCGATCGAAGACGAACGCTATGATGAGCACATCGGCATCGATCCTCGCCGCATTGGCAGCGCGATTGTCAGTGCCCTGGCCAATAGCGGTACGGCGACCCATGGTGGTTCGACGATCACCCAGCAGACCGTCAAGATGATTTCCGGAGCCGACCAGCGTTCGGCCCAGCGTAAAATCCAGGAATGGTACAACGCCATCCAGCTGGAACAACAGCGCAGCAAAGACGAAATCATGGAGCTCTATCTCAACCTGGTTCCGATGGGCAACAGCTATGTCGGTGTCCAGTCAGCTGCCAAGGCCTATTTTGACAAAGATGCCAAGGATCTGTCCCTGATCGAATGCGCTTTCCTGGCTGGCATTCCCAATTTGCCTGCCGTCTACAACCCACTGACCGAGACAGGCCGCCGCAACGCTCTGCGACGCATGCGCATTGTCCTTTCGAAAATGCATGACTTGGGCTGGATTACAACGCAAGAGTATGACGATGCCCTGAACCAGGAGCTCGTCTTCCGTGAAACACCCATGGCTGTGTCCTCCAACCAGGTCAACTCCTATTTTGTCGATTATGTGATCGAACAAGTCATCGCCGACCTGGTTTCAGAGCGCGGCTACAGCCGCGAGGTCGCTTCAGTCGCGGTCTACAACCACGGCCTGACCATCGAAACCACCGTCGACAGTTCTGTCCAGGCCAAGGCTGAAAAAGTCTTCAACACCCAGTCGCTTTTCATGCAGGACCCATCCATCCTGGATCGACTGCCGGAATCACCCCAGGCCAGCACCGTCGTGATTGAAAACTATCCCAATCCTGGCCAGATCAAGGCCATCGTGGGCGGATATGGTGAAAAAACCGGTAACTTCATCCTCAACCGAGCCGTTTCTTCCCAACGTCAGCCTGGTTCGAGCATCAAGCCCCTCGCGGTTTATGGTCCGGCCATCGACACCGGTAAAATCACAGCCGCCTCGATCATTGCCGACATCCCGGTCTACCTCAATCCGGACGAACCGGACAAACTCTATCCCAAGAACAGCTACAGCGGCTACCGTGGCAATCTCACGGTGCGCGAGGCGATCAAGATCTCCTGCAACACCGTCGCAGCCCAGATCTGGCAGTACATGCTCAAAGGCGAAACATCACTCAAATACCTGGCTGCCGTCGGCATTGACCGCAGTACGGAAAATTACGTAGCGATCGCCCTTGGCGCTTTCAATCAAGGCATGACGGCCCTGGAAATGGCTGGCGGCTATGCCACATTGGCCAATGAGGGCCTCTACACCGAGCCGTACGCCTATACCCGGGTGCTGGATGCCAATGGCAATGTCCTCTTGGAACATCGGCCGGAATTCACTCAGGTCTACAAGCCCGAGACCGCTTTTGTCATGACTGACCTGATGCAGGGTGTTTTCCAGCCGGGCGGCACAGCAGCCGGGCGCGGCCCGACCAATACCCTGGCAGCCGGCAAAACGGGCACGACCGATGACAACCGCGACAAATGGTTTTGCGGATTTACACCTTACTACACTGCAGCGGTCTGGTATGGCTATGACAACCAGCTCGGCGGGACAACCATTCCCCAGCAAGACCGGAGCAACGCCATCCTGATCTGGCAGGCCATGATGCAGTCCCTGCACCAGACTTTGCCGGCCCGCGATTTCCCGGCCCAGAAGAATGTCTTGGCCCTGACAGTCTGTCCGGAATCAGGCCAGCTGGCCACAGTTGCCTGCCCGGCACCTTACACGGAATATTTTGTCCCTGGCATGGCCTTGAATCCATCCCAGCCCTGCCCGGTCCACACAGGCGGCGCGCCGGTAATGGATCCGGCCAATCCGGAGACACCCGCCATCCCTGGCGAAACAATTGCACCTGAGGCCATACAGCCAATAGAAACCACCCCGGCACCCTGAACGACGTCCGAGGTATCTTTCATTTCATGAACATCCAGATCTATGCCGGCAAGAAGAATTTCGACACGCAAAAAGCTGAGCGCTATTTTAAAGAGCGCAAAATCCCCTACCAGCTGGTGGATCTGCAAAAGAAAAACCTCAGCCGGGGCGAACTGCAGTCGATCTCCAAAGCAGTCGGGCTCGAAGCCTTGATCAACACATCCGCACCGGAATACAAGTCATTGAATATGGCCTACCATGGCACCTCGCCCATGGCAGAGGAATTGTTGTTAGCCCATGCCGGGCTGCTGCGGACACCGATTGTCCGCAACGGCCGGCAGGCTACCATTGGTTTTCAGCCGGAAGTCTGGCAAAGCTGGACATAAATCACGTTTTCGGGCGATGAACCTATGGACCGTGGAAAGTCGATTGGCCTCAATCGACTTTTTTCATGACCAGGGCTGTGCGGCAGGGCAGGTAGATCAAGAGTCCGAGGTAATCCCGGTTCATCGGCAGGGGATGGGTGCGATAGACCGGGTCATGATAGATCCGGCCCTGGCCGCCAAAGCGCCACTCGTCCGTGTCCATGACAACCTGGAAACTGGCACTTTCGTGGATGGGCAGCTCGAAGGTCGGATAGGACTCGGTCGGATGGAAATTGAAGATGAAGATGTAATCCCCATGGCGATAGGCGATCACCTTGCGATCCTGGTCGATCCAGAGCAGGTTCGGGGGCTGGCCATGACCCATCAGGTGGTTCTGGTCCATGAACTGAACCATCGCCTGGTCAAAATCTCCAAGGTCTTTGTAACGCAGGTCAGGATTGTCGACGAGGCTCCACTGGCGGCGGCAGTGATGGTAGCTCCAGCCATTGCCCCAGCGCGGGAAATCGATCCACTCGGGGTGGCCGAATTCGTTGCCCATGAAGGTGAGGTACCCTTCTGACCCGAGGGAAATTGTGATCCAGCGAATCATTTTGTGCAAGGCAACCGCCCGTTCGATCACAAGGTTCTGGCTGCTCTTGTTCATATGCCAGTACATTTCCTTGTCTGCCATTCGGAATATCAGGGTCTTGTCGCCAACCAGGGCCTGGTCATGGGACTCGGCATAGCCGATCCGCTTCTCTTGCGGCCTGCTCGTCGACAGTTCATGCCAGAGCTCGTTCATGTTCCAGTCTTCATCGCTTTTCTTGAGCATCCGGATCCAGAAATCCGGCATGCCCATGGCCAGACGGTAATCGAAGCCGATCCCTCCGGCAGTAACCGGCAGGCACATGCCCGGCATGCCGCTCATGTCCTCAGAGATGGTGATCGCATCCGGCCGGATCTCCCGGATCAGGTCATTGGCAAACTGCAAGTAGGTCAGGGCATCAATGTCCGTATTGAGACTGAAATATTTGCCATAGTTATCAAAAGCCGTGCCCAAGCCATGGTCCTGGTAGATCATCGAGGTGACGCCATCGAACCGGAATCCGTCAAAGTGGAATTCCTCGAGCCAGTATTTGATCGAGGAGAGCAGGAAATGGATCACCTCGTGACGGCTGTAGTCAAAGCATTTCGAATCCCAGGCGCTGTGGTTGCCCCGCTCTCCCGAATGGAAGAACTGGTAATCGGTGCCGTCGAATTCATTGATCCCTTCAGCCAGGTTTTTGACAGCATGGGACTGCACGATGTCCATCAGGACCGCAAGGCCGAGGCTGTGGGCCTTGTTGATCAGGTATTTCAAATCGTCCGGGGTGCCAAACCAGGATGATGCGGCAAAATAATTGGAGACATGGTAGCCAAATGATGCATAGTACGGGTGCTCCATGATCGCCATGATCTGAACCGTATTGTAACCAAGCGCTTTGATACGCGGCAGGATGTTGTCAGCAAACTCGACATATGTGCCGATGCCATATTTTTCCTGGGCCATGCCGACATGGGTCTCGTAAATCAGCGGAGCCCTGGAATGGTCGACTCTGTATGCCTGGTCTGTCCAGGTGAAATTCTCCGGTGGAGCCCAGATCTGGCCGGAGAAATCGTTGGTATTGGGATCCTGGACGACTTTCCGGATGTAAAGCGGAATGCGGTCGCGTTCAATGCCAAAACTACGGACCCGGACTTTGACCCGGGAGAGGTGTTGCAGGGCATCGGCCCCAGGCAATTCGATCACCCAGTAACCTTCGCGCCGATCCAGCGGATGGGAGGTCCTGTCCCAGCCATTGAAATCGCCCGTCAGATACAAGGCCTCGGCTGCCGGGGCCCATTCGCGGTAGATCCAGCCGTTTTCTGTGCGGTGGAAACCGAAAAACTGGTGGCCGCTGGCGAATTCTCGAAAGGATCCATCCGGGCCGATCAGTTGCTGGCGGATGCCTTTGTAGCGGTCCATCCTCAGCTCGATGTCACCCTGGAATGGCTGGAGCCAGGGATCGATGTCGAAAATGGCGTAGTGAGTCTGCTTGGCTTGTGTATCATTTTCCTGTGGCATAGGGTGCTCCTTAGATATCTTCTAGTGGTTTCAGGTGACGGCAGGCAATGTCGTCGACCTTGCCGACACGGCGCTGGTACTTCTCATCGGTCAGGAAACCGGTGCTCATCCAGACCCGGATCGTCTCGATTGCGATCGCCGAGCCGATGATCTTGGCGCCCAGGCAGAGGACATTGGTATTGGAATGAGCCCGGGCCAGCATGGCACAGAAAGGGTCTTGGCAGACGGCAGCAGAAAGGCCGAGGATCCGGTTGGCAATCATTGCACTGCCGTAACCGACGCCGTCGATGAAGATTCCACGCTCTGCCTCGTGGCGGGCGACAGCCAGGGCTGCCGGGTAAACGGTGTCTGGCAAGTCACAGGCCTCTGTACTTGTGGTGCCGAAGTCGATGATCTCGTGGCCCTGTTGGCTGAGCAGTGCTTTTACTTCTTCCTTGAGGTCGAATCCAGCGTGGTCGCAGGCCATGGCAATTTTCATCGGGACTACCTCCTCTAATGCTTGCGCGGCTCGTTGGTGAACAGCTGTCATTCGTTTTCGCTCTCTATTAGACTATAAGCGGTTGAGCCTGAGGATTCAACGTTTAGCTGTCAGGGTTTGCGGATTTGCGGCAAATCCCGGCCCCATGGGAACCATCCGCTTCCAATCACGTAGCCGGTGGCAGGGGCTCGGAAACCGGGCCGTCCTTGAAAAACCCGACCGGATGGATCACGTGGTCGTCCTTGGGGTTGATCCGTCCCAGCGTGGTGTCGCACAGAGTCACGGCGCGCCGGACACTGCCCGTGCCAAAGCGCAGCCGGATCCCGTCGATCGCCGTCTCCAGCAGCTGCAGGCGCAACTGCAGGGGCTCGTTTTCAAACAAACTCAGCTGGATACCGGTGGCGGCATCGACCAGGTCGCAGCCCCGGACCCCAATGCTGCGCAAGGGGCGCCTCCAGTCCCAGGACTGTGCAAACAGAGCCATGGCCAGGCGGGCGATGTCTGAGGACAGGTTGCTCGGGCGACCGAGGTGCGCCTGACGCTCGAAACTGTCCAGCTCGACATCACGGACATAGATCTGGACGGTCTGGCATTTGAACTGGTGCTGGCGCAGCCGGCTGGCCACGCTTTCACTGAGGACAAAAAAGATCAGGGAAACGTCCTCATTCGTCTCCAAGTCACGTGGCGTCGTTGTGCTGTTGCCGATGCTCTTGACCACTGACTGGTAGCCTGAAACAGTGACTGGCGAGCTGTCCTGGCCATTGGCAAAGCTGGACAGGACGTCGCCCCATTTGCCCAGATAATCGTGCAGGAAAGAGGGCTCGAGCTGGGCCAGCTGGCCAATCGTCCGCACACCGAGGCGACTGAGTTTGCGTTTCGTCGCGGGGCCGACGTAGAGCAGATCGGATGCAGGGAGGGGCCAGACCCGCTCGCGGTAATTGGCGCGGCTGATCACCGTCGTTGCGTCCGGCTTTTTGAGGTCGCTGCCCAGCTTGGCAAAGACTTTGTTGAAACTCACACCGACAGAAGCGGTCAGGCCAAGCTCCTCCCGGATGCGACGGCGGATCTCACTGGCGATCCGTTCCCCCGTCAGGCCATGGTGGCAAGACCCGCTGACATCCAGCCAAGCCTCATCCAGTCCAAAGGGTTCGATCTGGTCGGTGTAGTCACCATAGATGGCTCGTACCTGATGGGCAAAATGAAGGTAGAGCTGGAAATTGGGCTTGGCCACCAGCAGGTCGGGGCATTTCTGCTTCGCCTGCCATAAGGCCTCGCCGGTCACGATCCCGCAAGCCTTGGCCGGGTCATTTTTAGCCAGGACAATGCCATGGCGCAGTTGGGGATCGCCACCCACAACCAGGGGAATGCGGCGCAGGGCCGGGTTGTAGAGGCACTCAACCGAGGCGTAGAAGTTATTAAGATCGGAATGCAAAATGACCCGGTCAGCCACGATCAGTGCCCCCTAAAGCAAACAAATGTTTGTTTTTATTTTAACAGGGCCGCTTTGTCTGTGCAAGGCTGGTTTGGATGCCCTGGCAACATCCATGCACGCTTCTGCTTTATGGTAGAATCAACATGAAAATGACCTTGAAACAGGAGTCACTCGCCATGTTCGAACACGACAAACTGGTCCAGTGGGCCATCGAGTTGCAGACCCTGGCCCAGATCGGGCTGACCTACACCACCAATGTTTATGACCGCGAGCGGTTTGAGCGGATCCGGGAGATCGCTGCTGAAATCATGAGTGCAAAAACCGGTCTGGATCTTTCTCAGGTAAATGATGTGTTCTGCAGTGAAACCGGTTTCCAGACACCCAAGCTGGATACCCGGGCCGCCATTTTCAAGGACGGCAAGATCCTGCTGGTCAAGGAACGCATCGGTGGCACCTGGTCGATGCCCGGCGGCTGGGTGGATGTCGACCAGTCGATCGCTGAAAATACAGTCAAGGAAGTCTGGGAAGAAGCTGGACTGGAGGTCACGGCCGAACGCCTGGTGGCCCTTCTTGATCGCAACCGCCACAACACGCCACCCTATGCCCATGGCATCATCAAGGCATTCGTTCTGTGCACAGTCCAGGGCGGATCGTTCCAGCCCAATGCCGAAACCGAAGCCAGTGACTATTTCGATCTCGACCAGTTGCCGGAATTATCACTGGGGAAAAATACAGAAGCCCAGATCCGTCTCTGTGTCGCAGCAGCCCAGGATGACCATTGGCAAACCATCTTTGACTAAACCTGGAAGGCGAGCTAAAATCGGCCTATGAAACACGATCGTCACACCATCATCAAATGGATCAGCAACACCCTGCTTGCGCTGGGCGCTTTCCTTGGCGCCGTCACCCTGATCGGCACCTACCGTCTGGCTCGCGAGTTGCCGGCCGGAGCCTGCCCGTATACATCCCAGAGCCGCTCCCTGCTTTATCTGGCGATCATCCTGTGCGTCGCAGCCCTGGTCCTGTCATTTTTCGAAGGGCACGACCAAAAAAAGAAGTGACCGGTTAATCGCCGATAATTTTGACCAGAACCTGCTTGGTTCGTTTCCCGTCAAATTCACCGTAGAAAATCTGTTCCATCGTTTATGAACACGCTTGCGGTGATGTTCATGGCATTGACCAGGACAAGACCTTTGAAATCGGGCCCACTATTTTCCAGCATACCGCAGAGCCGGCAAGGCCGGTAAAAAAGATTATCCCGTATTGTTCGCAGAAATCTCGGAATTTGATCACAAACACCACATTTTTTGTTCATATTTCATTGTTATGCTTAGGTCATAGCAGTTAGACACACTGCTGGACGAGAGCAAACGAACCTCTTCATGATCTCCTCCTTTTCTCCTCCTTCGAACAAAGACCCCGGGAGTGGTGACCCGGGGTTTTGTTTATGAGTACGCCGCCCGGGGTCTTTTACCCCGGGAGTGGTGACCCGGGGTTTTGTTTATGAGTTCGCCGACCGGGGTCTTTTACCCCGGGAGTGGTGACCCGGGGTTTTGTTTTTGTTTCTTTTTCGGGCTCTATAATCCCTGGGAGCGGAAAGCTGCTGGTTTTTCGGTGTTTTTATTATCAAAACTTGACTGTGCCAGCGAACTTTTTGTTGTCAATTCCAGGGGCTAGTGATACGATAAAAAAGATTTGCAAGAAGATTATTGGCAACTTGCATTTGCAAGTTGCTTTTCTATTTCTTGCGACGGCAACTGAATAAGGGGCCTTCGGGCCGAACTGATTCTCCATTCTTTGCACCTAACGGAACCTCAGGGTACGAGGGGCCGATGCAGGTAATAAATTTTTGCTGGAGGTTTTTAACAATGGCGTTAAAAAATCAGTACATGATCGATCTTTTGGAGACGGTCAAGAAAAGAAACCAGGCCGAGCCGGAATTCATCCAGGCCGTGACCGAGGTTTTCGAATCACTCGAAGCGGTCATCGACCGCCGCCCGGACCTCGTTGAGGCCGGCATCCTCGACCGTCTGGTCGAACCAGAGCGTCAAATCCTTTTCCGCGTTCCGTGGGTGGATGACAAGGGCAAAGTCCAGGTCAACCGTGGTTTCCGCATCCAGTACAGCTCCGCTATCGGCCCATACAAAGGTGGCCTGCGTCTGCACCCTTCCGTTTACCTCGGCATCATCAAATTCCTCGGTTTTGAACAAGTCCTCAAGAACAGCCTGACCACTCTGCCGATGGGCGGTGCCAAGGGTGGTTCCGACTTTGATCCCAAAGGCAAGAGCGATGGTGAAGTCATGCGCTTCTGCCAGAGCTTCATGACCGAATTGTACCGTCACATCGGCCCTGACTGCGACGTCCCGGCTGGTGATATCGGCACTGGCGGCCGCGAAATCGGCTTCATGTATGGCCAGTACAAGCGCATTGTCAATCAGTACACCGGTGTTTTGACCGGCAAGGGCCTGACCTACGGCGGCTCCCTGGCCCGCACCGAAGCCACTGGCTACGGCCTGTGCTACTTCACCGAGGAAATGCTCAAGGCTAACGGCCTGAGCTTCCAGGACAAGATCGTCTCGATCTCTGGCTCTGGCAATGTCGCCATCTACGCCACCCAGAAAGCCACCGAGCTCGGGGCCAAGGTTGTCACCTTGTCCGACAGCGACGGCTACATCTACGATGAGCGTGGCATCGACCTGCCGCTGGTCAAGCGCCTCAAGGAAGTCGAACGCAAGCGCATCCGCGAGTACGTCAAGTACCATCCGGAAGCCAAATATGTCGAAGGATCCACCAACATCTGGGAAATCCCCTGCGACATCGCTCTGCCCAGCGCGACACAAAACGAAATCGACAAGGAAAGCGCTGAAATGCTGGTCAAAAACGGTTGTTTCTGTGTCGCAGAAGGTGCCAACATGCCTTCCACCCCGGAAGCCATCGAAGTCTACCTGGCCAACAAAGTCCTCTATGGCCCGGCCAAGGCTGCCAATGCCGGTGGTGTTGCCACCTCGGGTCTGGAAATGTCCCAGAACTCGGCTCGCTTGTCCTGGACCTTCGAAGAAGTCGACGCCAAGCTCAAGAACATCATGGTCAGCATCTTCAAGGCCTGCGAATCCGCCGCTGCCGAATACGGCACGCCGGGCAACTACATGGCTGGCGCCAACATCGCTGGTTTCCTGAAAGTTGCGGAAGCGATGAAAGCTCAGGGCACCGTCTGATCCCTGCCAGACCAAAGAACTGCAATCATAGAGAGGCCGCCGCAAGGCGGCCTTTTTTTGTTGAATGAAGAACGCGTTGCAAAGCTTTGTGAAAAGAGCCACATCCAAGTGATGATATCTCGATCGATCTGTCGGTGCTAGAATAATCATGAATACTTTGACCGGAGGAAAAAGACATGAGACGTGCACATGAAGTGGAATTCCAGGTTTTGGGTGATGACTTGCAATTTGTCGAGATCATGCTCGATCCGCGCGAAACGATGCTGGCGGAAGCTGGCGTCATGATGTACATGGACAGTGCCATCACCATGGACACGATTTTTGGTGATGGTTCATCCGGCGGCGGAGATTTCATGGGCAAGCTTTTTTCGGCCGGCAAGCGCCTGCTGACGGGGGAAAGCTTGTTCATGACGACCTTCACCAACCAGGGGGCCACGAAAAAGTGTGTCGCTTTTGCAGCCCCCTATCCTGGGAAAGTGATCCCGTTTGACCTGTCCGAACACGGCGGCGTGCTAATCTGCCAGAAGGACTCCTTCCTGTGTGCGGCCATGGGCATTTCGGTTGGTATTGCTTTCCAGAAAAAGATCGGTGTCGGCCTGTTTGGTGGTGAAGGATTCATCATGGAACGCCTTGAGGGCGATGGTCTGGCCTTCCTCCATGCCGGGGGGACCATCATCCGCAAGGATCTCCAGCCAGGCGAGCAACTCAAGCTCGATACTGGCTGTCTGGTCGCTTTGACGCCATCGGTCCATTATGATGTGCAATTCATCGGTAACATCAAAAGTGCCCTTTTCGGCGGTGAGGGCCTGATGCTGGCTTCACTGACAGGACCTGGCACGGTCTGGCTGCAGTCCCTGCCATTCTCCCGTCTGGCGGACCGTATCATCGCAGCCAGCCGGGTCGGTGGTCAGAAGAAAGGCGAAGGCAGCCTGCTGGGCAATATTGGCCTGGGCACCTTTTTTGGTGATAACAACTAGGCTGTCTGATCAATCGGGTTACCGGCAATGCAAAGCCCCTTCCAGACGAGAGTCCAGAAGGGGCTTTTTAAAGTGCTCGTTCAATTTACGGAATCGTGAGCTTCTTATAAGCTTTTTCGCTGAGTTGCTTCAGACCGATCACTGTGAAAACGTCATTGAAAGCGGCCATGCTGTTAAATTTCAGCCGGGTTCCCGGAACCAGGCCGGTGTCCAGATCAACCTTCAAGTAGGGGAAAATGTCATCTCGGCCAATGTAGACCGGGTAGGTCTTGTTACCTTTTTTCGGGTAGCACAGATACAGCAAGCCATCCTCACTCAGCCAGTTCTCGCTGGCGGTTTGCTGGACACTTGCTGCCATCTCATCCAGTGAAAACACAAAGGTGAGAACTAGATCGTAGGGCAGCCGGTAGATTTGGCTGTCAAATGCGATCCCTTCCAGCTCCGGCAAAGGGCTTCGATTTTGCAGCAGCAGCCGGTGGGGATACTTTTCCAGTCGCAGTTTCTTGACCAATGCAGCATCAGCCAAAACGATCATCTCCTTAGCAGATTATTCGTAGCGCAAGGCCTCGATCGGGTCGAGCTTGGCAGCCTTGTTGGCCGGGTAATAGCCAAAGAAGATGCCAATGGCCATTGAAAATCCGACGGCCAGGGAAATGTTGCCGATCGAAGCTTTGGCCGGGGACTCCAGGAAATAGGCCCCAACTGATCCCAGGACAAGGCCGAGCACAATCCCGATCGCCCCGCCGATCAGGCAGATAATCATGGACTCGACGATAAACTGGATCCGGATTGAGCTATTAGGTGCACCCAGTGCTTTGCGGGTACCAATCTCGCGGGTGCGTTCGGTGATCGAAACCAGCATGATGTTCATGACCCCGATCCCACCCACGAGCAGAGAGATGGCGGCGATCAGGGAAATGGCAATGGTGATCGTACCCAGGACATCATTGATGGTATTCGCCATGCTTTCCAAGCTGAAGGCCCGCACAGCATAATCAGGATTCTTGTCATAATAGAATTTGAAAAAAGCTTCAACCGTGGGTGCAAACGCCACCGCATCCGTGGTGCTGGTCGTCACCAGGGTCAGACTCTGATAGCCAGTCGAACCGGTACGGTGCAGGGCGGTGTTTAAGGGAATGTAAACCGTGGTGTTCAAATCAGCGTCTGCTTCCATGCTGGGATTCAGAGATGTTTCCTCATATTCGTAAACACCGACGATGGTATAGCGGTCGGCAATACCTTCAATGACCACATCGATCGTCTGTCCCAGCGCGTTTTGCTTGCCAAACAGATTGTCTACCAATTTGTCGGACACGACAGCAACTTTCTTGAATGACTGAGTCTCTTCGGCAGTCAGGAAATGGCCACCCAGGATGGTCAGTTCATTGGCGACCGTAAATTCGGTATTGACACCCGTCAGCGTCAGGTTGGCATAGCGTTGGCCATCCCGGACTTCGCCGATTCCGACTGTTTCGGTCAGACTGATGGCTTCGATGCTGTCTGGAAAGGCTGCTTGGAGATTAGCAAGCATTGCGCTTGTGATCAGGTCTTTGTCTGCTGCAGCGTTGCCACCATTGCGCAGGGCCTGGACAAATACGGGAGCCCGGCTGAGGTCGCTCTCCCTGGCCTGGATGGTGACCGCCACATTGCGCGCCCCGAGAGACTGGATATCGTCACTGATACTACCGCTCAGGGAGTCGCCAACCGTCAGGATGCCGATGACGGAACCGATACCGATGATGATACCCAGCATGGTCAGGAGGGCACGCATTTTATTGGCCATCAAACTGCTGATCGCCAGGTGGATGTTTTCCCATAGATTCATGCGTGACCCGCCCCCTTTCTGTCTTCAATGATCTGGCCGTCACGCAATGTGACAACCCGGTCGGTTTCCTTTGCCAAGTCTGGGCTGTGGGTGATCAAGATAATCGTCTTGCCTTGCTCCTCGTGCAAGCGGTGGAAAATGTCCATGACCATCCGTTCTGTGACCGAGTCCAGATTGCCTGTTGGTTCATCCGCCAGCAGGATTGCCGGGTCATTAGCCATCGAACGGGCAATGGCGACACGCTGCTTCTGGCCACCGGACAACTCGTTGGGCTGATGGCGGGCCCGGTCGGTCATCTCGACCATGGCCATCAATTCCTTGGCCCGTTCACGGCGCTCATGGCGGGACATGCCAGCATACAGCATGGGTAATTCAACATTGTGGATCGCTGTCGAACGGGCGATCAGATTGAAATTCTGGAAAATGAAACCGATCTTGTGGTTGCGGATGCGGGACAATTCGCGGTCATGCAGGGTCTCGATCGCGACGTTATCCAGCGAATAGGAACCGCTGGTCGGCCGGTCGAGCACGCCGATAATGTTCATGAGGGTTGATTTGCCGGACCCTGAGGCTCCGACAATGGCGACAAACTCGCCCCGCCGGATCTTCAGGTCGATCCCGTGCAAAACTTCGAACTCGTTGGGGTGGCCGATGAAATAGCTTTTGCGCACCTCATTGAGTTCAATCATGTTGTCAGATGCCATTTCAGCCTCCAAAGGGGCCGGCAGTCATGCTGGGATCGACGACGTTCTTGCCTTCAGGATCATTGAGGACAACAAGGCCCGGCTGGACCTCCGGCCCGCTGATTTCGACAAAATAATCGGTTTCCATACCGACTGTCACCGGTACTTCATATCGCGTCACACCATCTTCACGCAATGCCATCACAATGGTCTGGCCGGCTGCGTCAGTCGTGATGGCGTCATAGGGCACGGCAAAGGTGGCCGGACGGCTTTCCAGGACGATCGTCAGTTTGGCATTCATGCCAATCCGGAGGCGTTCATCGGGCTGGTCAATCCGGACCGTGACGGTGAAATCGCCATCGGTGTTGATCGCGGTCGGTGAAATGCGGTCAACGGTGCCAGTGAGGATGTCGGATCCGGTCGCATCGGTCGTGAACTGGACAGCCTGGCCATCCTTGATCAGGGGAATATCATACTCAGCCACAGTGGTCGAAAGCTCAAGGGATTGGGTGTCCTGGATGACGAACAAGGCACCATTGGCCCTTACCCCTAAGGTGGCCAGAACTTCTGTGATCGTGCCACTGGCCGGGGCTGTGACCGTGGCATCTTCCAGGTTGTTCCTGGCTGTGGTCAGCTGGCTCTCGATCGATGTGGTACTGTCGGAAAGTTTCGTATTGGTCAGGGCATCGGCGCGGGACTGGATGGTCAGGTTGTTGCTGCGCTGGATGTTTTCCAGATTTTTGACCGCCTGGTCATACAGGTTGTATTTGGTATCGAATGCGGTGGCATAGGTGTCGTAGATGTCATCATAGGCTTCCTCGAATTCGTCTTCCCAGATGTCATCCTCGACGTCCTCATAGATGTCGTCATAGCTGTCCTCTGCCTGGTCGAGGGCTGATTCGAGGGCAACCAGTTCGGACTTGGCGCCAGAAAGTTTGGACTCAAGGGCGGTTTTCAAAGCAGCGAGATTAACGGAACTCAGCATATACTTCGAATTCAAGGCACTGAGCAACGCAGTGGCCTCTGCGTTAAGTGCTGCCATTTCAGTGTTCAATTGGTCCAACAATGCTGAAGGATCTTCTGCCACATCAATCTCATCTTGCTTCGCTTCAATTTTTGCAACCATCGTTCCAACCAAAGCAATATCCTGCTCCAGCCCATTGATCGTTGCCTTCTTTGTGTTCACCGCCGACTGCGCCGCAGTCACCACCGCTTTGGCATTGACCACCCGGGTGTTGGACGCCACAGCGGCATCGGCGGTCGGTCCGGCGCTGCCGCTGGCCTTGTCGTCGGCTTCGTGCTTGAGATCTTCAATCGCCTTGGCAGCCTCATCGATGGCGTCCTGGTAGGTTTTGGCATCGAGGCTCAGCTGGTCCTTGGCATTGGCCAGGTTGCGTTGGGCCTGGGTGACCTGGGCGCTCTGCAAGCTGGACGAGGTGCCCAGGGAATCTTCCAAATTGGCAATGCTCTGGGCGATGTCGCGAGTATCCAACTGGGCCAGGAAATCGCCGGCAGCGACCTGGTCGCCGACCTCGACGGCAATTTCATTGACTTTGTAGGCGAGCTGGGTGTAGACGGTGTGTGTGTCGGTGCTCTGGACCACACCCTTAGTGGTGATCACACGATCGAGGTCCTGCTGCTTGAGGACTGTGACATTGGTGACCGGCTGGGCTGCTTTTCCTGCGCCCTGACGGGTCAGGAAAACGGCACTGCCGATGCCGGCAACTAGAGCTACCACGACCAAGATAACCAAACCTTTGCGGTGTCTGCCCAGAAAAAGTGAAAATCTGCTCACAATTGACTCCTCCAATTTACTGCTGTTGTCTTGTGGACCTTAAGCGTGCCAGACTTTGGTAAACTCGAGATAAACAGGTCGTTCGTTTCTGGTCCGACCCATCACCCATTCAGTACAAATCGTACAAGTTGATCTTGAGTTGATCATTCGGGCTTACGCTTTTGATTATACAGTCTACAGCAATTACTGACATAAATCAGAAACACTCGAAACAAGAAAGGGCCGGTGAACATGTTCAACATCCTCATTGCCGAAGATGACACCAATACCCGCAAATGGCTGGCAGCCGTTCTGCGGGCCAATGGCTTCAACCCGATCCTGGCCGAGGATGGCCAGGCTGCTTTAGATTTGCTGGACCATTACCCGGTTGACCTGCTGATCGCTGACATCATGATGCCCCGTGTGGACGGGCTGAACCTGACTCGCCAGCTGCGGGCCAGTGGTTCGACGTTGCCGGTCCTCATGCTGACCGCGCGCCAGATGCCGGAGGATAAACGGCAGGGTTTTCTCGTCGGTACGGATGACTACATGGTCAAGCCGGTCGATGACGAGGAGATGATCCTGCGGGTCCGTGCCTTGCTCCGCCGGGCCAGGATTGTCAGCGAGCGCCGCCTCACAATCGGGCCAGTGACCCTGGACTATGATGCCCTGTCAGTCAGCCGGGATGGCCAGAGCCAGACCTTGCCCCAGAAAGAATTTTACTTGCTGTTCAAACTGCTTTCATACCCGGATGTCATCTTCACCCGGCTGCAACTGATGGATGAAATCTGGGGCATGGATTCAGAGACGGACGACCGGACTGTCAATGTCCACATCAACCGTTTGCGCGAGCGGTTTGGTGGCTGGCCGGAATTCGAAATCATCACCGTGCGCGGCTTGGGATACAAAGCCGTCAAACACTTATGAGGAATGGGAAGAGACAACAGAAGAACCCCGGCATCAGCCGAGTGGCTTGGCGGAAAAAAGTCCCCTCCATGGTCCTGGCCCTGACCTTTTTTGTGTTTGGCATCCTGGTTGTGACAGTCCTGCTGATTGGACTTGTTGCGGGTGCCCTGATCCATTTCGACTTGGTTTCATTCCGTGGCGAAAGTCATGGCGGATTGCTGAGCGGCCTGATCATGCTGATGATCTTCAGCGTCGTCATCGGCACCTCACTGGTGGCCATCCTCGGCCACGTCCCCCTGCGGCCTATCCGCAAACTGAAAAAAGCCATGCGCGAGGTAGCCGACGGCAATTTTGCTGTCCGTGTCAGCCCTTGCCCTGTGCCCGAACTCAATGAACTGATCGAAGATTTCAACACCATGACCGAAGAACTGGGCAGCGTCGAGGCCTTGCGCAAGGATTTCATCAACAATTTTTCCCACGAATTCCGCACCCCGATTGTCTCGATCAAAGGGTTTGCCAAGCTCCTGCGCACCGGCACACTCAGTCCGTCCGAACAGGCCGAATACCTCGACATCATCATCGACGAGTCCGACCGCCTGGTCCAGCTATCGAGCAATGTCCTGGCTCTGTCGCGCCTGGAAAACCAGTCAACGGTGACCGGACAGACAACCTTCCTCCTGGATGAGCAGATCCGCCGTTGCATCCTTTTATTGGAGCCGCAATGGCGGCACAAGCAGCTCCAGGTCGATGTCGAGCTGGAACCGGTTTTGTGCCACACCAACGACGAGCTCTTGCGCCAGGTCTGGCTCAACCTGATTGGCAATGCCATTAAATTCACACCCTCTGGCGGACAGATCCAGATCTTCAATACCAGGGATGGCAAAGTCATCATTTCTGACTCAGGCATCGGCATGGACGAGCAAACCCGGGCCAGGATTTTCGAAAAATTCTACCAGGGTGACACCGCGCACGCGATCAAGGGCAACGGTCTCGGTCTGGCCCTGGTCAAACGGATCCTCGACCTTTGCGGAGCTGAAATTGAAGTGAGCAGTGCACTTGGCAAAGGATCCGTTTTTACGGTCACTCTGCCGGAAAGCATGTTATCTTCCTGAATTTATTCAATCTCGTGGCCGGCGCCAAATCCTTCGCCGACGACCTCCCTCGCTTCAAAGACGATCATGAAGGCAGATTCGTCGATCTCTTCGACGATGGTCTTGAGTTCTGGGACCTGCTTGCTGGATAGAACGCACATCAGGACATCCTTCTTGTGCCCGGTGTACATGCCCCGGCCGGCGAGGGATGTCACCCCGCGGCTGATTTCACTGAGGATCCGGTTGGAGATTTCTGCAGCTTTGTCGGATACGATCAGCGCGGTGCGTGTGTAGTCAAAACCTTCGAGCAAGATGTCCACCGATTTGGAGGTCAGGAACATGGCGATGAAGGAATACATGGCCAAGAGGATGCTGGGCTCGGCAGAATTGCGGTAGAACACAACTGACGCCAGGACAATCGTGGCGTCAAGGATCATCAGGAACTGGCCGGTGCTGAAGCCAGGGTGCTTGCGTTTGATCACAAAAGCCAGGATATCCGTACCACCGGTCGTGAAACCGGAACGAAAGATCAGGCCGGCCCCAATGCCAAACAGCACACCACCAAAAACGCAATAAAGGAGCGGATCCGGGCGGCCGTTCAACAGTGGCCGGTTGATGTAGGCCTCAAACCAGGGCGCCATGGTCGGGGCAGTCAAGTCAATGACAACCGAATAGACGAGCGTGCCAATCAGGCTGCGCCAGGCAAAAGAACGGCTGATCTTGGTGATGCCCAAGGCAAAAATCGGCACATTGAGCAGAATGACCAATACGCCCAGTGGCAGCTGAACCCGGGGTAGAGCCAGCTGGTAGACGATCGTTGCAATACCGGTGACACCGCCCATGGTCAGACGGATCGGAACGTAGAACACATTCACCGCCATGGCAGAGATCAACGAGCCGAGAACCAGTTGGAACAAATCTTTGGCTGGCGGGACATATCCGGTACGCCGCAGTCGTTTTTTTCTTCTCTGGGTTGCTGTCATGGGTTTTTCCTCCTGCTCGGTTTATTGTAGCATCACAACCGTCATCTATGTTATAATCTCAGGGCATCAGCACGCGCCGTGTCTGATCTGCAGCCGATCGCTGGTCCTGTGCGATGTGGCCCGTGAACCCCGTCAGGTCCGGAAGGAAGCAGCGGTAAGCGGTCAACCGCATGTGTTACAGCAAAGCCTGCGACGGCTGCAGGTCAGACATGGCGAATTTATTTCCCCGGAGGTCCGCCCATGTCCTATCTGGCCCTCTATCGTGAATGGCGCCCCCGCACCTTTGATGAGGTCGTCGAGCAAAAACATGCAGTTTTTGCCCTGCGCCAGGCGGTGATCAGTCGCCAGATCGCCCATGCCTATCTGTTCAGCGGCACCCGTGGCACCGGCAAGACCACGCTGGCCAAGATCTTCTCGCGGGCCATCAATTGTCTGGATCCCCAGGACGGCAACCCCTGCAACCAGTGCGAGATCTGCCGCGGCGTTCTCGATGGCTCCCTGCTCGATGTGGTCGAGATGGACGCAGCCTCCAACAACAGTGTCGACAATATCCGCCGGATTACGGACGAAGTCAACTTCATGCCGGCCAAAGCTCACTACAAGGTCTACATCATCGACGAAGTTCACATGCTCACCCCCGGGGCTTTCAATGCCCTGCTGAAAACACTCGAAGAGCCCCCCGCCCACGCCGTGTTTATCCTGGCGACCACCGAGCCGCACCGCATCCCAGCAACAATCCTCTCGCGCTGCCAGCGTTATGATTTCCGTCGCATCCCGGTGGAAAGCATCACGGCAAGGCTGAGAGAAATAGCTACAGCCGACGGAATCACCATCGACGCCAGCGGTCTGGAAACCATTGCCGCTTTTGCTGACGGAGCCTTGCGCGATGCGATCAGCCTTCTCGACCAGGCACGCATGAGCTGTCAGGGAACCATCGTCCGCGATGACATCCTGGCCCTGGCCGGACTGACCAAAGATGACGCTTTGCTGGAGCTGGCCGATGCCCTGATCCGTGGCGATGCGGCAGCAACTTTGGACCTTGTTGACAAATTGGTGATGGCCGGTCGCGACATGGCCCGCCTGATACCCGATCTCGCCCAGCTGTTCAGAAATCTATTGGTCTGTCAGGTCTCGGATCGTCCGGACCGCCTGATCCAGACCACAGCCGACAGCCTGGCCCAGATGAAGCATCTGGCCCAGATTGCCACCCAGAGCCAGCTGATGGCCTGGATCAAGGGACTCTCCAGCCTCTCCGGTGACCTGCGCTGGGCCGCTGATACCCGCACCATCCTGGAAGTTGGCCTGCTGCGCCTGGTCAGTGAAACGACGACCGGTGACACGAAACCACCATTGGCCAGGGATCTGAGACAGTCAAAACCAGAAAAAACCGCGCCAGTTGCAGTGGTCGCACCTGAGCTGCCGGAGGAACCGCCCTATCCAGACGAACCGCCCTTGATGGATGACGAGGTGCTCTTGCCAGAAGCACCTTCGTTCGGTACTGAACCACCGTTCCCAGAAGAGCCGCCGTTTCCAGATGAGCCGGTTGCGTCCAGTAAAACAGGCAGCAAAGCGGCAGCCGCACAGTTCAAGGCTCAGGAAACCGATGAATACCCGCCTTTCGGTGACGAAGCATCAGAACAACCTGCCAGTCTGAAAACAGAGCCGGTTCCCGCGCAGACCTTGGATGCTGCCGTGCTTTGGCAGCAGATCCTGGGCAAACTGGGAGACAGTGGTCAGATGACTCTGTTCCTGTTTGGCCGGGCTGCCAAGGTCCAGTTGCCAGCAGCAACGACCTTGCAACTGGAGTTTGCCAGAAAAGACCAGGTGCATTATGATGAATTCCGTTCGGCAGCCTCTCTCAAGATCATGCGCGATATCCTGCAGGGCTTGACTGGACAGGTGTTTGAAATCGACGTGATCCTGGAAGGACAGTCCAGCCAGAAAAAAACAGGCCTGGCCGGTGGATCACCAGCTCGTGAGACCCAGCCGGAATGGATCAGCAAATTGCAACATTCTGCCGACACATTCGGCATTCCGATGACAATGGAGGATTAACGACTATGGCAAAAGGACCTCGCGGCGGATTTCCCGGCGGCATGGGTGGCGGCATGGGCAACATGAACCAGCTGATGCAGCAGGCCCAGCGCATGCAGCGCGAAATGGAGAAAGCCCAGGAAGAAATCGCAGACTTGACTGCAGAGGCTACGGCAGGAGGCGGCGTCGTCAAGGTCACCGTCAATGGCCAGAAACAATTGCAAAGCCTGGTGATCGACCCGGCAGCTGTCGACCCGGAAGATGTCGAGATGCTCCAGGACCTGGTGATTGTCGCTGTCAATGAAGCGCTGCGCAAAATGGACGAAATCTCTGAGCAACGGATGGCCAAAGTCACTGGCGGCACCCGTCTCCCTTTCTGATCCATCGATGGCCCGCTATTCACCCACGATTGCCAGACTGATCGCCGAACTCGGCAAATTGCCAGGCATTGGCAGCAAATCTGCCCAACGCCTGGCTTTCCATTTGCTGGCCCAGCCACAGGATCGTGTGGAGGCCTTGGCTGAAGCGATCCTTGAGGCCAGGCGCACCACCCGTCTGTGTTCTGTTTGCTGCAACCTGACTGACCAGGATCCCTGCGACATCTGTGCCTCGTCCGGACGCGACCGCAGCGTCATCTGTGTCGTTGAAAATCCGCGCGATGTAGCTGCCATGGAGCGTATCCATGAATATAAAGGGCTTTATCATGTCCTGCACGGGGTCATTTCTCCCCTGCAAAACATCGGGCCGGACCAGATTCGTCTGCGAGAACTACTGGCCCGGCTGCGTTCAGACGAGACCATCACGGAAGTGATCCTGGCCACCAATCCAACCGTCGAAGGCGAAGCTACTGCCCTCTACATTGCCCGTCTCTTGAAGCCAGCCAATATCCGCACCACGCGGATTGCCCATGGCATCCCGATGGGCGGCGACCTCGAGTATGCCGATGAAGTCACTCTCGCCCGGGCCATGGAAGGACGGCGCGAGATCTGAACATGTGCCCATCACCATCTGCTCCGACTGAAAATCGTGTTATTTATGTCTAAAAAAGCTTGGGATGGTGCGTTTTCAATCAGTTTTTGTGTTATAATTTCACAAAACGCGGTCGTTGCAAGACGGCCCTTTTTTTGACATTTTTTCCAAAGGAGACGAAAGCCCATGACGAGATACATTCTGCAGCGGGCGATCGCGATGATCCTGACACTCTTCGCGATTTCAACGATCACGTTTTTCCTGATGCATGCGATCCCCGGCGGTCCATTTACCCGTGAAAAGCCCTTGGAGCCAGCGATCATAGCAGCCCTGAACGAGAAATACCATCTCGATGATCCCTTGTTCAAACAATACACCGATTACATGGGCGATCTGATGCGTGGTGATTTCGGACCCTCGTTCAAATTCCGCGGCCGCACCGTCAATGAATTGATCGGGGCTGGATTCCCGATCACGGCCAAGATCGGAATTCTGGCCGTGCTGATCACGGTGGTCCTGAGTGTCCCGATGGGGATCATCTCGGCCCTCAAGCAAACCAAGTGGCAGGACTATTCCTTCATGTTCCTGGCCACGCTCGGTGTCACAGTGCCGGGATTCGTCCTGGCCTCCGTCCTGATCTATGTCTTCTGCGTGCGGCTCGGCTGGTTCCCGGTTATCTGGAGCACAACCGCCACTGGCTGGCTATCCATTTCCCAGTACATCCTGCCGATGATCGCCTTGTCTGGCTACTCCATGTCGTTCATCACGCGCCTGATGCGCTCGAGCATGCTCGATGTTATCGGCCAGGACTACATCCGCACCGCCCGGGCCAAAGGGTTGTCCGAAATGCGGGTCATCATGGAGCATGCCCTGAAAAATGCCATCCTGCCAGTTGTCACCTATCTGGGTCCGACAATCGCCGCCCTGGTGACCGGCAGCTTTGTCATCGAGAAAATGTTCACCATTCCGGGTATTGGCTACCAGTACGTCGACAGCATCGGCAACCGTGACTACACCATGATCATGGGTTCCACCATTTTTTACGCTGCCATCCTGATCATCTTGAATTTCCTGGTCGACATCATTTATGGCTTTATCGACCCGCGGATCAAGATTGGCAACATCAAGGAGGCTTGAAGCGATGGAACTCAACCAGGAACTTTTCACCCCTATCCAGGAAAGCGAACGGATCAGCAGTGGCATCGTCCGGCCCAGTGTCACCTACTGGCAGGATGCCTGGCGCCGTTTCCGCCGTCACAAACCAGCCCTGATTGCAGCAGCGGTCCTGCTGGTCATCATCCTGGGCGCTATCATCATCCCGTTCTTTTACCCATACACCTATGACCAGCAGATCCGCACAGCCCGTAACCTGTCCCCCAATCTGCAGCATCTCTTCGGCACCGACAAGCTCGGGCGCGACCTCTTCATCCGCACCGTCTATGGTGCGCGCATCTCCCTGTCAATCGGCATTGTCGCCAGCATCATCAACCTGACGATCGGCGTCATTTACGGTGGCATTTCCGGCTACATCGGCGGCAAGGTCGACAACTTCATGATGCGCATCGTCGATGTTCTCTACAGCATTCCCTTGATCCTGTACGTCATCCTGCTCAAGGTTGTCTTCCAGGATTCGATCAAAGCCGCCTTTGAGACCACCTTCCTGCGCCACCTCAAATACCTCGGCCCGGAGCTGATCCTGATCTATGTCGTGCTCGGTTCGGTCTACTGGGTCGGCATGGCCCGCATGGTCCGCGGCCAGGTCCTCTCAATCAAAAACAACGAATACGTCCTGGCGGCACGCTCGATGGGTGCCTCGGGCTGGCGCATCATCATGCGCCACCTCGTGCCCAACACCGTCGGCCAGATCATCGTCACCGTGACGATGTCGATCCCGGGTGCCATTTTCACCGAATCCTTCCTCAGCTTCATCGGCATCGGTGTCTCGGCCCCGATGGCCAGCTGGGGCTCCCTGGCCAGTGATGCCTACAAGGGTCTGGCCAGTTATCCTTATCTCCTGTTTTTCCCGGCCCTGGCCATTTCGGTTACCGTCCTGGCCTTCAACATCATGGGTGACGGCTTGCGTGACGCGCTTGACCCGCGAATGAGAAAGTGAGGCAGCGCACGTGAACGGCAAATCTTTCGATACAAACCAACCTGCTGCCGATATCCTCCTGGATATCCGCCAACTTGAAACAACTTTTTTCACCCATGTCGGGCCCGTTCAAGCGGTGCGCGGCATTGACCTGGTCGTCGAACGCGGCGAAGCAGTCGGTGTTGTCGGCGAGTCCGGTTGTGGCAAAAGCGTCATGTCGATGTCAATCATGGGCCTGGTCGCCAATCCTGGCAAAATCGTCGGCGGTGAAATTTTCTTCAATGGCCAAGACCTGGCCAAGATGTCCGATAAAGAGCTCCGGAAGATCCGCGGCAATAAGGTCGCGATGATTTTCCAGGATCCCATGACCTCGCTCAATCCGGTCAAGAAAATCGGCGGCCAGATCACAGAGGTGTTGCACCTGCACCAGAACATCTCACGTGAAGACGCCCGCACGCGTGCCATCGAACTCCTTAACCTGGTCGGCATCCCCAGCCCGGAGAGCCGCCTCGACCAGTATCCCTTCGAGTTTTCCGGCGGCATGCGCCAGCGAGTCATGATCGCCATGTCCCTGGCCTGCGACCCGGACTTGCTGATTGCCGACGAACCCACCACCGCCCTTGACGTGACCATTCAGGCCCAGATCCTCGAACTGATGCGTGACCTCAGGAACAAGATCAACAGCTCGATCATCTTGATCACCCATGACCTCGGGGTTGTGGCCAACCTGTGCGACAGCATCCGGGTCATGTATGCTGGAAAAATTGTCGAAGAAGGCAAGACCCGCGACATCTTCTACGAACCGCGCCACCCCTATACCTGGGGTCTTCTCAATTCGATCCCCAAGATCAATGTCGAGGAAAAAGAACGCCTGATCCCGATCGATGGCCAGCCACCGGATCTTCTCAAGCCACCGGCTGGCTGCGCATTCGCGGAGCGCTGTCCACACGCCATGACGATCTGCCAGCAACAGCAGCCGCCACTGATCAAGGCGGGAGAGGGGCATGAGCATCGCGCCGCCTGCTGGCTCAATCACGCCCAGGCAGAGGCAGTTGCCGCACCGCTTTTTGCCGCCCAGACGCAGCAGGATAAATTGGAGGGGCAGGCATGAACCAGGGGGATAAACCAGCCATGAATGAACAAGCCACGTCTGGTGCGGGCGGCCGCGAGGTCCTGCTCGAAGTCCAGAATCTCAAGAAGTATTTCCACGTCAGCCGTGGCCTCGGCCGTACGGGCAAGCTCAAAGCCGTCGATGATGTCTCTTTCCAGATTTTCAAAGGCGAGACTTTCGGTCTGGTCGGCGAATCTGGCTGTGGCAAGACCACCATCGGCCGCACGATTGCCCGCCTTTACAAACCCACAGCCGGTCTGATCAAAATCAACGGTACGGACATCGCCCACCTCAGCCAAAAGCAACTTCGGCCCTTCCGCAGGAAGATGCAGGTCATTTTCCAAGATCCCTACGCTTCGCTCAACCCCCGCATGACCGTCGGCGACATCGTCAGCGAGCCGCTCGACATCCACAAGATCGCGGTCGGACCGGAACGGCAGAAGCGGATCTATGACCTCCTGGAAAGCGTCGGCCTGACCAAGGAACACGCCAACCGTTTCCCGCATGAATTTTCCGGCGGCCAACGCCAGCGCATCGGCATTGCCCGTGCCCTTGCTTTGGAGCCCGATCTGATCATCTGCGACGAGCCAATCTCAGCCCTCGACGTCTCGATTCAGGCGCAGGTCATCAACCTGCTCGAGGACCTGCAGAAAGACAAGGGCCTGACCTATCTGTTCATCGCCCACGACTTGTCGATGGTCCAGCACATCTCGCACCGCATCGGAGTCATGTACCTCGGTCATCTCGTCGAGCTGGCCGAAAGCCGCACCCTCTATGATGAACCGCTGCATCCGTATACGCAGGCGCTTTTATCTGCCATTCCGGTACCAGATCCGGACGAGACCTCGCGGCGCAAACGGATCATCCTCGAAGGCGATGTCCCGACACCGATTGATCCCCCGGCCGGCTGCCCGTTTGTCACACGCTGTCCGAAAGCGATGCCAATCTGCAAAGAAAAGCGGCCGCCGATGATCGAAACCAAGCCAGGGCATTTTGTCGCCTGTTTTGCCGTCAATGGTGAGACTGACACGTAAATAGCAGCCCGGCACAGCCTCAGGGCAGACAGATTTCACAGTCATGAACCAAAGACACAGCGTGCTTTATCGTCACGCTGTGTCTCTTTCTATTGGGCTAATTCTTTTTGGGTCCTGACCAAGGCTCCCGGATCTTGGCCAGATTTTCTGCGAAAGGCGGCCGGACAATCCCACGCTCGGTCACAATCGCGCTGATATGGGCTGCCGGAGTGACATCGAAGCTTGGATTGTAGGTTTTCACCCCGGCCGGGGCAATCCGCTCGCCGTTGATCATCGTGATTTCCTCACCACTGCGTTCCTCGATCGGGATGTCATGGCCGGACGGGCAATCCCAGTCGATGGTTGGCGTCGGGGCAGCGATGTAAAAAGGTATATTGAAATGCCTGGCCAGGATGGAGAGGCCGAACGTGCCGATTTTATTAGCCGTATCACCATTAGCAGCAATCCGGTCACAGCCGACGATGACAGCCTGGATTTTGGCCTGAGACATGACGACGGCAGCCATATTGTCACTGACCAGGGTGGCGTCGATGCCGGACTGCACCAGCTCAAATGCGGTCAGCCGGGCACCCTGCAGACGAGGCCGTGTTTCATCGATAAAGGCTTTCAGCTCAATGCCCTGTTCCAGGGCAACAAAAAAGACTGACAGGGCGGTGCCATATCCTGCTGTGGCAAGAGCACCGGCATTGCAGTGGGTCAGGATCGTATCGCCTGGCTGGACCAGTGAGAGCAGGTTGGAACCGATCGCCCGGTTGATGGCAATATCCTCCTGATGGATGGCGATCGCTTCTTGTTCGAGTTCGGTCAGGATAAAATCGACTGGCAGCTCGCTGCAGGCGCGAGACTTGGCCAGCATGCGGTCGATCGCCCAGCTGAGATTGACCGCTGTCGGCCGGGACAGGGCCAGCATGTGTCCGGCGCTGTCCAATGCAGCATAGAAGGCAGGGAAGCCGTCTGAGGGCGCTTGCCGGGCAGCCAGGGCCATGCCATAGGCTGCCGCCACTCCAATCGCCGGTGCCCCGCGGACAACCATGTCTCGGATGGCATCACGTACTTGCTCAACAGTGCCAAGCACCCGGTATGTGATTTGGCCGGGCAACAAGGTCTGGTCCAGCAAGACCAGCACCCCATCCTGCCATTCCAAAGATGTAACAGAATCCATGGTCTTGTCCTCCTGCTTCTCTCTCAATCGGAAAGGGAATGGCATGATTGTACCCTTTCGCCAAGAGAACCAAAAGGGGGATTCAGGGTTGCTGAAGAACCTGCTTGATGAATATTTCAGCCAGTTCGGAGTCAAACTGTCTTCCGGCATTGCGACGGATTTCGGCGATGGCCTGATCGACAGTCATTTTTTCCTGATCGTTGTTCCTTTGTGTCATTGCATCATAACACTCTGCCAGGGCAATGATTTTAGCGATTAAAGGAATATCTTGGTCGGAAATTCCTTTCGGGTAACCGGATCCATCGATATATTCGTGATGACTCAGAATTGCGTATCCGATATCATGCCATTCGTGGGTTTTTCCGATTATTTGGGAGCCGATCATCACATGTTTCTGGACTTCTCTGACCTCCTCCTCGGTTAATGCATCAGATTTCTCCAGGATTTGCGTGCTGATGGCAATTTTGCCAATGTCATGCAAAAATCCAGCCAAAGCGATTCGTTCAACCAGATCCTGATCAAAACCCAAGACCACTGCCATCTGTTTGCAGAGCTGTTGCACCCGTTTGGCATGTTGTGATTCAACCGCTGATTTCTCAAAAAGCATCCTTATGATCCAATCAATGAAATCTTTCCGGGACCTTTCACAAGTTGCCTTGGATCGATACATGTTTTTTTCAGCTTTCACGATAATCCCACTCAAATTATCACCAGGCAGAGATTTTGTTGCCAGACCAAATGCGATGCTCACTGGAATACCGTTGACCTGCTGCTTCTTTTTGCTCATGATAATCCGGCTGACTATTTTCCTGGCATCGATCTGACTGGTTTTGGGGAGCAGGATGACAAATTCGTCACCACCCCAACGTGCGATGATATCATCGGGACGACACTCTGTCCGGATGATATCTGATGCCATACGAATGTACTCATCGCCCTTTTCATGGCCAAAGATGTCATTCATCAATTTGAGGCGATTCATGTCACCCATGATGATCGAGATGGGCAAGTTTCTGGCCGTATCCATCCGTCTGATTTCTTCTTCACAGAAGCGACGATTGTAAAGACCGGTTAAGGTATCGTGATAACTTAAATATTCAATTTTCTGTTGATAGGAGATCCGGTCCGAAACATCCCGGGCAACGCAGTAATAATGGTCGTGGTAAAGGCGGGTATTCCATTCCAGATAGCGGTAGGAACCGTCCTTATGCCGGAAGCGGTTGATGTATTGATTGAATTCAGTGTGCAGCCCTTCATCCAGAATCTCGTGAAGGGTCTGATCCAGTTTGCCGGCATCATCTGGGTGAATATATTGCGTGGGATAGGTGCCTTCGATTTCGGCAGGCTCATATCCAAGGATACTTTTACTGGCACGGTTGACTTTGAGAAGAAATCCATCCACCCGAGTGATGCAAATCATATCTGGCGCTGTATCGAAGAGTTGATTTAAAATATCGGGCCCGAGTGCTTCCATAGTTTTATCTTTCTCTGCCAATTGTATTTGTTTTCTTATGACCCGATTATATAATATTTGCCATAATGATGCATTGTCTATTTATTACATTTTAATTAGATGCATTTAAATAGATCAAAAAAAGACCGCCTCAATTGAGGCGGTCCCTGACTTGGTTTCTCTGAATCTAATTGAATTTTCTGGTGTGGATTCGCTTGACTGGATCTGGTCCAGTTTACGGAACCTTGTAGCCGATTTCGTTGATCAGGGCTTTGGCTTCTGCAACGTCAGCAGCATAGTCGCCACTGCCGAAGTAGTTGCCACCGTTTTCACGGAAGTCGCCGCCATCTGCATCAGCCATGCCGTTCGGGACGAACGCATAAGCCGGCAGGGCATTGTTCTGGGCGACTTCGATGACATAGTCGCGGTCGATGGCCAAGGCGAGTGCTTTTCTGAACTTCGGATCCTGGAGGATCTCGGGATTGCCTTCACGCGGCTGGACTTCAACACTGAAGAAATAGGTGCCGATGATCGGCTCGACATTGTACTGTCCAGCTGCCTTCATGGCGTCGGTTTCCTCGGCCGGGAAGGATTCGGCGATATCGAGCTCACCCGTCTTGAAAGCAGACAAGGCGGATGCATCATCATCGGTCAGTTTGAAGATCAGCTTGGTGCCAGGCAGGTTGGCCGCATCAAAGTACTTGTCATTCTTTTCCATGACGATTTCGTTTTTGATTTCGAACTTGGTCAGCTTGTACGGACCGTTGGAAATCAGAGTCTTGGGATCGTTGGCCCAGGCATCCGGATTCTTGGCGACGACGTCTTCACGGACCGGGTAGAGGGTCGGGAAAGCGGTCAGCTGGGTGAAGTACGGGGTGGCAGCCTCGAGGGTGACTTCGAGGGTCTTGTCGTCGATGGCTTTGACACCGAGTTCTTCGACACCGAGCTCACCGGCATTGATCTTGGCTGCGTTCTTGACGTAGTAGACCTGATAGGCGTACTCAGAACCGGTGGCCGGGTCGAGAGCGCGTTTCCAGGCATAGATGAAGTCGTTGGCGGTGACGGGTTTGCCATCCGTCCAGACTGCGTCATCACGCAGGTGGAAGGTCCAGGTCAGGCCGTCTTCGCTGATGTCCCATTTCTCGGCGACGCCGGGGACGATCTCGTTCTTTTCATTCTTCGTGGTCAGGCCAACAAAGAGGTGCTGGATCGTGACCGCGCCGTCAGTAGCGTTATTGAGTTGTGGGTCCAGGGTGGCCGGGGTGGCGCCGAGATGGTAGTTGATCGGCTCGCCGCCGTCCTTGGTGGCCCAGGTGAACATCATGTGGCCGAGCAGGGCGTCATGAACGTAGTTCTTGACTTTGCCGTTGTCGAGCCAGACGTTGGTGTAATAGTAGACCGGAATGATCGGCAGTTCTTCCATCAGGATCTTTTCGGCGTCATGCATGGCCTGCATGCGGACAGCCGGATCATTGGAAGACTTGGCGGTGGCAATGAGGGCATCAAATTCGGGGTTTTTCCAGTCGGCGTCGTTCTGGCCGCTCTCAGATACCCACATGTCAAGGAAGGTCATCGGATCGGTGTAGTCACCGAGCCAGCCATGGCGGGCGATCTGGTAATCACCGTTGTTACGGGTTTCCTGGAAGACGGCCCATTCCGAGTTCTCCAGAGTGACATCGAGGCCGAGGGATTCTTTCCACATGGCCTGGACAGCTTCTGCGATGAGCTGGTGGCCCGTGCTGGTGTTGTAGATCAATTTGAGTGAGGGTAAATCCTTGAGTGGGGCAGTGGTTGCGGCAGTGGTCTCGCCAGCAGCTGCGGTTGTGGCAGCAGTGGTGGCCTGGCCTCCGCAGGCGGTGGCCATCAAGACCAGGGCAAGCAACAGGCTCATGATCGTAATCAGACGTTTGTTCATGGTGCTTCCTCCTTGAGTTCTGTGACGATGATGGCGCGATGACAATTGTTTACCAAAAGCCCCCGCGCCACTCAATCTTGATAACATGTTAACACTCTGGACACACTCGTTCAAGAAAAGATTCGGAAACATTCAGGAAAAGCCAACAAAAAAGACAGTCACTGATCTTTCAATCAGTCACTGCCTCATGTTTCTAATTCTATCCGATCTGTCCGGATGATCTTGTCAGGGTTCTTCGAACAAGATCTCATTGGGCCGGACCATGCCTAGCTTCTCCCGGGCGATCCGTTCGATGTAGGCGTCTGAATCGACTTGATTCTTCAAGGCCAGAAGGTCCTCATGGCGACGATCTGCAATCGCCTGGGCTTGTATCAGTTCAACTCGGCGGGCAGCAATGCGGGCAAATTGCTCTTCCTGCTGGAAATAGATGGCAACAGCAGAAGCTGCGGCAAGGACAAAAAGCAGGCCCAGAATGATGCGGACAACCAGCTGGTGGCCTGCGACGTGGGGCACATGGTGACGACGAGGATGTGGGTATCCCATGGCTCGAGCCATTTGCACAGTCCTTTCCGCATAAATAACATAGTTTATTGTACCTTTTAACGCACCATTCCGGCAACCAGGTTATTTTACGTTGTGGTTACTCTTTCAACGCATCACCAGCCTCGAGGATTTCAAACAGCTCGCTGGCTTCATTTTTGCGCACGGTTTCCTTGACCGCAAGAACACGGATCCGGCTGAGGCCAGAGCCAAAAGCGATTTCGATGATATCGCCTGGCTTGATGTCCGTGCTGGGCTTGGCCGTTTTGCCATTGACACTGACACGCCCTGCGGCGCTGACTTCATTGGCGATGGTCCGGCGTTTGATCACGCGGGCCACTTTGAGATATTTGTCCAGTCTCATCACACAGGCTCCTCATCACGGGTCTTTTCTCCGGCCTTGGCTGCTTCCCACAGGGCATCGAGTTCATTCAAGGTGAGTTCATCGAGGTCTTTGCCGTCTTCCTCGGCCAGAATTTCCATCTCCGTAAAGCGGCGGATAAATTTGTCAGAGGTCTTTGTCAGGGCGATTTCTGGCTGCACCTTGAGATGGCGGGCATAATTGACAACAGCAAACAGCAGGTCACCAACCTCTGCAGCAACCGCCCGGCCAGCCTGTTCAGCGGTGATCTCCGCTCTGGCAATCTGCTCCCGGGTCTGATCGAGGATCTCCCGGATCTCTTCGAGTTCCTCGAGGATCTTTTCTTTCGGTCCCTCAGGATTGTCCCAGTCAAACCCGACCTGGGCCGCCTTCTGCTGGACTTTAAAGGCGCGCTGCAGGGCTGGCAGCGAGCGCGGCACATCGTCCAGAACCTGGGACTGGCTGGCAAAACCTTTTTCCTTGAGCTTGTTTTTCTCCCAATTGTCGAGCACGGCTTCCGGCGTGTCTGCCTGGTCCTGGCCAAATAGATGGGTATGGCGCGAAACCAGTTTGCGGCAGATATTGGACACCACCGTGTCGAAATCAAAGGCAGCCTGTTCACTGGCCATCTGGGTATGGAAAACGACCTGCATCAGGACATCGCCGAGCTCGTCGGCCATCAAGACGGGGTCGCCGCTTTCGATGGCATCGATCGCTTCATACGCTTCCTCGAGCAGGTTTTTCTTGATCGAATCATGGGTTTGGACTTTGTCCCACGGGCAACCATTTTCACTGCGCAAAAAAGCCATGATCGTGCGCAGTTCCTCGATCGTATAGCGTTCCTTGACCGTGAATGTATCTGAAGTCAAGTCAAATAGCGGGGCTGATCCTGAATCTGTCACCATGCTAGGTCCTCTCATTCAATCCAGCGGATCTGGAAACGGTCAAAGGCAATCGGTTCCGTGAACTGGCCGTCAAAAAACAAGGTCTGGTGAAACCGGGCAAACTCGCGGGTGTTTTTCTCCAGCCAGAGCGGGATCGGCACTTCCAGGCCATGGCAGAGGTCCACCAGGCATTTTTCCAGGTTCTTGGTAAACGTCAGGTTGGGATCGATAAATTCGACCTCTTGCGAGCGCAGCATCAGATTGCCGCGAAACAGCTTGCCTTCAAGTTTGATGGGTTTGACCTCCGCCATTTTGCTGGTAGCATTATATCATACGAATCTTGCGGAGGATGACACACGCATGCGCACCTTGATCGTCAAAAGCCATTCCCATGACCCTTACTTCAACCTCACCTTGGAAGACTATCTGTTGCAGCAAATGGCCAGCGCCCAGAAAGAGCCGCTGCAGGCGATCTTGTACCTATGGCAGAACGAGAACACCGTCGTGATCGGTCGCAACCAGAATGCCTGGGCGGAATGCAAGACCGAACTGCTCGAGGCCGAAGGCGGCCGCCTGGCACGACGGACAACCGGTGGCGGAGCCGTTTTCCACGACCTGGGCAACCTCAATTTTTCGCTTTTACTGCCTCAGGCTGATTTTGACATCGGCCGCAATTTCCAGATGATCGTCGAAACGGTCCGCCGGGCAGGCATCCCGGCTGAACGCTCCGGGCGCAATGACATCCTTGCTGACGGTCTGAAATTTTCCGGCAATGCCTTCCGGATCGACCATGGCGTTGGCCTGCATCATGGGACACTGCTGGTTTCATCGGCTTTTGAACGCGTCGGCCGCTACCTGACGGTTGCCCCGGCCAAGCTGCAAGCGCGCGGGATTGCATCGGTCCGTTCGCGGATTACCAACCTGAATGCGTTTCGACCTGACCTGGACATAGCCTTCTGGATGGACCAGCTGGAGACGGTTTTCCTGGAGACCTTCGGTCATTCTCAAGATAGCATCCCCGGTGCGGCGGAAATC
>SABL01000263.1 GCA_009928985.1 Clostridia bacterium
AGGCGTGTTCATGAAAATCCTAGCAGTCACAGCCTGTCCGACTGGCATCGCCCACACCTACATGGCCGCAGAAGCAATTGCTGATGCAGCCAAGAAAAAAGGTTATGATGTCAAAGTTGAGACCCGTGGTTCAGTCGGTGTTGAAAACGAACTGACCGCCGATGAAATCAAATCCGCAGACGCCATCATCCTGGCCTGCGACACCACTGTTCCGATGGAGCGTTTCAGTGGCAAGAAAGTCCTCATGGTTGGCGTTTCCGACGCCCTCAAGGACGCCAATGGCCTGATCGAGAAAGCCCTGAATGCACCCGTCTATGGTTCTGCCAACCTCGCTGACCAGGTCAGTGCGATCAAAGAACAGCGCGCTGCGAACCGTACCGGTGTCTACAAGCACCTGATGAAAATTGGCGGCAATGGCGCATTCTCCTTCCTTGTTCCGATCCTCGCTGGTTACATCGCCTATTCGATCGCTGACCGGCCTGGCCTGGCCGTCGGTATGATCGGCGGCTCCGTCGCCATCCAGCTCAACGCTGGGTTCCTCGGCGGCCTCGTCGCTGGCTTCCTGGCCGGCTATGTGGTCCTGGGGATCAAGAAGTACATCAAACTCCCCAAATCTCTCCAGGGCATCATGCCCGTCCTGATCATCCCGGTTCTCGGTGCCCTGATTGTCGGCCTCTTGATGTTCTATGTTCTCGGCACCCCCGTTGCCGCACTGAACGCTGGCATGACCAACTTCCTCACTGGCCTGTCTGGTGCCAATGCCATTATCCTCGGTCTGGTTGTCGGTCTGATGATGGCCTTTGACATGGGCGGCCCGGTCAACAAAGCGGCGTATGCCTTTGCCACTGGCACACTGGCTGCCGGCCAAGGTTCTGCTGTCATGGCCGCTGTCATGGCTGCCGGTATGACCCCGCCGCTCGGCCTCGCCCTGGCCACCATCCTGTTCAAAAACAAATTCACAGACTTCGAAAAAGAATCTGGCAAAGCGGCCTGGGTTCTCGGTGCTTCCTTCATCACCGAAGGTGCCATCCCCTTTGCTGCTGCTGATCCGCTGCGCGTCATTCCCTCGATCATGGCTGGCTCTGCCGTTACCGGTGCCCTCTCCATGCTCTTCAACGCCACCCTGAGCGTTCCCCATGGCGGCATCTTCGTCTTCTTTGCCGTCACCAATATCCCGATGTACCTCGTTTCGATCCTGGTCGGCACCGTCGTGACCGCCCTTTTGATCGGCACACTCAAGAAAAATGTAGCCTGAGATCCAGATCTGGTATAATTCAAAGTATCTGACCGGCCCGTTCATGATTCATTTTTTAGGAGATTAGTACCATGCAAACCATCCAAGTCACTGTTCCTTTCAAAGAAGGCCTGCACGCCCGTCCGGCCACTGAGCTCGTCAAGGCCTGCATGACCATCAAAAGCGACATTACCTTGATCAAGGACGACAACCATGTCAACCCCAAGAGCATACTCGGCATCATGTCGCTGGGTGCGTCGCACGGAACCGCTCTGACCATTCAGGTTGAAGGGGCAGATGAAGTGGAAGCGGCCGAAAAGCTCCAGTCATTCTTCGCCGGCTGAGTTTTCCCAGCCGCACAGGTTCACGGGTCTAAATCCTGATGCACTGCCAAAAGAGTTGTCTCGAACGATCGTTCAGAGGCAACTCTTTTACATGTGTCCCATGTGATGGCGTTCGTCCAGGCTTGTCCGCTGGCCGGCCCTCTAGAAAAACATTCGGGCTGCTACCACTGCTGTCATGGCAATGACCAGATAGCGGAAAGCCTTCTCCGGCAATTTGCGGATGACCCAGATTCCGATCCGTGTACCGATGAAAATCGCGGGCAAGGAAGCGATGGCAAGGATGGCCGTTGTCCAGGTGATGTTGTGCCAGACGAAAACCTGCAAGGGCAGCTTGAGCACATTG
>SABL01000077.1 GCA_009928985.1 Clostridia bacterium
CCAGAAGAATTTTCCAGCCTGCTGGCGGATGTGAAAGCATTGGGTTTTACCGGAGTCGAGCTGGCTGGTTCAGGCGGCCTGACTGCCGGGCAGCTCAAAGCCCGCCTGACTGAACTAGGCCTGGTTGTTGTTTGCAGTCATGAAATGCCGGATCGCCTGGCTCATCAGCTCGATGATGTCATCGCTTTTCATCAAGCCATTGGCTGCGACAAAATCGCCATCGCCTGGTCGCCGGCAGCCAGTGAAGAGGACTTGGCCCAGCTTTTTGCACTGGTTACCGAAGTAAAACCGTTGCTCGCTGCAGCAGGGATCGAATTGCTCTATCACAATCACGATCACGAGTTCAGGCCAATAGGCACGGAACTGGCAATCGAGCAGATTGCCCGTCAACTGGCTTTGGAGGTCGATACGTACTGGGTGTTCGTGGCAGGCGAGAATGTGCCCGACTGGCTGATGGCACATCAGGACCAGATCAGTCTGTTGCACATCAAAGATGGCGACCACGCGCGTCATCCCTGTGCCTTGGGTGAGGGTGAAAACCAGATCGAGGCCATCCTTGCATCCGCTGAACAGCTCGGGATCGATTGGCTGATTGTGGAAAACGACAACCCGGTCCCTGATGGTTTGTCGGATGTGGCCAGAAGCATGGCCTATCTGAAAAAAGCCGGCTGGATCTAAGACAAAATCAGACAGATACATCAAGGGCGGCGTGGGATAACCACACCGCCTTTTTTGGGCAGCAGACCAGAAAGTTTTGTGCTAAATGCAAAAGGTCAGATAGTGCCGGACGTTTGCTTTTTCTGGCAATCTGGACACAGACCATACAGGTTGATTTCATGATAAGTAATCTGATACCCGGACGAGGCTTCGAGTTGCTGCTGGATCTGGTGCAAAGGGCAGATCGGCACGGCTTCGCGGCGGCCACAGGCGGTGCAGACCAGGTGATGATGATGAACCAGGCCAGCTTGCTCGAAGCGGGCCAGACCGTCCTGGAACCGTATTTGCTGGCACAAGCCCAGTTCCAGCATTTTCTCCAGGTTGCGATACACCGTGGAGAGGGCCAGAGACGGATCCTGTTGATGGGCCTGAAACATGATTTCCTCGGCTGACAGGGGTGTGCCAGCCTGATTGATAATCTCCAGCAGGACTTTCCGCTGCCGGGTCATGCGCATGAGGATCCCTCCAAACTGAATTGACAGGTGTTTCTGCAACCATTATAATTCTAAATGCAAATCATTAGCAACTAGAGATTGGTTGGTGCATTTGTCTGATACACCAATTCTACACCAGAACCACGGAGGAATAAAATTCATGATATCCCATCATAAACCTCACAGGCTGCGCTTTTTCATATTCCTTATCTTGACCGCCCTGCTGCTCGCAAGCCTTGCTGCCTGCCAGGCTGCCCCGGCCACCAGCACCCCCGCTGCCACGACCGCCCCTGCAACTGATGCTGCAACCGCAGCCGCCAGTGAGCCAGCCACCCCGTCAACTGCTGCCAGCCAAGAGACCTTGACCTATGTGACCTCACTTTATCCGATATATGTGACTGCCCTGAACCTGACCTCCGGCATCGCCGGCGTCGAGGTGGTCAACATGACCGGCACGATCACCGGCTGCCTGCATGATTACCAACTGTCGCCCGGTGATCTCACGACCATCGAAACAGCGGATGTCTTTATCTATAATGGGGCCGATCTCGAGAGCTATCTCGACCAAGTTACCGACAATTATCCGGACTTGCCGCTACTCGACGCCAGTGCCGGGATCGAACTGCTCGATGAAAACCCCCATGTCTGGGTTTCGGTCAGTCTGATGATGCGTCAGGTCGAAGCCATCGCCCAAGGCATGGCGCAGCAAGATCCAGCCAATCGTGCGGCCTATCTGGCCAATGCCGAAACCTATATGGAAAAACTGTCGGCACTGCGCGATGACCTGCATGCCGCGATCGACCCTCTGCCTAACCGCGACATCGTCACCTTCCACGAAGCATTCCCCTATTTTGCCCAGGAATTTACCCTCAACATCGCCGCCGTCGTGGAACGTGAGCCTGACTCCCAGCCCAGTGCCGCCGAACTGGCCCAGACGATCGACCTGATCCGGGATCTGGAGATCCAGGCCATCTTTGTCGAACCTCAGTATGTGGCTGATACCGCCGATACCATCGCCCGGGAGACCGGTGTGCCGGTTTTCACCCTGGACCCGGCTTCCAGCGGTCCGCTCGAGGATCCGGATGCCTATCTCAAGATCATGCGTCAAAACGGCACTGTCTTGACCCAGGCCCTGCGCTAAAGTCATTTGGGTCATATTCAATACAGAGAGGGCGCACATGAGTGAATCGATTCCTGAACCCATTGCCTGTGCCTGCAAACATCCCCTGCACCAGCTCAAGGTTGAACATTTATCGGTGGTGCGTGATGGCCAGACCATCCTGCTTGACATCAGCCTGACCCTGCACTGCGGCGAAATTGTCGCGCTGGTCGGACCCAACGGGGGTGGCAAGAGCACGCTGCTGAAAGCGATCGTCGGTGAATTGCCATCCACCGGTGGTGTGATTTTCAAAGACAACCACGGAAAAGTCTTTGTCCAGCCCAAGGTGGGCTACCTGATGCAGCACCTCGAATATGACCGCCAGTCACCGCTGACGGTTGCGGATCTCCTGTGTGCCAATCGCAGCCGCTGGCCGGTTTTCCTGGGTAATCGCCCGAAAATCCGCAAAGCCATTCTGGAGCTTTTACAGCAAGTCAAGGCTGAGCATCTGATGGACAAACCGCTGGGTGGTTTGTCCGGAGGTGAACTGCAGAGAGTGTTGCTGGCCCTGGCCCTGGATCCACTGCCGGATATCCTGCTACTGGATGAACCGGTTTCAGCCCTCGACAAGGACGGCAAGCAGCTTTTCTACGAGCTGGTGCGCGACCTGCGCGATCGGTATGATCTTCTGACCTTGATCGTCTCCCATGACCTCGACATCATTTCCCAGTTTGCCGATTCCGTCGTCTATCTGAACCGGACGATCCAGGCCGCAGGACCTATGCAGGAAATCCTGGCCAGCGGCCAGTTCCTCGATGCTTTTGAACCTCTGCGGGTTGAAGGGAGGCGTGCCTGATGGACACCTCCTGGTTATCCGTCCTGCCTCTGCCTTTTCTCCAGTATGAATTCATGCGCAATGCTTTTCTCGGCATCCTCCTGATTGCGCCCTTGTTTGGCCTTTCCGGGACCTTGGTCGTCAGCAACCGCCTGTCATTTTATTCCGATGCTCTCGGTCATTCGGCTTTGGCTGGCATCGCCATTGGCACCCTTCTGGGTCTCAAAGATCCCATTGCCGCTTTAATCTTGTTTTCCATTTTGTTTGGCTTGGCGATCACCGTGGTCAAAAACCGCGGCCGGGCTTCGACCGATACGATCCTGGGCATTTTCTCCGCCTCGGCGGTTGCCCTGGGTATTGCCCTGCTCTCCCGCCGCGGGGGATTTGCCAAATACAACCGCTATCTGGTCGGCGATCTGCTTTCGATTCAGCCCGGAGACCTGGTCGTTCTGGCTCTGGCCCTGGCGGGACTGGTCTTGTTCTGGTCCCTGGCCTACAATTCCCTGATGATCTTTTCCATCAACCCAGCCCTGGCCCGCAGCAAGGGCATCCGGGTCCGCCTGGTCGAGTATGCGTTCATGGCGATCATTGCCATCCTGGTGGCGCTGTCGATCCAGTGGGTCGGGACGCTCCTGATCAATGCCCTGCTGATTCTCCCAGCTTCCGCAGCCCGCAACATCGCCCGCGATGTCCGTCAGTTCCACATCCTGTCCCTGCTTTTTGCCTGGGTGAGTGGTGTCAGCGGCCTGATTTTGTCCTATTACCTCGACATGGCGTCCGGGGCAACGATCGTCCTCTGCAGTGCCGCCCTGTTTGCCCTGACCTACGCCTTCACCGAGAAACGATAGCCAGACAAGCCAGGGCAGCTTAGCCTGCCGACCTGCCGGCTGAATCTGTACAAGCCATGACATGTAAAAAGCCATCTCCAGCTCTTGCGAACCGGAGATGGCTTTTCAGTGTGCAGGATGGTTGCGCTGCTGTGAACGACTCAGACTTCGATTTCGTTGTTCCAGCTCATCATGGCGCGCAGTTCGCGACCGACCTGCTCAACCTGGTGCTCGGTTTCGAGGCGGCGGCGGGACAGGAAATTGGGACGGCCAGCCTGGTTTTCCAGGATCCAGTTGCGGGCAAAAACACCTTCCTGGATTTCCTTGAGGACCTGGCGCATTTCATTCTTGGTGGCATCGGTGATGATGCGGCGGCCAACCATGTAGTCACCGTATTCGGCGGTGTCGCTGACGGAGTAGCGCATCAGGGTCAGACCACCCTGGGCGATCATGTCAACGATCAGCTTGACTTCGTGGACGCATTCATAGTAGGCATTTTCCGGATCATAGCCTGCTTCGACGAGGACTTCGAAGCCTGCTTTCATCAGCTCGGCGACGCCACCACAAAGGACGGCCTGCTCACCGAAGAGGTCGGTTTCAGTTTCTTCGCGGAAGGTGGTGCCCAGAAGGCCGCCACGAGCGCAGCCGATGCCATAGCCATAGTCAAAGGCCTTGTCCTGGGCCTTGCCGGTGGCATCCTGATAGACAGCGAACAGGCCAGGAACACCACGGCCCTGCTGGTACTGGAAGCGGACGGTATGACCAGGGCCCTTGGGGGCAATGAGGATGACATCAACGTCTGCCGGAGGCACGATGCGGTTGAAATGAATGTTGAAACCATGCGCAAAAGCCAGCGTTTTGCCAGCCGTCAGATGCGGCTTGATGCTCTTTTCATAGAGCTCGGGCTGCTTTTCATCGTTGATCAGGATCATGATCAGGTCGGCCATGGCAGCGGCATCGGCAGCGGTGGCGACCTTCAGGCCGGCGGCTTCAGCCTTGGCCCAGGATTTGCTGCCTTCGTACAGGCCGACGACAACATTGAATCCGCTCTCATGCAGGTTCAAGGCATGGGCATGGCCCTGGCTGCCATAGCCGATGATGGCAATGGTCTTGCCGTCGAGGGCATGGGTGCGGCATTCGTCGATTTTGTAGATTTTCTTCATGGTCTTCCTCCTTGGGTGCTTAGCGAAAAATTCGATGGCTGGATCAGAAATTGGGTTCAGCAGGTGTGGATCAATCGTCCTGGACTTCGACATTCATGCACAATTCACCGCGTTCAATCGCAATGGTGCCGGTACGGACGAGCTCAAGGATGCCGTAAGGTTCGAGAAGTTCCTGCAGGGCCTTGATCTTGCTGTCGTGGCCGGTCAGTTCGATGGTGATTGTTTTCGGTGAGACATCGATGATGTGGCCGCGGAAAATATCTGCGACTTGCAAGATCTCGCCGCGATTTTCGGCATTGCAGCGGACTTTGACAAAGACCAGTTCACGAGAGAAATGGTCAGCTGGTGTCAGATGCCTGACAATCAGGACATCGGGCAATTTGTGGAGTTGCTTGGTGATCTGGTCGACCAGGCGCAGATCGCCATCGACTGTGATGGAAATGCGGGAAATGGCAGGGTTTTGGGTTGTTCCGACTGCCAGGCTCTCGATATTGAATCCGCGGCGGGCAAATAGATTCGTCACGCGGGTCAGGACACCAGAGCGGTTTTCTACCAGTACGGAAAGACTTTGCAGCATCTTCTGACCTCCAAAATATACTTTCCCAACAAATTAGCATGATTTTAAGCCGCCGGGCAACTGCTTTGCCCAAGTGGTCGAAAAACGACCAGAAAAAGTGATGCCCGCCGGGGCTTTGCAGCGGGCGGGCGAGGGTGATTATTTCTTCAGCAGATCCCTGATCTCTTCGAGCAGGACCACATCATCCGGCTTGGCCGGCGGTGCAGCTGGTTCCGGTGGTTTTTCCATCCGGGCACGCATCTTGTTGATGCCTTTGACAATGAAGAAAATTGAAAAGCCGATCAGGATGAAGTTGAGGATGACCTGGATCAGCTTGCCATAGCCAATGGCGACTTCAGGCTTGATGATTTCGCCATTTTCCAAGACTGCTGCAGCCAGGATGATCTTGAGATCGACAAAGCTGATGCCAGCTGTTGCATAGCCAATGATCGGCATGATGATGTCATTGACCAAACTGGTGACGATGGCTCCGAAAGCGGAGCCCATGACCAGGCCGACAGCCAGGTCGATTACATTGCCGCGCAGCATGAACTTCTTGAATTCGCCTACCATATCAATACTCCTTGTCCGAATATTTTCCAAAAAAACTGGGGCACCGCCAAGGTGCCCCAGTCATCTGGACGGTTTCATATGAATCTGGCAACTGCTTATGATGAGAACAGCTCGAGCGATCAGCAGTACTGGCGGATGCCTTCTGGGAGATTTGCCGGGTCCGCTGAAAAAATGATCGTTGCGTTCAGATTGTTCTTGGTTGAGAATTCATCGAGATCACGCAGGAATTGTTCGAGATGGGCCAGATCGGAATCTCCGGCTACCTTGGTGATCGTATCGATATAAAGATGGGTGAGGTCGTAATCTTCGGCGTAAATGCCGGCGATGAAGGCGAGCAGTTCGCGATAGCCTTTGACGGGGTATTCAAGGATGTCAATCAGGCGAATTTTGTATTTGACCATCCGGTTGAGCCGACCGCTGTATTCGATGCACACGACATCTGCGGCGTCATTGTAGGCTTGGGCGTTCAGCTCGTCGACCAGCTGGCTGGTCTTGCCGCTGCCCTTGCCACCCACTATTACCTTGACCATAAGCATCTCTCCCTTGACTGTTTATTCTGTCGCCAGATGCTTTTTATGTTCTGGCTTAAAGCCATTGTAACCCAATGTATCAAGGAAAAGAAAGCCCTTGACAGTTCCAATGGAATAGGATTCCTGACTCGCATCGAATGGCCGGTGACAAAGCTTGCCAATGCTGAGGATGCATGATATACTTCATTTGTTCGGAAGTTTCTTTGCAAAGAGTGGGGCTCGCCCCGCTCTTTCTTGTTAAAAGGTGGTTTATGGCTGAAAGATCCCGTCATGCACAGGCTGTCTATGATGCTCTTCTGGAGCGCGTGGAAGCACTCGGCGTCGATTTGGTTGATGTGGCATTCGTCCGTGAAGGCCCCTCGACGATCCTGCGCATCCTGATCGACAAGGATGGCGGCGTGACCCTCGATGACTGCACCGGGGTCAACCACTTGGTCGACCCGATCATCGACCATGAACTGAAGCTGTCCAGCCACGATTACCTCGAGGTGTCATCGCCTGGACTGGAACGGCCTTTGAAAACAGACCGCGAACTGGCCCGCTACCAGGGGGCGCCCGTAGAATTTTCCCTCTACCAGGCTCTGGACGGGAAAAAGAAATTCACCGGTAAACTGGGGCCTTTTTCGGCCGAGGCCGTGACACTGATCTTGCCCGACGGCAGCGAACAGGAATTCCCCCGGGACAAAGTCGCAAAAATCAAACGCATCGTCGTATTTGAATGAATTAAAAGGAGAATCACAAGACATGAACGCAGAGCTCATCGAAGCCATCCGGTTACTGGAAAAGGAACGCGGCATAGACGCGGAAATCCTCTTCGAGGCGATTGAAGAGGCGCTGGTCTCGGCTTACAAACGTGAATTTGAAGCCAAGACGACTGACAATATCCGTGCGGAAGTCGATCGTGAAACCGGTGAAATGCGCGTTTTCCTGACCAAAACGGTCGTTGAAAACGTCGATGATCCTAATGCTGAGATGTCCCTTGAGGAGGCACGCGCCTTGTCTGAGGATTTCGATATCGGCGATATGATGGAATACCAGCTCAGCCCGCAGGACTTTGGCCGCCTGGCCGCCCAGACCGCCAAGAATGTCATCAACCAGAAGTTGTCCAGTGCGGAACGTGAGCGCATCCAGAATGAATTCTCGAGCCGGGTCGGCGAACTGGCTGCCGGTGTTGTCCAGCGCAAGGACCGGCGCGAAGTCATCGTGGACATCGGCCGTGCCGAAGCTGTCCTGCCCTACAACGAGCAGGTCCGGCTGGATGGCTACAATTTCAACCAGCGCATGCGTTTCTACATCCTGAAGGTGGACGAGAAGAAGGGCCGCCCGATCGTCTATATTTCGCGCAGTCACCCCAATCTGGTGCGCAAGCTTTTCGAGCAGGAAGTGCCGGAAATCGCCAGCGGCGTTGTCGAGATCGTCTCGGTTGCCCGCGAGGCAGGCTCCCGTTCCAAGATTGCTGTGGCTTCCCGCGATGCCAATGTTGACAGCGTCGGCTCCTGTGTTGGCCAACGCGGCCTTCGGGTCCAGTCGATCATGGATGAGCTGATGGGCGAGAAAATCGACATCATCGAATGGGATCCAGATTCGACTGTATTCATCAGCAATGCCCTGAGCCCGGCCAAGGTCGTCAAGGTTGACATTCTGCCAGAAGAGAAAGTCGCCCGCGTGGTCGTACCGGATCACCAGCTTTCCCTGGCGATCGGTCGTGAAGGCCAGAATGCCCGTCTGGCAGCCCGCCTGACCGGCTGGAAAATTGACATCAAGAGCGAATCACAGTACCGTGAAGCTGTTGAGAATGAATTCATGAGCCGTTTCACCCAGGCTGTCGAGGATTCGATGGACCAGGAAGAAAACAACTGATCTGAGGCAGCGAGCAGCAAGATGGCCAAGCATATTCCCATCCGTCAGTGCGTTGCCTGCCGCACCGCCCGGCCCAAGCGTGAATTGCTGCGGGTCGTGATCGATGCCAATGGTGAGATTAGCCTGGATCCCACTGGCAAGAAGGCTGGCCGGGGCGCCTATGTCTGCCGCAGTCGCCAATGCCTGGAGCAAGCTATCCGCGGCCACAAACTGGACCGCAGCCTGAAAAACCGGGTGGATGAAGCGACAATCGCTGCCCTGGTGGCTGAAATGGAGGCTTTGCCTCCTGAAAAGGAGACCGATGACCCAGCCAGTGCAAACGCCTGAAGCGATCTACCGCCTGATCGGCCTGGCGCGCCGGGCTGGACGTGTGGTGCTAGGCAGTGAAGGGGTAGAGAAATATGCCCGCGCTGGCCAGCTCAGCCTGATGATCCTGGCTGACGATGCAGGACCGAATACAACAAGCCGGATGGAGCAGGTGAGCCGGGTGACCAAGATCCCTTTGCTGGTGGTCGGTGACCGCCAGACACTCGGACACTGGACAGGCCAGAAAGAACGAGTGGTAGCTGGACTGTCCGACCAGGGGTTTGCAGACAAGATCTTGTCCCTGGCAGCGGCAACGACCAAACAAGAGAGCGATAAATGACGTTGGAGGATACTGAAACGATTATGGTAAAAAAAGACGGAACTGGATCTGATAAGCAAGTTGGGTCCGAGCAAGAAGTAAAGAACGCTGAGCACAAGAAAGGCCAAAAGCCTCATGCCGATGCGTCCGTAGAGCAGCACGCCCCCATTCATCCGGGCGAAATGACGGCTGCCCATGCCCAGGATCAAACCTCTGGCCCGACCATCACCATGCAAGGTGTGTCCGGCAAAAAGATCACAGGCGTCGTCAAAGTGGTCAAGGCAACCAAGCATGAGGCTGCTGCCGATCAGCCCGGGACAGAAGAATCTGCAGCCACCCGGCCCGTGCCGGAGGCTGCCGTAGAAGGCAAGCCAGTAACTGCAACTGTGAAACCTGTCGAATCTGCACCAGCGCCAGCTCCAACGGGCGCAACCCATGTAGAAAAGGCAGTCCCGGTTGCAAGTGGTACAGCAGGAACCCCGGTAACGGCTGCAAAACCTGCCCCAGCCACCACACCTTCTGGTGAAAGACCCCCCCAGACCAGGACTCCGTCGACTCCTGCCGGGCAGGCAAGCAGCCAGGCAACCGGACCCGTTCAGCGCGGTGCTGGTTCTGGCCCATCCCCCTACGGAACCCCGAATCGCCCGCAGAGCGGCAATTATAACCGTGACCGGGCACCGGGACAGGGTGGACCCAGCCAGTCCCCTTACGGCACCCCGAATCGTCCGCAAAGCGGCAATTACAACCGCGACCGTGCCCCCGGACCGGGTGGACCTGGTTCCACCCCCTATGGCACCCCCAACCGCCCGCAAAGCGGCAACTACAACCGCGACCGTGCCCCCGGACCGGGTGGACCTGGTTCCACCCCCTATGG
>SABL01000264.1 GCA_009928985.1 Clostridia bacterium
ATGATGTCGAGGACAGCCATCAGGATATCGACTGGACCGCCAAAAAAGAGCAACCCGCTGGTCAAGTCGCTAAGCAGGCTGCGGGCAAACTGGCCCAGATCCGTCAAGATATCGCCGGTGTTTAGAATGCTGGTGTCCTCCGCAACATCAAGGCGCTTGGAATCCTTCGATCACGCCTTTTTCCAGTCCGTCAAGGTCCAGCAGCCAGATTACCCGGCCGCTGACCCGGATCAAGCCATCGCGCTCCATGCTGATCAGTTCACGTGAAAAAGACGGTCGCGGCATGGCCAGGAGACGGGAGACGACTTCTTTCGAAACGGGCAGCTCAACGGCCTGGGTCGAAACGGTCTTGCGAATCGTCTTGGGGCTTTCGCCTTCTTTTTCCAGTTGGTCGCGCAAAAGCTCGAGCAAGTAATTGGCAATCTTCTGGCGCAGGCTTTTCTGCGAGAGCAGCGAAATACGCCGGTTCTGGGCTTGGATCCGATCCGAGAGAATGGTCAGGAAATTGTTCATCACACCGGGGCTCTGAGCAAGGATCGACATCAGCATCTCGCGGGTGATGAAAATAATTTTGGAATTGGTCACGGCTTCAATCGTCACCGTGTAGTTCTTGCGCGTACCAAAAATCATGTACTCGCCAAAAATATCACCCGGCCCCAGCAGCTCGATCGTGGCAAAATCGCCCGAGCTCGAGTACTTCTGCATGGCCAGCTGGCCTTCCATGATCATACCGATCCCCGTGCACGGATCTCCTTCATTGAACAAGACCTCACCTTTCCAAACGAGGCGGATGGTGGTCTTGTTGCAGTAGTTATGGAAAAGCTCGTGGGTCAGGCCACTGAAGAGCGGGGTATCAGACAAGACATCGCAGATTTTTTTCATGTCCACCTCGGTTGCATGACGTGCAGATTTTTGAAATTTGCCAAATATTCTCGTCTATTATCTCAAAACAGGGATCTTTTGACAAATGATTTGGCGGTCAAAAGGATCATGAATGTTCAGCAGATCCGAAAGTTGCTACAATCAAGCAAAAATGTGCCTGCAGCGAGGGATCTCATGAACGAATATAACATCAGCCATCAACTCCCACCCCCCCAATTACCGGGTCGCGTCATCATCACAGTCAAGAATCCGCTCGATGCCGGGGATGCGGGTCGCATGATCGCGATGCATGGCCAACTTTACCAAAAAGAAAGTGGATACAATCAGATTTTCGAAGGCTATGTCTGCAAGACGTTTTTCGAAGCCCTCACAAAAGCGGAAACCGCGCTGGACCGCTACTGGCTGGCTGAAGTCGATGGGGAAATCGTCGGCTCGGCGGCGATCATTGATCGTGGCGCTGGGATCTGTCAATTCAGATGGCTGCTGGTCGCGCCAGAAAACCGGCGATCCGGCCTGGGTAAGCAGCTGTTTCGCGAGGCCATGGCATATGCGGCCAGTGGTCCGTTTCATAAAATCTATCTGGAAACGACGATCGAGCAGGAAAAGGCAGTCCGGATGTACCGGAATGACGGATTTGTCGAAACAGACCGCTACGAGATCAGGGACTGGGGCGTGGATCTGATTGGCCTTGCCATGGAGAAAAAGCTTTAGACGCTCAATCCTGAACCAAGATTTCCGTTCTTAGCACAATCAATTCTTTTGTTTTTGCAATCAGTTCATTAGATAAATAGGACTGATCACACTGCTTCAGGAAATCATCCTTCAATGAGCAGAGTTTGTTTAACATGGCATTGGCAGATTTAGCTGGAACGCTGCAATTTTCGGCAAATGCCAGGAAATCCTTGCGGCGAATGTTTCGCTTTTTCCCATTCAGAGTCAAAGCCAGTTGCTCGCTATCCTCTGGCAAAACGATGTTCACTGGAAGCAGATCATAGGCTTGTGACAGAGAGAATCTTCTCGATGCGGCTTCCAGTTCCC
>SABL01000078.1 GCA_009928985.1 Clostridia bacterium
TCCGGCAAAGGTGTCAGACTTCGCGGAACGCGCGGAACGTCCGACCCCGCTTCCGGCAAAGGTGTCAGACTTCGCGGAACGCGCGGAACGTCCGACCCCCTGAACGTCCGTCCCCCGCATTCCAGTAGCGGTATTGGACTCCGTCCGATTTATTGCGCGTTTGGCAGCTTATCGTCCGATCAGCACGACAACCGAGCGCGGGACCATTTTCAGCTGGGGGCCGGTGATTTTCATCAGGACGGGGTCGTCGGTGATGTCCTCGCCCGGGGGCAGGCCGGTGTCAATGGCCAGGTGCCAGCGCAGGCGCCCGGGCAGGCGGGGGATTTGCAAGGTGGCGGTTTCCCAGTGTGCGTTGATGGCGACATAGACGATGTCATCGCAGTCGTGTTCGGGGTCGAAACCGGTGAACATGACTGCAACGGTGCGGTTGTCCGGGGAGGGGTCGAGGTACCAGGCCTTGACCCCATGTTTGCTGAAGGAAGGCAGGCCACAGCGTGCGGCTTCAGTGCCATTGCGCAGGGCCGGGTGTTTCTTGCGCAGGGCAATCAGCTTCTGGACAAAATGGAACAGGCCTTGATTTTTGGCCAGGTCGTCCCAGTCGAGCCAGCTGATGGCATTGTCCTGGCAGTAAGGGTTGTTGTTGCCGTGCTGCGTGTTGCCGAATTCGTCGCCACTGAGGAGCATCGGCGTGCCACGGCTGCACAGGAGGACGGTGAGGGCATTGCGGACGAGACGGCTTCTGAGGCGGTTGATCTCCGGGTTGTCGGTTTCGCCTTCAGCACCGCAGTTCCAGCTGTTGTTGTGGTTTTCGCCGTCGGAATTACCCCAGCCATTGGCTTCGTTATGCTTTTCATTGTAGCTGTAGAGATCGTGCAGGGTGAACCCGTCATGGCAGGTGATGAAATTGACCGAGGCGTTTTTGCCGCGGTGGAGGGGGTCGTAGAGATCGTGCGAACCGGTCAGGCGATCGGCGACGATTGCGGCCAGGCCGCTGTCACCTTTCAAGAAACAGCGCAAGTCGTCGCGATAGCGGCCGTTCCATTCCGACCAGCGGCTCCAGTGCGGGAAACTGCCGACCTGGTACAGGCCGCCGGCGTCCCAAGCCTCGGCGATCAGCTTGACATTGGCCAGGATCGGATCGTAAGCCAGCATTTGCAGCAGCGGTGGCTTGCTCATCGGTGAGCCATCTTCGTTGCGGCCGAGAATCGAGGCCAGGTCGAAGCGGAAACCGTCGATCCGGTATTCGGTGACCCAGTAGCGCAGGCATTCGATGATCATTTGCTGCACGACTGGATGGTTGCAGTTCAGCGTGTTGCCGCAGCCGCTGAAATTGTAATAGTGGCCGTCGGGGCTGAGCATGTAGTAGATATTGTTGTCAAAGCCCTTGAACGAGATAACGGGTCCATTCTCGTTGCCTTCAGCCGTGTGGTTGAAGACGACGTCGAGGATGACCTCGATGCCATGTTCATGGAAATGGCGGACCAGGTTTTTCAGCTCGATACCTTCGCGGTTGTATTCGAGGCTGGCGGTGTAGCCGGTATTGGGGGCAAAAAAGCTGACCGGGTTGTAGCCCCAGTAATCGAGTAGTTTGGAACCTTTGTATTCGCGCACGTCGCGCATCTCGTCAAATTCAAAAATCGGCATCAGTTCGACGGCATTGATCCCGAGCTCTTTGAGGTAGGGGATCTTTTCGCTCAGGCCGGAAAAGGTGCCGGGATCGGTGACTCCGGATGAGTCGTGCCGGGAGAAGCCGCGCACATGAAGCTCGTAGATGATCAGGTCCTGCATCGGGATCTGGGGATTTCGGCTGTGGCCCCAATCGAAATCATTGGCGACGACACGGGATTTGTAGTGGCAACTGGAGAGTGCTCGCTCGCCCCATTTGCTCTGGCCGGTCACTGCCTTGGAATAGGGGTCGATCAAGAGGCGGGTCGGATCGAACAGTTGGCCACGGCCGGGATCATACATGCCATCGACGCTGAAGGCATATTCAAATTCCTCGATATCGAGGCCAAAGACAATCATCGAGTAGACATAGCCGATGCGATAATTTTCCGGATAGGGGATGACTGCAAAGGGCTGGCATTGTTCGCGATGGAAAAGCACCAGGGAAATGGATGAGGCATATTGCGAGTGAACGGTGAAACTGACCCCGCCTGGCAGGACAACAGCCCCGTTTTCCAGATAAAAGCCTGGGCGGACTTTGAAACCGGCCACTTCGTCGAGTGGAATGAGGTTGTGGCCAAGTCCGCGGGCATAGCTTTCATAATTGACAAGGTTCGAAAGATCGTGGAAGTTCATGGTTTCCTCGCAAAGACAGGTTCCTGGTCCCCGGTCCAATACCCGGGTCCAAGTGTCAAAATGATAGTCCTGTCCAGAGAATGTGTCAATTTTTCTGGGGATTCTGTCAACTCCGCTAAACCAGATGACAAATTTAATGCAAAGGATCGTTTACAAGTGACCAAATCGTATATAATCATTCTTAAGAACGTACCGGAAAGGAAAGGGCTTGTCCATGATTAAAGTCGCAATTTGTGATGACGATCCGATCTTTCTCAAATTGCTGGAGCAGATGATTGAGCAGATCGCTCGCTCATCCGGTCAGTTTGTCGAGTTTGTTGAATTCCAGGCCGGCGAACCTTTGATGCACTATTTGAAACAGAACCAGAACCACGTGGATATCCTGTTTCTGGATATCGTGCTTGGTGGCAACATCAACGGCCTCGATTTCGGCCAGATGATCCGCGAACGGTATCCATTCATTCAGACGATTTTCGTGTCCGCCGATATCGATTATTCGCTGGATGTTTTTGACCTGGAGGCCGTCTACTTCCTTAATAAACCAGTCTCCAGCGACCGGGTGGGCCGGGCCTGGGACATGGCACTGCGCAAGATCAGCTCGCAGAAGGCGTCCTTTCTGCGCATCAATAGCCGCGGCCACCACCTCAATGTCCCGTACAAGGACATCATGTACCTTGAGAGTGACCGTCGGGTCATCATCGTCCACCGCACGGCCAATGAGCACCAGTTCTATGCCCAGCTCGATGAGGTTGAACAGCTCGTGCCGGATTCTTTTATCCGGATCCACCAGAGCTATCTGGTCAACATGCACTACATCACCAGCCTGGCCAAGGGACGCTGCCAGATGCTTGACGGCATGGTCATCCCGATCGCCCAGAAAAGGCGGGCCATTGCCCGCCGCAGCTATTTGCAGTTCATCAAAGAACAGGCTACAGCCAATCTGGCTGGCGCCACCAGCTGATCGAGGCCTTGCAAACGCGCCTCGTTGGTGCCAAATGACAATTCGAATGTATTATTTAGTCACAATAGCATTTGACAGTTGGCCGACAGCCGCATAAAATTCCCATGAAACGGCTTGCCTGTATCAGCAAAATAAACCGTAGATCCAGGCCATCCGATCGAATTTAAAGCAAAGAAGTGATTTTTATGGTCGAACGTCGCCATACCAACCAGCGTCAGTGGGTGCTGGAAACCCTCAAGGCAGAGGGCCATCTCAGTGCCCTCGATATCTACAACCGGGTCCGGGTTGATCATCCCGACATTTCTGTTGCCACGGTCTATCGCAATCTTGGCATCCTGACCGAGTCCGGCCAGGTCCAGATCGTCGGCAACAGCAGCCAGAAAGAGATCTACGACGCCCGCACGGACAGCCACGCCCATTTTGTCTGCCGCGCGTGTGGCCAGATCTTCGACTTGGAGGGGATCGGCCCCTCGGATGCCATGAAGAACCTCGAGGCTTCGGGCCACCTAGTCACGGAGCAGCGTCTAACTCTGTACGGCTTGTGCCGGGATTGCCTCGAAAAACAAGGCAGGGAGAAGCACGTCCAATGAAAGTAACCAGCACGGGGATTCACGACGGCATCATCGCAGATGTCTACGGTCATCGCGGTCATCGCGACCAGCCTGGCCAGATGGTGACTTATTCGCTGCCATTGGTCATTGCCGAGGCGCCGACTGGCACCGTCAGTTATGCCATCGTCATCGAAGACAAGGACGCCGTTCCGGTTTGCGGTTTTTCCTGGATCCACTGGCTGGTGGCCAACCTCCAGCGGACCGAGCTGCTGCCCAATGAGAGCTTCACAGCCACCGACTACATCCAGGGGACCAACAGCTGGTCCGGCAAGCTGGGCGGTCTCGACCGCAAGACCTCGAGTGTGTATGGCGGCATGAGCCCGCCGGATACGGACCACCTGTATGAGATCCATGTCTATGCCCTCGACTGCCTGCTCGATCTCAAACCTGGCTTCTATTTCAACGAATTGCACAAGGCCATGGATGGCCATATCCTCGACTGCCACACCCTCAAGGGTTACTATCCGACCCTCTGATGGCTGGCGTGTTTTTTGATCCTTCAGCTGGACTTGCCCTGGTGATGGATGACCAGTCTATTTACCAAGGTCTTCTGCGCAGTTTCATCGACCACAACCAGGACCTGGCGCAGCGGATCGACCGATTGGTCGAGCGACACGATCGTCCGGAATTGGTCCGGTTCTGCCACACGACGAAATCAACCTCCGGCTATGTGGGTAGCAGCCTGGTGCAGCAGCAGGCCAGGTCAGTCGAATTACAGCTGAAATCTTCGACCCGTTCGATCACGGCCGCTGAAAAAGAGGCCCTGGCCAATCTGGTCCAAGACTTGCTCCGCCTGGTCGAAGCGGCTGAAAATTATCTGGCTGCACACGGATCGGACCTATCTTCCCGAGTTGCGTCCAACCCGCAAACAGGACCCGCGTCATCGGATAATTCCTCGCACCCTGATCTGGAGCAAGATACCATCGTCTGGCAGCAGCTCAGACACAGTCTCGATGCCCACGACCCGAAAATCAGCCGCAGGCTCTTGAGCCAGTTGCTGGCGCAGACCGGTCAGGAGACAGACCGGGCGATCCTGCTCCAGATCCAGTCCCATCTGGGCCAATACCAGTATGCCAAGGCCTGCCAGCTGATCGACCCGATTCTTGCACAAAGGAAGCATACCCCATGAGCGTCTTTGAAATCATCATGCTGAGTTGTTTTGGCCTGTCCTGGCCGATTGCCGCCTACAAAAGCTACAAAACCGGCCGTGCTGCCGGCAAGAGCCTGTTGTTCATGGCCGCGATCTGGATCGGCTACATCGCCGGCATCTTGCACAAGCTGTTCTATTCCCCTGACCTGGTTATTTACCTGTACATTTTCAACCTGCTCATGGTGTCGCTCGACATCGGCCTGACGCTGCGCAACATCCGGCGTGAGCGCAGCGAGCAAGCTGCAGGATCCGGAACGCAGGCATGATCGATTGTTCGGTCGGGATCGTCACCTATAACAGTGCGCGAACGATTGCCAGCACCTTGAGCGCACTGCGCCAGCATTGGCCGCCGGAACTGAGCGGCCATGTTTATGTGGTCGATAACGGCTCGACAGATGAGACGCTGGCCCTGGTAGAACAGGCTGCCGCTCAGGACGGACCGCTGCCGGTCACCCTGATCCACTCTGCGCAGGGCAATTGCGGCTATGGCGCTGCCCACAACCAGGCACTGCCGCATCTGGATTCCCGGATCCATGTGCTGATGAATCCCGACATTAATATCTTGAATCCAGACTCGGTCCGGGCTCTGGTCCAGCGCTTGGATCGTGAACCGCAGACGGGCCTGGTGATGCCGAAAATTGTCGATCCCGACGGACAGGTCCAGCACCTGGCCCGGCGCGACCTGACGATCCTCGATCTGGGCCTGCGCTATTTGCCTGGCCGTCTGCTGGCCCGGCGCGAGCGCTACCACACGTACCAGGATCATGATTACGACCAGCCCTTTGCGATCGAGTTCGCCTCCGGCTGCCTGATGGCCCTGCGCACGGCAGATTGCCGCGCCATCGGCGGCTTTGATCCGCGCTATTTCCTCTATGCTGAAGACGCCGACCTCTCACGTGCCGTGCGCGCGCGCGGCCTGGCCGTTTTCTATGACCCGGCTGCGGTGGTCGAACACGCCTGGTCGCGTGGTTCCTACCGCAGTTTCAAGATGTTCCGGATCCATTTCCATTCCCTCTGGCTTTACTTTCGCAAATGGGGTTTCAAGCTCGCATGATTTCCGTGGCCATGATTACCTACAACGGCCTGGCTTTCCTGCCTGCACAGGTGACTTCGATCCTGGACCAGCTTTTGGACCAGGATGAACTGGTCATCTCCGATGATGGCTCGACCGATGGCACTTGGGACTTTTTGACAGACCTGGCCCGAAAAGACACCCGCGTCCACCTGCTCAGAAACCAGGGCCGGCCGGGGATCATCGGTAATTTCGACCATGCCCTGCATCACTGCCGCGGCGAGATCATTTTCCTGTCCGACCAGGATGATCTGTGGTACCCTGGCAAGGTCGCCCGCCTGAGCGAGGTCTTGTCAGACCCACCGCGACCCTGGCTTGTCCAGAGCGATGCCGAACTGATCGACGACCAGGACCAGGTGACTGCGCCCTCGTTCTATGCCTTGCGCCACAGCCGTCCAGGGTTCTGGGCCAATTTCCGGCGCAACACGTATCAGGGCTGCACGCTGGCTTTCCGGCGTGAACTGCTGGCAATCGCCCTGCCCTTGCCAGCAATCGTCCCCATGCATGACATGTGGCTCGGCCTTCTGGCTGAACTCTCAGGCCAAGTGCGATTTGTCCCCGATCGCCTGACCGGTTACCGGCGCCATGGTGACAACCAAAGCGCCCTGACCCCACGCTCGCCCGGCCAAGTCATCGCCTGGCGCATCCAGCTGGGCCTGGCCCTGTCCGGCCGCTGCCTTAAACGCTGGCGGATGATCCGGATACTGCGCACGATCCAGAAACAGCGGAGGATGTCACATGGCTCTTGATGCCCGGGAAACACTCTACATGGTCATTCCGGCTTACAATGAAGAGGCCACCATCGCCGCGGTTGCGCGGGAATGGCACGCTGTCCTGGTCCAGCAGGGCGGTCCGGATTCCCGGCTCATGATCCTGGATGACGGCAGCAAAGACCAGACCGCGGCCATTCTGAACGGTCTGCAAGACGAACTGCCCCAGCTCCAAGTCATCCGGAAAACCAACAGCGGCCACGGCGCCACCATCCGCATGGGGTACGCCCTGGCGCTCGAACAAGGGGCCGATTACATTTTCCAGACCGATTCGGACGGCCAGACCGAGCCGGGCGAATTCACTTGCCTCTGGCGCGAGCGCGAACATTTTGCCGCCCTGATCGGCCACCGCGTCCATCGTGGCGACGGCCTGGCCCGAGTCCTGGTCGCGTTCGTGCTCAAAACTTTGATCCTGCTCATGTTCGGTGTGTCCGTCACCGATGCCAACACCCCCTTCCGCCTGATCCAGCGCGACGCCCTGAAAACCTGCCTGGATCACATTCCCGAGGGCTTTTTCCTGACCAATGCCCTGATGTCCGTCCTGCTGGCCCGCTACCAATTACCGGTCCGCTACGTGCCGATCACGTTCCATCCCCGCCAGGCCGGCAAAAACTCGATCCGCCTCAGCAAGATCATCCCGATTGGCTGGCGAGCCCTGTGCGAATTCTGGCAAGTCAGGCGGTCTTTGCGATGAAGGCGCCTGCTTTTGGCGCCTTTAGCACCTTTGGCACGTTCAGCACCAAGATGCGGCGAGCTGCGCGTGCATTGCGCCGCGTCATTTCCATCCTGGTCCGCCAGGGTCCGCGCATCCTTTTTGTCAAGCTCTCAAACCGCTGGCGGCGCATGAATTACCGGCACGTGTTTGCTGCCAATTTGCAGCAAACAGAGTCAACGCCAGCAGCAGGGGAGACAAAACAGAGCCGATCGGCGACCAGCGCATCGGTGAATCCAGCCTCTGATGCCCCCGCATCACCGCCACTGCTTTTTTCGGTCATCGTGCCGCTCTACAACACCCAGCCCGACCATCTGGCCGCGATGATCGCCTCAGTCCAAGCCCAGACCTATCCACATTGGCAGCTCTGCCTCGCCGATGGCAGCGACCAGTACCAAGTCCAGACCGAAGTCGCCCGCCTGGCCGCCCAGGACAGCCGGATTTCTTATCAGCGTCTGGCTGGAAACCAAGGCATTTCTGGCAATACGAACGCCGCTCTCGCCATGGCCAGTGGCGATTACATCGCCCTTCTCGACCACGATGATTTACTGGCACCCCACGCTCTGGCCGAAGTCCACCGGGTCATCATCGGTCAGGGCGCAGATTTGATTTACAGTGATGAAATGAATTTTTCCGGCGAGATCGGTCAGGTCAGCCTGATCCATTTCAAGCCCGATTTTGCCCCGGACAATCTTCTCAGCAACAACTACATTTGCCATCTGACGGTTTTTTCCCGGGCCTTATCCGACACACTTGGTGGCTTCAATCCAGCCTGTGACGGCAGCCAGGATTACGACTACATCCTGCGCCTGTCCGAGCAGGCCCGGAGAATTGTCCACATCCCGCAGATTCTCTACTACTGGCGCATCCATGGCGGCTCCGTGGCCAGTGACATCTCCGTCAAGCCCTATTGCCTCGACGCCGCCCGCCTGGCCCTGGCCAACCACCTCGAACGCACCGGCCAGTCTGGTACTGTCGAAAACAATACGATCCTATCCACTTACCGGATCCGCTACCCGCTGCCCCAGGACATGCGCGCGCTGGTTTTTGTTCTGGTTCACCACCATCGCGACCTGCAGGACTTGAAACGATTGCTGCGACACCCCGCCGGCCTGCCAGTCCGCTGGATTTTTCTCGTTTCAACGGATCTCAGGACCGACCCTGCTGCACGTGCACAACTGGCACAGCGTTGGGAACAGGACATTGCAGCTGCAGGTCTTATCGGCACCGTCGCCTTGATCTCGCCTGGAGAAAGCGCACCTGCTTTGATCAACCAGCTGGCCCGCTCTGCTGACGAACCGGTGCTCGCCTTCCTATCTGGAACAATCCAATCCATGTCGCCTGGCTGGCTGACCGAACTGGCCCAGCATGCCCTGCGCCGCGACATCGGCTTGGCCACCGGCACCATCATCCATCGTGGCCTGATCTGCCAAGCCGGCCTGGCTACAGGCATTGCCGGCTCCCTCGCGGGTTACCACGCTGGTCGCGTCGATGGTGAGCCAGGTTACATGGCCCGCCTGTCTTTTGTCAACAACATTTCAGCCGCCGATCAGACCCTGATGGCTGTTTCCCGGGCCCATTTCCTGGCTGTCGCTGGATTAGACGAACGATACCAGACCGACCTGTTCGACCTCGATCTGGCCTTCCGACTGAGCCAACAAGGCTTGCGCCACGTCTTCACCCCCTATGCAACAGCTGCCATCCGCGACGCGCACCAGCTGACCGTCGAACGACTGGACCGCAAGACCGCCAATCCCTCTGACCTGAAACACTTCCACTTGATTTGGCAAGACAAAATCGCCCTGCCAGACCCCTACTACAACCCCAACTTCAACCAAAACCACGCCCGCTTTGACCAGCGCTGAAGGTTAGGTTCAGGCTCCTCAGCTCAGGCGTAGTGGAACCGGCCACCAGCCGCCAAGCCTGACACTTTTGCCGGCAACAGTGTCAGGTCGCAGGCCAGGTCCGACACCATTGCCGGCAACAGTGTCAGATGACAGGCCAGGTCCGACACCATTACCGGCAACAGTGTCAGATGACGATTTAAAAATTATTCTATAAGAAACCTGAAAACGCTTGATTTTGTTGGATATAAACGTCTCTTTGTGTCAAGCTTCTGAAATAGGTGTCTGACCCTGCTTCTGAAGCAGGGTCAGACTCTAAAACAAGAAAATAGAGATCGTTTGTGCCAGAACACACTACTCCTGCAGGCGTTTCCAAACGGAAGTGACTTGGAAAAATTTAATTCAAATCTGACACATATTCCGGAAAATGCCCCGCGCCCCACGCGTCCCGCGCGCTCGCCCCGCGCTCGCCCCGCACCCCGCGCCCCGCGCCTCGCGCACCCCGCGCCCCACGCGTCCCGCGCGCTCGCCCCGCACC
>SABL01000265.1 GCA_009928985.1 Clostridia bacterium
TGCAGATCCTGTGCCGGCGGACCAAGAACAACCCCTGCCTGATTGGCGAACCGGGGGTCGGCAAATCCGCCATTGCAGAAGGACTGGCCCAGCGCGTCATTGCCGGTGACATTCCCGAGCCGCTACAGGGCAAGCGCATCGTTTCGCTGGACATGGCCGGCATGGTCGCCGGCAGCAAATATCGCGGCGAATTCGAGGAACGTTTGAAAAAGGGCCTCGATGAAGCCATCAACAGCGAAAATGTCATCCTCTTCATTGATGAGCTCCACACCATCATCGGAGCCGGCGGTGCTGAAGGTGCGATGGACGCCGCCAACATTTTGAAGCCGATGCTGTCGCGCGGTGAGCTGCAGATCATCGGGGCCACAACGATCGATGAGTACAGAAAGCACATTGAGAAAGACAAGGCGCTCGAGCGGCGCTTCCAGCCGGTCACGGTCGGCGAACCAACCCCGGATGAGACGATCCTGATCCTCAAGGGCCTCAGGGAAAAATACGAAGCGCACCACAATGTCCGGATTACCGACGAGGCGATCGACACGGCTGTCATGCTCTCGACTCGCTTTATCCAGGACCGTTTCCTGCCGGACAAGGCAATCGACCTGATCGACGAAGCCGCTTCCAAACTGCGCCTGTCCAGGGGCAGCCAGCCGGAGAGCATGGCCGATCTGGAAAAGAAACTGGTAGAACTGGCTGACCGCAAAAAAGAAGCGGCTGATCGCGAGGCATTTGAGGAAGCTGCCGCTTTGCGCAAGGAAGAGCTGGCGCTGCAAGCTGAAATCGAGCAGAAAAAAGCCCGCTTTGAGCAAGAGGAACGTGAGATCCACCGCGTGCTCCACGCCGACATGATCGCCGATGTGGTTGCCGCCTGGACTAAAATCCCAGTCCGCAAACTGACCGAGGATGACAATGAGCGATTGAAAAATCTGGAAGCAGAAATCGGCAAACGGGTCATTGGCCAGGATGCTGCCGTCCATTCCGTGGCCAAGGCGATTCGCCGCGGCCGCCTCGGACTCAAGGATCCCAAACGACCGACCGGTTCCTTCATCTTCCTCGGGACCACGGGTGTTGGCAAAACCGAACTGGCCCGGGCGTTGGCTGAGGTCATGTTTGGCGATGAAAACGCCATGATCCGGATCGACATGTCCGAGTACATGGAAAAATTCGATGTCTCCAAGCTGATTGGTTCGCCGCCAGGCTATGTCGGCTATGAGGAAGGCGGCCAGTTGACGGAAAAAGTTCGTCGCCGCCCCTATTCCGTCGTCCTGTTTGATGAAATCGAAAAGGCGCACCCGGATGTCTTCAATGCCCTGCTCCAGATCCTGGAAGACGGCCGCCTGACCGATGGCCAGGGTCGCACGATCAATTTCCGCAACACGATCATCATCATGACCTCCAACATCGGAGCTCGATTGCTGAGCACCTCGGCAGGCCGCCGGATCGGATTCGACGTAGGCAGCAAAAATGAAGATGACAAGGAAAATGGCCATCTCTATGGCGGTAAAACGTATAGTGAAGCACGCCAGCTGGTCATGGACGAACTCAAGAAAACCTTCAATCCGGAATTTGTCAACCGCGTCGACGAAATCATTTTCTTCCACATGCTGGGCAAAGACGATATGCTCAAAATCGTCGAAATCATGCTCAAGGGCCTGCGCAAACGCGTGGCCGAAGTTGGTCTTGACATATCCGTCACCGAAGCGGCGAAAAAACTGCTGGCTGAAAAAGGTTATGATCCAATGTACGGCGCACGTCCGTTGCGCCGCCTGATCCAGTCGATGGTCGAAGACCAGTTCTCCGAAGCCATGCTGGAAGGTGTCGTCCATGCCGGAGGCAAAGCGATCGTCGATGCCGAGGAGGACAAGATCGTCATCCTCGGTGACGGCTC
>SABL01000079.1 GCA_009928985.1 Clostridia bacterium
TTTTGCTTGGTTGAGCGTGCTTTGGCGCCACGTCGGATCCAGGCCAGTTCGCGACGTAAAATGTTTTGCCGTTTTTGCTCGCTGGATTGCTCTTGTTCGATCCGATCTGCTTTGAGCTCGAGAAATTTCTCGTAGTTAGCTTCGTAGCGATAGAGTTTGCGTTGATCAATTTCCAGCATGACGCCGGTCACATGCTCCAGGAAATAGCGGTCATGAGTGACCATCAGGAGGGCGCCCCGGTTGCGGAGCAGGGCTTGTTCCAGCCAGGCCACCGTCTCGGGATCGAGATGGTTGGTCGGTTCATCCAGGATCAACAGGTCGGCTGGATTGGCCAGGACGCCGGCCAGAGCAACGCGTTTTTTCTGACCGCCGGACAAGGTATCAACGGTCTGGAGAAAATCCGTTATCCCCATCTGGGTGAGAATGGTTTTGATCTCATTTTCCAGACTCCAGGCCTTGACCTCGTCCATCCGGCCCGAAAGTCGGACCAGGCGGTCCTGAAGAACTGGATTTTCCGGTTGCTGGGCCATCTCGGCAGCAGCCAGCTCGTAATCCCGGATGACTTGCATCGCGGGGGAGTGGCCGTGCAGGACCGCCTGGAGGATTGACGTACCAGCTGGAAACTCGGGCAGTTGCGGCAAGTATTCCACGCTCAGGCCCCGGCTGCGCAAAATCTGGCCCTGGTCAAAAGGCTCCAGGCCGGCGATGATCCGCAGCAGGGTGGATTTGCCCGTGCCATTGACCCCAATGACCCCGATTTTGTCACCCTCATTGATAGTAAACGAGCTGTTTTCAAACAAGATCCGGTCGGCGAAAGTTTTGCTGATCGAATCGACCGTAAGCAAGGTCATGACTCAACCTCAAAACCGAGTGCACGCAACTTTTCGACCAGCTGCTCAAGCTCGATCCCTTTCATCCTGGCACCCTTCGGCAAAGTCATGAAACGCCCTGCTGTGGCAAGCATCCCGGGCTTGACGATGTCCGGAAAACCGGCATCCTTCATGAACTCGATCAGCTCCGGAAATTCCGTGCACAGGTCATGGACGGACTTTTGTAAATTTATCGTTCGTTTAACGGACATTATGGAATCTCCTCAAGCAACAGTGGATCGTATATAGTAGTATTAGAGCCAAAAGACATCATCGCACAGAATCGCCGCAGTTTCAGTAACTTGCGACATTCAACGGGATTTTCCAGAATTTGTGTAGACGATTATGAACATCGAACTGACAACAGACATTTCGGGTGTGCCGGATCATTTCTTTAAATATGCAATCCTGGTGGCGCGCTACCAGGGCCAGTTTGTCTTTGTCCGCCACCGGGAACGCCAGACATGGGAGCTGCCGGCCGGCCATCGCGAGCCCGACGAGACGATTCAGCTGACTGCCGAGCGAGAATTGCGCGAAGAGACCGGGGCTGTTGATTTCGATCTCCAGCCTGTCTTTGTCTTCCGAGTTCCAGACTATGATGCGCACGGTGCGCGGATCGATGTGCTGGCCAGTCTGGTTTGTATTGCCGAAATCAGAACCCTCGGCCCCTTGGATCCGGCTTTTGAAGTTGCCGAAATCCTCCTGGCTTCTGATCTGCCGGAACCTCTGACCTATCCCGAGATCCAGCCGGTTTTGTTCCGGAGGGTGCGGGATTGGCTGGCCGGACAAACCGTGCAGGAACAAGCCGAGAAACCAGCCCTATCAACGCCTGGGGACATGGGTGATCCATCATGATGAGAAAAAGACGCAACTTCATCATCACAGCATTTCTAATTATGGTGGTGATCCTGATCCAGGGCTGGCTCCGCCTCGGAAACCAGTTTGAATGGCTGGAGATCCAGGCGCACAAAGGCCAGTTGGATAATCCAATCACGCACTCGAAACAGTTGGTTTCTTTGCGAGGGGAATGGAGCTATTTCCCCAGCCAGCTGGCGCCTGATCTGGTACATGTCAATGACCAGACTTGGGCTCTGGTTGAGCATGCCTGGCCAGTTGATCCTGACACTGGCAACGCTTATGGCTATGCCACGTATCGGTTGACGGTCACCGGTCTCAAGCCTGAGCAGATCTACGGCATCTTTGTCCAGGATGAATTCAGCGCCTATCTGTTGTCCGCGAATGGTCAGCCCGTTGTCGGCAACGGCTCCGTAGCCCGGACGCCAGAAGGCTACCTGCCCAGAATCTTTACCGATGTGGGCTTTTTTGTCTCTGATGCTTCCGGTCAGGCTGTCCTGGATATGGAGATTGCCAATTTCACTCGCTCCAATGGTGGCTTTTACAATGCACCTGTTTTTGGCACTGCCAGAGTGATCGACCAGTACTACAACCTCTACCAGGCATCTGAGATCCTGATCATAGCCTTTGCCTTGGCCCTGGGCATCCTCTTTGCTCTGCTCAGCCTGAGCATGAAAGATGTCCGGACGTTCCTGATGGCTGTCTTCTTATTCCTGATCGCGATCCGGTCGCTGAGTACCGGGATCCATCTCATCCAGAAACTGCTCCCGGATCTGCACCTGACACCGATTCTGGTGCTGGAATATGCCAGCGGCTATTTACTGGTACCGCTGGCAGGTCTTCTGCTCCACGCCTTTGGCATTGGCCGGTTTCCCAAGCTCTTGCTCTGGATCTACCGGGCATCCATACCGGGCATCCTGCTGTTCACTTCACTGGCGCCAAACGCCATGTTGACGGCATCCTATCAGGTCTTCCAAATCCTCATCATCCCCGTTGCCCTGCACACCTTCTGGCTCGTCTTCAATGGCATCCGCCAGAAGGAAAATGGGATCACCTATGTCGCTGCTGGGTTTATGATCCTGATCGTCGGTGCCTTGCTCGAATTTTCCCCGTTTCGGACACGCTACAGCTTGTTCGCCGCCGCCCTGCTGTTTGTGCTTTTCCTGTCTGTCTTTGTCGTCATCCGGCTCGCGACCCTTCAATCGAGCCACGATCGCCTGGCGACAGAGGTCCTGACGGATGTCTTGACCGGCCTTGGCAACCGCGCGGCTTTGTTCCGTCAGCTCGACCAGTGGCAAAAAAGACGGGATCCCGTTTCCCTGGCGATCCTCTTCTGTGACCTCAATCGATTCAAGGCAGTCAACGACACCTATGGCCATGCGGTCGGTGATGATTTGCTGCGCCTTTCTGCCAAACGGTTGCAGGGCTGTGTCCGTTCGACAGACCAGGTGTATCGCGTCGGTGGCGACGAGTTTGTCATCCTGGCTGAGTTCAACTCAAGTGAAAACGCGCAGGGTCTTGTCGCGCGGATCAAGGACAGCTTCAGTCAGCCGTTTGGCATAGATGAGCTGGTGCTCCACATCAGTGTCTCGGTTGGGGCCGAACCATTCATTCCGGATCAGGACACTGCTGACGATGTGATCAGCCGCAGTGACGCCCGCATGTATGAGGACAAGCGGCGGGAGACAGTACCAGGTTCCCTGAGCGGAAATTAGCTTGCCTGAGCCGCGGTGGTTGTGATCTCTCCCATGGAGTAGAGCACCCCATTGTTGTGTTTTTGATTGTGGTACCTGACACTCTTTTCACAATTTGAATACAATCTCCCGGTAAAATTAGAAAACTGCTGCAAGCGCATTCATCACAACAGCAGCAAACTTGCGGAAAAAGGAAACGGTATGCCATTCAAACTGCAGAAAAGGGTCTTCATCCTATTGCGCTATTCCTTGCTGGCCGGACTTTTGATCTTCCTGAGCTATCAGTTCTATGCCCATGCAATGGGCGACAAACTTTTCCCCTCCGTACATGGGCTGTGTCCGTTCGGGGGTCTGGAATCCCTGCTGTCGTTCGTGACAGCCGGTGCCATGATCAAAAAAATATTCTCCGGCACCATGGTCCTGTTCTTCGTTTTTCTGCTGCTGTCCCTCGTGTTCAACCGGGCCTTTTGCGGACTGATCTGCTCGTTTGGTGCGATCCAGGAATTTATCGGCAATTTGGGCCGGCGGGTGTTCCGGCGGCGGTTATTGGTTCCGCAGTCGGCAGACCGGATCCTGAGATATGGTAAATACCTGGTCTTGATTCTGACGGTTGCCATGGCCTGGCTGACCGGAACTTTATGGTTTGCCGCCTTTGATCCCTGGACCGCCTACGGTCATTTGATCAGCTTCGAAGAACTGCTCACGTCTTACTGGATTGGCCTGATCATCCTGATCCTATCGATCGTCGGCTCGTTTTTCTACGAACGTTTCTTTTGCAAGTACCTCTGTCCATTGGGCGCGCTCAACGCAGTGATCGGCCGTCTGAGCCGGTTTTCTGTCCGGCGCGATCCGGAGGCCTGTATCGATTGCAGTCTGTGCTCCCGGGCCTGCCCGGTGAATCTTGACGTCGAGCATGCGAATTCGATCCGGTCTGCCGAATGCCTCAGCTGTGGCAAATGTGTGGCTGCCTGCCCCAGGGAAGGTGCCCTGGGATTTACTTTTTTTTGTCGGAAAACCGGGCTGATCCTGGTTTTCCTGTTGCCTGTCATCCTTTATTTTGGCGGGATCTGGATCGCGCAATCCTTCGGCTATGACCGCTATTCGGGAAAGACCGAAGCCAATCTGCGCGAGCTGGCCGATTCCTCCGGCTTGTCAGTGGCGGAATTCAAGACCATGTATGGCTTGCCGGCTGAATTGGGCTATCAGACGAAAGCCGGCGCAGTCGAGGCAGCCATCCCCTTGAGCAAGATGGCTGAAATGAGTGGCCTCGCCCCTGCCGCCATCAAGGAAATGCTGGGTTTGCCAGCAAATCTGGACGATCACACGCCCTGGGGTGAAGCGTATGGTCAAGTGACCCTTCAAAAATTGGCTGAGCTCAATGGGGTCAGCTATGAGGAATTGATGGTGGCTTGGGGACTTGATCCGGCGACACCGCTGGACACGACTTGGTCAACCGTTCAAGAGCAGGTTGACCAGTTTTTTGCGGCACAGTCGGTTGTCGTTGGTGAAGGTGAAAACTGCGAATAGGCATGTCAGGCATGACCTTTTGCCAGAAACGGGAAGACGTAAGCTAAGGCATTGATCCATCATATGTCCGGTTAAAAAGAAGCGAACCGGTCAGATGACCGGCTCGCTTGAATGAACACTGCAGGATATAATTGAACATTCTCTGGAATTGAATGAAGCCAGCAACTATTCCTCGACTGTCATTTGCTATTGCGCAGCGCTTTTATTTCCAGCATCAGGATTTTGACATTCAGCTTCCCATCTTCAAAATAGTCATCAACAACATCATCGCGTTTTGCGTCTTCGTCATCACGAAGCGCCAAATACTTATCAATCAGATTGACGTGGCCAGGAGGAATGGCATGATCCATTGCCCACTGATTGCGTTCCGCAATGAAAATAGCACGGACACTCTTTTCTTCTGGATCTTCTAATTCAATGGTTTCTTCTTCTTCGTCATCTGACCCTTTATTCTGATGTGCCAAATAGGAGTTTCCAGGGCCGCTTTCACCAAATTTGTCTTGACCTGCCTTCGCCATGACAGCCACAGGAATCATCATAACCATCAAAGCAATGATGGCCATCAAAACAAGGATTTTTTTGCTCGTGTGTATTGATTTTTTCATAGACGACCTCCCTTCTTCTTTGAATTGGACCGGTGAGCAATCTGCAGTAATGACTGCATCCACTCACCTACTCATAAAGAGCCCTTTTAACAAGAAAAGGTTACAAATTCCATTTTTGATAACGTCAATATCCAATCCTCTTGAATCTCGATCATGGTGCACTTTGTCATCGTTCACTTTTGCATAAATTTGCAGATTCCGGAAAACCAGAGGCTCAAACAGCAATCCGAAACAATTCAAGGCAGTCGTCATTTCGATTTCCGTTTTGTAAACCTGACGAGTGCTATACTTGTAACAGATGCAATTTGACCCAGACCAGGGAGGGATGAGATTTGGGACTCCATATTGTTGCTTTCAATCTTTTCAGTTTTGTTGAAGGTATTGACACTTTGCAGGCTGTCATTTTCATGGTCGGCCTGCTGTTGCTGTTGATCGAGGTCTTCACCCCGGGCTTTGGCATTGCTGGTGGCGGCGGGATCGTCCTGCTGATCACCGGCATCATCCTGACAGCCCGGACGCCATTCGAAGCCGTGATCATGGCTGTGATCCTTTTTATTCTACTGGCGGCCTTGCTGGCGATCATCCTGCGTTCGGCTAAAAAGGGCCGGTTGTCGAGGAAGCTGATCCTGTGGTCATCCAGCAACCGTGAGGCTGGGTTCAGCACGTCTGCTGACACGAGCATCTGGATCGGCAAGGAAGGAGTTGCCCTGAGCACCCTCCGACCAGCCGGCACCGCGCAATTCGATAATCAGCGCCTGGATGTTGTGACCGAAGGTGCCTATATCGAAACGGGCACAAAAGTCAGGGTCATCCGGGCGGAGGGTCGCCGGATTGTTGTCGAACCCGTCAACTGAACAGACATTGAATTCATTCAGGTAATTTTGAAGGAGAAAACTCATGACTGGTGATCTTTTAGTCTATGGATTGTTTTTTGCAGGAATCCTGATCGTTCTTTCGATTTTCTTCAGTTTTGTCCCTGTGGGCCTGTGGATTTCGGCATCCGCTGCCGGGGTCAAGGTTGGCATCTTCAACCTGATTGGTATGCGGCTACGCCGTGTCGTGCCGACTCGGGTCGTCAATCCCTTGATCAAAGCCACCAAGGCTGGACTTCAGGTCAACATCAACCAGCTGGAAGCCCATTTTCTGGCCGGCGGCAATGTCGACAAAGTGGTCAATGCCTTGATTGCGGCCCAACGTGCCGAGATTCCGCTGGTCTTCGAACGTGCCGCGGCCATCGACTTGGCCGGCCGCGATGTTCTCGAGGCTGTCCAGATGAGCGTCAATCCCAAGGTCATCGAGACCCCGCTGGTTGCTGCCATTGCCAAGGACGGAATCGAGCTCAAGGCAAAGGCCCGGGTTACGGTTCGTGCCAACATTGAACGACTGGTCGGTGGTGCTGGTGAACAAACCATCATCGCCCGTGTCGGCGAGGGCATCGTCACGACGATCGGTTCTGCCATGACCCACAAGGACGTGCTGGAAAATCCGGACCGCATTTCCAAGACGGTCTTAAGCAAAGGCTTGGATGCCGGTACCGCTTTTGAAATTCTCTCGATCGACATTGCAGATGTCGACGTCGGCCGCAACATTGGCGCCCAGCTCCAGACCGATCAGGCTGAAGCCGACAAGCGGATCGCCCAGGCCAAGGCTGAAGAACGCCGCGCCATGGCTGTTGCCCGTGAACAAGAAATGAAGGCCGCCGTCGTCGAAATGCGCGCCAAGGTTGTCGAAGCTGAAGCGGACGTCCCGAAAGCCTTGTCCCAGGCGTTGCGCGAAGGCAAGCTCGGTGTGATGGACTACTACAACATGCAAAATGTCATTTCCGACACCCAGATGCGCAGCTCCATCGCCGGCTCCGGCACAACCGCGCCACCTGCCATGGAACAGAAGTAATTGGGCCTGCAAGCGGACCCGCTGATCGGGTGACAAGAAGGTGTAAAACCCATGTCAAATCTCATCAACCAAATCAATGAGATGATCGATATCCTCGAAGCGATCAACCCTGCGGCCGCCGCCCAATTCAGGAGCGGCGGTCCGGGTCGTGACTCCGAGCCACCCCAGCCGGCTCCCGTCACTGCCCGGATACAGACCAGTGTTCAACCAAGAGCCAAGGTGACGGAAGCCATCCAGACCCCAGCCTTCGTACCTCGCCAGCTCAAGCTGAACCTGAACCCCGGTCAAATGGCCGAGGCAATCATCCTCGCAGAGATCATCGGCAAACCGGTCTCCAAACGGCGTCGCTGACGGGTTCCCCGGTCGGAAGAAAGTCGGACGTTAAGCCCGGGTCTCTCTGCCAATCTTTCGGCCAGGGCATCTGGGACCCCTAACAACCAGCTATTTCATCGATTGATCCAGGAAGGCAAAGACCAGATCCAGATTTTCAGCTGATTCAAATTGGGTCCCGCCATGTCCTGCCCCATCCAACAATGTCAGTTGAACCTTGTCCGAACCCAGCACACTTTGGAGGGCTGCTGCGAAGTCGATCGATTGCTGTGTCGGCACATTTCCGTCAACCGTTCCATGCTGGATCAGGAATGCAGGGTCATCCTTGGTGATATAAGATTCCGGATTTGCTTCTGCAACCAGATCAGATGCCTGTGTAATGAGCTGGCCGATGTATTTGCTCTCAGGTGAAGATTCGGAATTGGTGGTGCCGGTTGCACGTGCTACCCCTGAAGCTTCGAATTGCTCATCCATTTTCAGGAAGTTGATCGGACCGAACCAGTCAACAACGGCTGTGACATCATCTGAAACATCTGCATAGCCAAGAGACGTGTCATAAAGATCATTGGTCCCGCCGGTTGTTCCGGCAATCGAGGCAATATTGCCACCGGCCGAATCTCCCCACAGGGCGATTTTGTCCGGATTCAAGTTGTACTCTGCTGCATTGGCCCTGATGAAGCGAATGGCTGCTTTCGCATCCTGGATGGCTGCAGGGAAAATGGCTTCACCGGACAAACGGTAATCGACCGATACGACTGCGAAGCCATGGTCCAGGCTTTCAAACATTGCGCTGATGTCGCCTCCGGTTTTACTGCCCATCATGAAGCCACCCCCATGAAAGACGATGATGACCGGAAAAAGCCCATCTCCTTCATTCGGCAGATAGATATCCAGTTTTTGGGTTTCCGAGGCATTGGCATAGGGGACATCCAGGTAAGAGGTCGTGATACCCGACGTGTCAATGCTTCCGCCACCCATGCCACCACCCGCGCTGCCGCCTGGTTTGGCAGCATCTACCGGAGGTTTTCCGGCTGGGTCAGCGGCGGTTGTTTCAGTCGTTGCTGTGGCTGTTGTCTCTTTGGCCAGTGTTGTTGCAACTGTCTGGTTATCCGTGAGTGTGCTGCATCCGGCCAGGCTACTGATGATGAAGAGTCCCAGGATCATCCATGTCACAAATCTTTTCATGCTTCCTCCGCCAATTGTCTGCTTGTTTTTCATAGCTGCAGAGTAGCAGAGAAATGTGGCGCAAAAATGGCAAAAAAACGGAAAGATTCGGAAGATTAGCCGGCTCTTTTAATCGAAAAGGTGAAGGATGTCCCTTTTCCTAATTCTGAAGCAACCTGAATGGTTTCGCCCAGGGCTGTCATAATTTGTTTGGCGATTGCCAAACCAAGACCCGTTCCTTTTTCGGAATGGGCTTTATCTGCCTTGTAGAATCGGTCAAAAATGAAACTCAGATCATCCGCGCTAATCCCGGGTCCCGTATCACGGACCCTTACGAAGATGTCCTGATCGTCCCATCTGGCAGAAATCGTGACAGTTCCCCCGTCCGGTGTGAATTTGAAGGCATTGTCTATCAGGATGATGAGGACCTGTTCGATTCTGTTCCGGTTTGTCATGCCCAGGGGAATGTGTTTCGTATCGAGCTCTTGTTTCAGCTCAATTCCCAGATCATCACCGACTTCCGAAAAGCGCTCATGAACCTGTTCCAGCAATTCCCCGATATTGACCGCCTGTTTCTCCAGGGAAGCCTGCCCGGATTGCAGGCGTGAAAGCTCCAGCATGTCATTGATCAGGTTTTGCAGCCGGATGGACTCGTTCCATATTCTCTGATAGGCCTTGATTTTTTCTTCATCGGTCTGAACCATTGAATCCAGCAAGGTTTCACTCACGGCGCGAATGGATGATAGGGGTGTTCTGAGCTCATGGGAAATATTTGCAACATAATCCCGGCGAATCTGTTCCAAATTCTGCGAAACTTTCGAGGCTGCTTCCAAACTCTGGGCCAGTGTGTTGAAGCTCTCAGTCAGCTGCCCGACCTCGCCATAGCTTCTATCTTCAATGCGAATGGCGTAGTTACCTGCTGCCATTTTATAGGCACTGGCCGTCAT
>SABL01000266.1 GCA_009928985.1 Clostridia bacterium
TTTTGCTGATTACTTTCATCATGCCTTTCACAGAAGCCTGGATGTAATTCTTTTGCGCTTCGGCCAAGCTCAGACCGCCCAGCGCTTCCTGTTCACCAAGATGACGGACGGTGTCAAAAGCCAGCCAGGGATTGATGGCTGTAACACCATAGCCAACCAGTGTACAAAAGTGATGCACCTCGCGCGGCTCACCTGATTCCAGCACGATGCCCACCTTGGTGCGGATCTCTTTTCGGGTCAGATGATGATGCAAACCGGCGGAAGCCAGTAACGCCGGAATTGGAGCCAGCGTTTCATTGACGCCCCGATCGGAAAGGATAACGATATTGGCACCATCGGCAATCGCCTGATCTGCTTGGCGGAAAATACGTTCCAATGCCCGGTTCATGGCTCTGGCACCTTCGGAAGCTTTATACAGGATGGAAATCACAGCCGGCTTGAAGCGGTCATCATGCAAATATTTCAGGTTATGAAGCTGTTCGTTGGTAAGGATCGGATGCTCCAGATAAATACAAGCCGCCTGGCTGTGGTTGGGATCCAGCAAGTTTCCGGTGCTGCCCAGCGGCAGACTGCTGGAGGTTACAATTTCTTCTCTGATCCCATCAATGGGAGGATTGGTAACCTGGGCAAAAAGCTGTTTAAAATACAGGTACAGCAGCTGCGGCTGTTCAGACAGAACTGCCAGCGGGGAGTCCATCCCCATCGAGCCGACCGGATCGTGACCCTCAGCCGCCATGGGCTGTATGGTCTGATAAATATCCTCAAACGTATAGCCAAAGGCCTTCTGCTGCTCGATCAGATAGGTTTTATCAGTTTCTTCTGCCGCGGGGGCAGCCGGCATATCATCCAGATCTACGATGTGCTGCCCGTTCCATTCCTGGTAGGGATGCAGCCGGGCAACCTCGCTTTTGATTTCATCATCACTGATGATCCTGCGGGCCTCGGTATCGATCAGCAGCATCTTGCCGGGTTCGAGCCGTCCTTTGCAGGCAACGTTGGCCTGATTGATGTCGATGACGCCCACTTCCGAGGCCAGGATCACCCGGTCGTCCTTGGTGACATAATAGCGGGCCGGCCGCAGACCATTGCGGTCCAATACCGCACCGATCACCGTTCCGTCTGAAAAGCCGATCGCCGCAGGTCCGTCCCAGGGTTCCATTAAAAAGTTATTGAATTTGTAAAATTCTTTTCTCTCTGCGGCGATAAGATGATTGGCTTCCCATGGCTCAGGGATCATCATCATTACGCCGTGCGGCAGTGACCGTCCGGTAAGATAGAGAAATTCCAGACAGTTGTCAAACATGGCGGAATCGCTTCCGCTCTCATCAATGATCGGATAGACCTTGGTAATGTCTGCAAAAAGCGGTGAATCGATGACCCTCTGGCGGGCCTTCATCCAGTTGACGTTGCCGCGCACCGTATTGATTTCCCCGTTGTGGACGATATAACGGTTGGGATGCGCTCTTTCCCAGCTGGGGAAAGTATTGGTGCTGAACCTTGAATGCACCATGGCCAAAGCTGATGCAAAATCCAGGTCGGACAGATCCAGATAGAAGCTGCGCAGCTGCTCAGCCGTTAGCATCCCTTTATAGACAACGGTTCTTGATGAAAGACTGGCTATATAAAATGAGCCTCCCTTGTCCTCGCACAGGGGAATAATGATTTTTTCCGCTCTTTTGCGAATAACGTAGAGTTTTCTTTCAAAATCCATGTCATCGCACAGTCCCTCATCCCTGGCAATGAAAACCTGGATGAAACGGGGCATAACGGATTGGGCACCGGCCCCGATGCCGCTTTTGTCAATGGGCACTTCTCTCCAGCCCAGGATCTTCTGGCCTTCTTCCTTTACGATCTGCGCAAAGGCTGCCATCTGCGT
>SABL01000267.1 GCA_009928985.1 Clostridia bacterium
AAGGCGACGATACCGGCCCCCATCGCACCGGCTGCTCCGGCTCCGGGCAGATCCCGGACATCCAGGCCGAGATCGCGCTCGATGATAGTGGCCAGGTGCTGGAGGTTGTGGTCGAGTTCAATGACCTGATCTGGATCGGCGCCTTTTTGAGGTCCGAAGACATAGGCTGCACCTTCGGGGCCAAACATGGGATTGTCAATATCACACATGGCGGTCACACGGCAGTTCTCCAGCAGGGTGCGGGCTGCGCTGGCATCGATCGCATGGATCCGCGAGAGCGTGCCACCCGTGGGAACGAAGGCGTTGCCAGCCTGGTCGAGGAATCGCACACCGAGGGCTGCGGCCGCGCCGGTGCCGGCGTCATTGGTGCAACTGCCGCCCAGGCCGATCACAATCTCCGTGCAGCCTGCCTGTATCGCGTGCAGGATCAGCTCGCCGGTACCATAGGTCGTTGTCAAAGCTGGATTGCGCCGGTCTTCGACCAGGGGGAGCCCGGCGGTCTGGGCCATCTCGATGATCGCGGTCTGGCCGTGCCTGGCATAGCGAGCGGCCAGGGGCTCGAAATAAGGTCCCTTGACAACCACCTCGACTGGTTCGGCTGCAATGGCAGCGACAAAACAGTCGATCGTGCCCTCTCCACCATCGGCGACCGGGATGGTGACGGTTTCACACACAGGATAAAATGACTGGACACGTTCGGCTATGATCTGGCACACCTCGAGTGAGCTCATTGTACCTTTGAAGGAATCGGGCATAATCACACATTTTTTCATGGTATCTACCTCAAGATCATTATAAGGGACGATTGGCCGCTCTTTCCATGTCCTGACGGCCGGAGCGCGCAAAACCATCCTCGACTACAACTGGGAAGGCAACATCATCCAACTTGAGAGCTTTTGCGAGCGCATGATCCTGACTGCCAGCCACCGGACGATTGACGAGGTCTTCATCAAAGACCTGATGCACCAGCTCTACCCGCTGATCCAGCGCCAGGAGGGCCGGGAAACCGTCGTCGTCTACCAGAGCCCCGAGGCGATCGCCATCACCCAGGCTCTGGAAAACCACCAGGGCAACCGCGAACTCGCCGCCGCAGAGCTAGGCATCAGTAAAACCACGCTCTGGCGCTACATGAAAAAGTTTGGCATCTCGAGCAAGTTTAATGTGTAATCAAACCAGCCAGCTGCTCAGCAGCGGTGCCATCAGGACCGTGGCCAGTCCGGCCAGGCTAATCGACAGGCTGCTCATCGCGCCCTCGACTTCGCCGATTTCCAGAGCCTTGGCGGTGCCCAGCACGTGTGACGCGGTGCCAATGGCGATGCCCTGGGCGACGGGGTCGGTGATCCGTAAAAACCTGAACAGCGGCTGCGCCAGCACAGCTCCGAAAATACCCGTCACGACGATCGCAGCGACGGTGACTTGCGGCAGACCGCCCAGTTGCTCGGACAGGGCGATGCCGATTGGTGTCGTCACGGATTTGGGCAGCATCGAAAGCAGCAGCACCTGCGACAGGTGAAACAGCTTGGACAAAAAAATAATTGACAACAAACTGAGCAGGCTCCCGGCCACGATTCCAGCGAGAATCGGTCCGGGACTTTCCTTGAGCAGGCGGATGCTTTTGTAGAGTGGGATGGCCAGTGCGACTGTTGCCGGGGCCAGGAGGAAGCTGATGATCTGCCCGCCGCGTTGGTAGTCATCCAGCGTCAAAGGCGTCAGATGGATCAGGAGAATGATCAGGGCAACGGCGATCAGGAGTGGATTGAGCAGAGACAGCCGCGTTTTGCGGTTGAGCCAGAGGCCAAGTTCAAAGGCCAATAATGAAAGCATAACCCCAACGACCGGGGTGGCGAAAACATCGGTCATACGCGTTTCCTCAG
>SABL01000080.1 GCA_009928985.1 Clostridia bacterium
CCAGAGCATCATCCATTCGATGGTCGAGTTCAAGGACGGCTCTGTTCTGGCCCAGATGGGTTTTCCGGACATGAAGCTGCCGATCCAGCTGGCCCTGACTTGGCCGGAGCGCCTGGACAGCTTGGAGCCGCGCTACGATCCTTTCGACCCCCGCACCACCTGCCTGACTTTTGCCGCTCCAGACACACAGACTTTCCGGCTGCTGGAACTCGCCTATGTCGCAGCACGCACAGGTGGGACTCTGCCAGCCGTGCTCAATACTGCCAATGAGGCAGCAGTGGATTTGTTTCTGTCTGGCCGGATCGGTTTTCTCGAGATCGCCAGCCGGGTCGAACGTTGCCTGGAACAGCATGAACGCTCAGGCTGGCAACGCACATTCGACTTTTCCACCATCATGGAGCTGGATCGCTGGGCACGCCAGCAGGTCCTCTCCGGCACCTGAATCAAGGAGTAGATCCCCATGGGAATTTTCGCAGGTATTGTCTTATTAAGCATTCTGATGATCGTCCATGAACTGGGCCATTTCCTGACCGGCCTCAAGCTGGGCTTCCGGATCCTGGAATTCTCTCTGTTCATGGGCCCGGTCTTGTATTCGCGTGAACACAACGGGATCCGCTACAGCATCAAATTGCTGCCGATTGGCGCCTCGGTCCGTTTTGCCGGCGAGGAAGAAGAGGAGATGAATGGCTTCGATCCCCGCGACCCTGGCCTCTTTTTCAACCGCCCGCGCTGGGCCCGTGCGATTGTCATCGGCACCGGCCCGGCAGTCAATCTGCTTTCTGGTGTGCTGGCCTTCCTGATTTTGTTCGCTTCTTTCGGCTATACCATCCCGGTCATTCAGGATACCTACCAGGATACTCTGGCGCAGTCAGCCGGCCTTGTTGCCGGCGACCGGATCGTGTCGGCCAATGGTCATGCCGTGCGAACCACGCTCGACTACACGGCCGTGGACCTGTTCACCCCAGCAGGTGAATCGATCGAGCTCGTGGTCAAATCCACAGGCCAGGGCCAGCGTACCGTCATCCTCCAGCCGACCGTGACCGAGCGTTATCGCCTGGGGGTGACGATTGAACCGGAACTGAGCGGCGAGGGCGCGATCATCGCTGAAGTCGACTCAGGGTCCAATCTTGGCCAACCTGTCCTGGCTACCGGTGATGTCCTGCTGGCTGTCAATGATGTGCCCTACAGCGATACCGAAGCGTTCCGCGACGCTGTCCAGGCCAGTGCCGGCCAGGCGCTGTCTGTTTCGATCCTGCGCAATGGGCAGCCCCAGACGGTTGAAATGGTTGCGATCCAGACTCAGGTCAGCCTGCCACGCGGCATCTGGTTCGCCACCAGCCGCGAGTTTGTCCCGGCGATCGGCCAGTCTGTCCAGTGGTCCTGGTCGATTGTCAAAGTGACGGTCAAAAGCATCGGTGCCATTTTCACAGGCGAAGCCAAGGCTGAGGATACCTTGTCTGGTCCGATTGGCGTTGTTTCCCTGGTCAGCAATGTGGTAGAAAATGAACAGCCTTTCCGGGACAAGATTTACCAGCTGCTCTGGCTCTTTGCCCTGATCTCGGTCAGCCTCGGCTTCATGAACCTCCTGCCGATCCCGCCGCTGGATGGCCATCATCTGGTCTTGATCGCCATCGAAGCGATCCGGCGCAAGCGGCTCGAACCGCAGCTTCAGACGATCATCGGCATGGTGGGTCTGGGCCTGATCATTTTCCTGGGCCTGGCTGGCCTGTTCTTTGACATCATGCGCCTGATCGGAGGCTGACCATGTTTGAACGCAAAATCACGCGCCCTGTCCATGTCGGGGACCTGACCATTGGCGGCGGCGCCCAGATTGTGATCCAGTCGATGAACAACACCGACACACGCGACGTCCAGGCGACGCTGCGCCAGATTGATCAGCTCGCCGAGGCCGGCTGTGACCTGACCCGGCTGGCCATTCCCGACCAGGAGGCAGCGGATGCCCTGGCTCGGATTCGCCCCCAGTCGGCGCTGCCGATTGTTGCCGACATTCATTTCGATTACCGCCTGGCTCTGGCCTCGCTGGCGGCCGGCGCAGACAAGATCCGGATCAATCCCGGCAATATCGGCGGCCCCGACCGTGTGCGCCAGGTGGCAGCAGCGGCCCGGGAACGTGGTGTGCCGATCCGCGTCGGTGTCAATTCCGGCTCGCTCAGCCAGGCAATCGTCGATCGCTTCGGCGGTGTCAACGCCCAGTCGATGGTCACATCCGCCCTGGAGTCGGTTGCCCTGCTGGAACAATGGGATTTTAACGACATCGTCATCTCGATCAAGGCATCCGATCCGGCTCTGACGATCCAGACCTACCGCCTGCTGGTCGAAAAAACCCAGTACCCTCTCCATCTCGGCGTGACAGAAGCCGGCACCCGCAATGAAGGTGCGATCCGCTCTGCGATCGGCATCGGCACATTGCTGGCCGAAGGCATCGGTGACACCTTGCGAGTCTCTTTGACGGCCGACCCGGTCGATGAAATTGCTGCCGCCTACAGCATCCTCAAGGCACTCGGCCTGAGAAGCCATGGCCCGCAGCTGATTAGCTGCCCGACCTGCGGCCGGACCAGCGTCGACCTGATCCGGATTGCCGCTGAGGTCGAAGAACGCCTCAAGACAGTCAAGGCACCGATCAAGGTCGCCGTCATGGGCTGTGCTGTCAACGGACCAGGGGAGGCGCGCCATGCCGATGTCGGTTTGGCTGGCGGCAAAGGTGAATTTTTGCTGTTTTCCCATGGCGAAATCATTCGCAAAGTGCCCCAGGAACAAGCAATCGAGGCCCTGATGGCTGAAATTGCCCGGATCACAGGAGCTTAGGGCGATGCAATCCAGTCTTGCGGATTTCTTTGCCCAATTCATCTCAGATACAGCTCTGGTCGAACAGCTCAGGCAGCAGAATGCCCTGGTGACTGGACTTGTGGTCAAAAAAAGCGGCCTGGTGACCATCCAGATCCTGACGACGGCTCCTTGGCCAGCCGATCTGCTGGTCTTGCTGGAAGATACTCTGGAAAATACCCTGCCAGCTCAGGAAGTCCTGATCCGGCAGACGTTTGCCGAGCCTCTGGCCCAGGGACATCTACAACAGGCCGCGGCCAGCTTGTCCCCCTGGCTGATCCGGCATCTGCGAAAAAAGGACCCTTTCCATGCAGCCCTGCTGCATCATGCCCAGTTCATCGCCCAGGAGATGGATCCTGCTCGCGTCGAAGTCCATGTCACGGAAAACAGCCGCGACGATCTGGCCCGCACGGTCAGTGATGAACTGGCCCAGCTGACCAGGTCGGCCCTGGGCCAGAGCGTTGGCTTTGAATTCATGGCCTCGACGCAGGATTTGCGTGACTATACAGCTGAAATGCTGCGCCAGCAGCAGGCTGAGGCCAGGCGCCAACTCGCAGCCATGCCCGGTCAGACAGAAGGTGAGTTTTGCTCGGCTCCGGCACGGACGGACAGCTCAGGCCAGGGCGTGGCCAATCGCCAGGCAGGTGCGCTCCCCGCCAGCGCAGCTCCAGCTCCCAGCCGGGCTCCGGCCTCTGCTCGTAACGGCGCCAATGGCAATGGCAATGGTTCGACCTATCGCCGGGCACCCAAACCGGAGGGCGTCCTCTGGGGCAAGGTCAATGGCGAGCTCAAGCGCCAGGCGATCCGTGACTTGTCGACCGAATCCGGGCTGGTGCTTATGGAAGGTGAGATTTTTTCGCAGGAATGCCGCACAGTCAGCAATGGCACCCGCCTGCTCTACAAATTCGCCCTGACCGACCTCTCCAGTTCGATCTCCTGCATTCTGTTTGCCAAACCAGAAGACCAGGAACTGCTCGATGGCTTATTGAAAAAGGCTTCCTATTTGCGCGTCAGTGCTGAAATTTCCTTTGATGCTCAGTTCAGCAAGGATCTTCAGGCTCGCGTGCTCGGTCTGCAAGAGGCCAATCGCCCGGCAGGTCGTGCAGACAAGGCCGAGTTCAAGCGGGTCGAACTGCATGCCCACACCAAGATGAGCACCAAGGACGCTGTTTGTGAAACCAAGGACCTGGTCAAGCTGGCGGCCCGTTTTGGCCATCCAGCGGTCGCGATCACGGACCATGGCGTCGTCCAGTCCTTCCCGGATGCAGCCTCGGCCAGAAGCGACCTCAAACGCAAAGGCCAGGAGATCAAGATCATCTACGGTATGGAAGGCTATCTGGTTGATGATGGCCCATCTGTGGCCTGGTCTGTTGAAAAAGCCGATCTCAGTGCGGGCTTTGTGGCCCTGGACGTCGAAACGACGGGTCTGGATCCGGCCAAAGACCGGGTCATTGAAGTAGCACTTGTGCCGTTTTTGCCCGATGGCCAAGGTGGTTTCACGGCTGGTGAGCCTTGGGTCTCCCTGGTCAATCCCCAGGTCGATCTTCCGCCCAAGATTACCGAACTGACCGGCATCACGGCTCTCGACCTGCAGGGTGCACCCGCCCCCTGGCCGGTGTTTTGTGAATTGGCGGAGCGGATCGGTGATAAACCGGTGGTCGCCCACAATGCCTTTTTCGACCTGGCATTCATCCGCTACGAGGGTTTCCGCACACCAGTCGAAAATGACCCGCGCCTGAAATTCAATCCCCCCCTGGTCGACACCCTGGCCTTGTCGTGTGCCATGATTCCAGAGCTGGCCAATCACAAGCTCAACACCGTGGCTGCCCATCTGGGCGTCGGCCAGGATCGCCACCACCGCGCGGATGACGACGCCCGCGTCTGCGGCGAAATATTCGCCCGGCTATTCTTGCGTTCTGGTGCGGCCAGCCTGTCTGAACTGAACACGAATCTGGGCCACCTCGGCGACGATGAAGTTCGCGCACACCGTCGGTCAGTCTACCATGTCATCCTGCTGGCCAAGGACAATCTCGGTCTTTATAACTTGTATCGGCTGGTTTCCGAATCGCATACGCGCTTTTTCCACATGCGCCCTCGCATCCCCCGCGCGCTGCTGCAGTATTTCCGCACCGGACTGGTCATTGGCAGTGCCTGCGAGGCTGGCGAGCTGTTCCAGACCGTGCTTGAGACCTACCGGGCGTCAGGCAACCAGTATGATGCAGCCAAATCGCTCCTGATGCAGCAGATGGCTGTCGACAAGGCGCGCTTTTACGACTATCTCGAGATCCAGCCGATCTCGAACAATGGCTATTATTTGCGCCAGGAATCGAGTGGCTTGCATTCAGATGAAGACCTGCGCAACCTCAACCGCTTGATTGTCGCTCTGGGCCAGCGCGCTAGAAAGCCGGTCTGCGCCACCTGCGACGTCCATTTCCTTGAGCGCGCAGATGCCGAATTCCGGCGCATCCTGCTGGCTGACAACGGCTATTCCGATTATGCCGAGCAGCCGGACTTGCACCTGCGCACCACCGGCGAAATGCTGGCCGAGTTTGCCTACCTCGGCGATGCGATCGCCCGCGAGGTGGTCATCACTCAGCCCCAGGCCATCGCCGACCAGGTCGATCCTGAACTCAAGCCCTTCCCGGATGGCTCGTTCCCGCCGATCATCTCCTCAGCGCCCGATGATGTCCGTCACCTGACCTGGGAGACCGCCCAGGCCATTTATGGCAGGGACGGCGAGCTGCCGGACCTTGTTCGCGAACGGATCGAGCGCGAGCTGCACTCGATCATCGACAACGGCTTTTCGGTCATGTACTACATCGCCCACCATCTGGTGCGCCAATCGAACGAAGACGGCTACATTGTCGGTTCGCGTGGCTCGGTTGGTTCATCCCTCGTTGCGACCCTGTGCGGCATCACCGAGGTCAATCCGCTCCTGCCGCACTATGTCTGTCCCCAGTGCCACTATTTTGAGCCAGACCAGTCCGGACAGTACGGCTCTGGATATGACCTGCCGGCCAAAGCCTGCCCGGAATGCGGCACTGCCCTGAACCGTGAAGGCCAGGACATCCCCTTTGAAACCTTCCTTGGCTTCAAAGGCGATAAACAGCCCGATATCGATCTCAATTTCTCGGGCGAATACCAGGCCCGGGCCCACAAATTCATTGAAGAAATGTTCGGCTCGTCGCATACCTTCCGCGCCGGCACCATCAGTGGGTTTGCCGAGAAAAACGCCCAGGCGATGGTGGCCAAATATTTTGAAAAACAAGACAAGTTCACCACTCAGGCTGAAATCGCCCGCCTGTCCCAGGGCCTGATCGGGGTCAAGCGCACGACCGGCCAGCATCCCGGTGGCATCGTTGTCGTACCCAAGGAACGCGATATTTACGATTTCACACCGATCCAGCACCCGGCCGACAAACGCGACGGGGGCACGGTCACGACTCATTTTGACTTCAATGCGATGCATGACACGATCCTCAAGCTCGATGTGCTCGGCCATGACGATCCAACCATGCTCAAGATGCTTGGCGACCTGACTGGAGTCGATGTCCGCACCATCCCGATCCCGGACGAGAAAGTCATGGCCTTATTTTGCTCAACCGAGCCCTTAGGCATTCCGGACGGTTCCTCTCCGGCTGATTCAGCCACCCTCGGCCTGCCGGAAATGGGCACGTTCATGGCCCGCGACATGATCCGCGAGACCAGGCCGACCCGCTTTTTCGACCTGGTCCAGCTGATGGGCCTGTCGCATGGCACCGATGTCTGGAAAGGCAATGCCCAGGAGCTGATCCGCAGCGGGATCTGCACGATCAACGACGTCATCGGCTGCCGCGACAGCATCATGACCTGGCTGATCCACCAGGGCCTGCCCAACAAAGCCTCGTTCGACATCATGGAGAAGGTCCGCAAAGGCAAGGGGCTGTCGCCGGAGCATGAGCAGCTGATGCGCGACAATCACGTCCCGGACTGGTACATCGACTCCTGCAAGAAGATCAAATACATGTTTCCGAAGGCCCATGCCGCGGCCTATACAATTTCGAGCTTGCGCATCGCCTGGTTCAAGGTCTACCACCCGGAGGCCTATTACAGCGCCTATTTCACCGTGCGCGCCGACGAATTCGACAGCTCCCTGATGGTCAAACCTCCATCTGCGGTCAGCCGCACCCGGGCCGATCTCAAGAGCCGTTTCCGCGAGCTGTCCGACCGGGAGCAGAAGATCTACTACATCATTGAACTGGTCGAAGAAATGCAGCTGCGCGGCATCGACTTCCTGCCGATTGATCTCTATACGTCGGCTGCCACTGCCTTTGCCATCGATTCACCGGGCAAGATCCGTCCGCCCTTGAATGCGATCCCTGGCATCAGCCCGGCCATTGCCGAGGCCATCGCGGCTGCCCGCGCTGATGGCCCCTTCCTGTCGCGCGATGAGCTGGCCCGCCGGGCCGCCATCGGACAGAGCGCCATTGCCACGCTGGCTACAGCCGGCTGCCTCGACGGCATGCCGGAATCGGCCCAGATCGATCTGTTCTCGTTGATGGCCTGAGGTCACAACCGATGTTTTGCCGGGTCGTCCTCAAAGAAGCCACACGGGCGTTTGACCGGGAATACACCTATGCGGTGCCGCCGGAAATGACGCCCTGCCTCACCAGCGGCAGCTGGGTTGAAATCCCTTTTGGCACAGGCAACCGCCTGGTCCAGGCTTTTGTCTTGTCCGTCGAAAGTGAATCTGGTACAGACTTCCATGTCAAATCCGTCCAGCGGCTTTTAAGTGACCGGCCGGTCCTGCGGCGCGACCAGCTGCAGCTTTCCGGTCTGATGCGCCAGCGCTATGGCTGCACCTATGGCGATGCCCTGCGCCTGATGGTGCCCTCGGCTGTCGCGGCCGTTGGTGACAAGCTTGTCCGCATGGCTGAACTCCCGGATCCAGCCGAAGCTGCCCGCCGCCTCAATGACGGTGAAATCGACCGCATCGGCCACCAGCGGGTGATCGAAATGCTGCTCGAATACGGCGCCGTGCCCGTACCCGAGCTGATGCATGCCTGCCAAGTCAGCCGCGCTGTTTTGAAAACCCTCGAGAAAAAAGACCTGATCTCCTATTTCAAGCAGGAAGTGCGCCGGACGGGCGGGGAAGAGGCCGAATACGAAACGGTCCCTGATTTCGTGCCCAATGAAGGCCAGGCCGCAGCCATTGCCCGGATCCATCAGGCTCTGGCTGCATCTGCAGATGACAGCCAACTGGCTGAATTTGTCCTGTTTGGCATCACCGGCAGTGGTAAAACAGAGGTGTATCTCCAGACTGCACGCCTGGCCACCCAGCTCGGCCGCGGGGTGATCATCCTGGTGCCGGAAATCTCCCTGACCCCCCAAATGGTAGCCCGGATCCGCTCTCGTTTCGGATCAGGCGCCGCAGTCCTGCACAGCCGCCTGACCCCTGCTGAACGCTACGAACAGTGGCAGCGCATTCTACGAGAAGAAGTATCTGTCGTCGTCGGTGCCCGTTCGGCCATTTTTGCACCCCTGAAAAACCTCGGCCTGATCATCATCGACGAAGAACAGGAAACGACCTACAAGTCCGAGACCCATCCGCGCTACCATGCCCGCGACATCGCCCGTCTGCGCTGCCGCGAAATGGACGCCGTCCTCGTCCTCGGCTCGGCGACCCCGGCCATCGAAACTTTTTACCGCACAACCACTGGCCAAGCCACCTTGCTGCGCCTCGACCAGCGGATCGGCGACAGCCAGCTGCCCCAGACCCAGATCGTCGACATGCGCCTGGAGCTGCGCGAAGGCAATCGCAGCGTATTCAGCCGGCCACTCGACCGGGCCTTGCGTGGCGCATTTTCTTCCCGAAAGCAAGCCATGCTGTTCATCAACCGCCGCGGCATGGCTGGTTTCATGCTCTGCCGCCAGTGTGGTCACGTCATCAAGTGCCGAACCTGCAGCGTCTCGATGACCTGCCATGTCCGCCCCGCCACCACCGTGACGCGTGAACAGCTCCAGCTGGTCTGCCATTATTGTGGCAAAATCGCCCAGCCACCCAGTCGTTGCCCCGTCTGTGGCAGTGAGCGGATCGGCCGCTTTGGCGCCGGCACCCAGCAGGTCGAAAAGTTGTTTCTCGAGGAATTTGCCCCGGCGACTGCCATCCGCATGGATCAGGACACGACCACTGGCCGCCAGTCCCATGCCCAACTCCTGGACCAGTTCGCCCGTCACGAAGCCGATGTCCTGATCGGCACCCAGATGATTGCCAAAGGCCATGACTATCCCAATGTCACCGTCGTCGGCATCCTGTCCGCGGACCTGATGCTGGGCCTGTCCGATTTCCGCTCTTCCGAACGCGCCTTCGCCTTGATCACCCAGGCTGCCGGCCGCGCTGGCCGCGGCGAACACGCCGGAGAGGTCTTCATCCAGGCCTACAACACTGACGATTATGCGATCACAGCCGCGGCTGCCCAGGATTACGAACGTTTTTACCAGCAGGAAATCGCTTTCCGCAAAGCCATGCATTATCCACCCTTTGGTGCCATTGCCCTCGTCCTGGTCTCTGGCCAGAATGAAAAAGCCGTGCGCGATAAGATGGCCCAGGTCCATGCGCTCCTGCTAGCCCGGCTCAGAGAACCTGCGACGCCTGCCATCGAGCTGCTCGAACCCGGCCGTGCCCCCCTGTACCAGTTGCGCGGCCGCTACCGTTACCGCATGATCATCAAAGGCAAAGACAATGCCAGCCTTGCGCAATTCCTCCATTCAGCCTTGGACCGCATCGATCTGGCACCCCTCTCCCTGACGATCGACGTCGACCCCTACAGTTTGCTGTAAAAAATCGATTGTGCTGTGAAGAATCGATCAAAGTGGAAAGGCAACTAGCGAGGGCGAAGGACACGGGGTGAGGTCTGACACCATTGCCGGAACGGGGGTCGGACTTGCCAGGGGCCTCGGATTCACCACCCCGCTCACTACCGTCCCTTGCTGTTTTGTGCTATACTACTTAGCACGATTCTGCCT
>SABL01000268.1 GCA_009928985.1 Clostridia bacterium
GCTCAATATCACTCATCAGGCGCGCCTGGTAATCTTCACCGATCACCTCACCGAGATTGGGATCATCGACACTGGTGACGGAGACTTTGACCATGCTGGCGCCGTGGTCACCCTTGCTGCCATCGTACAACTCAACGCGGTTGAACTTGCGGTTAAAGACGCCCTTGAAATCACCGTCGGTCCCGATCGGCCAATTGACCGGCACGGAGAAAATGCCGAGCACCTTCTCCAGCTCATCCATCAGGTCAAATGGATTCTTGGCAGCCCGGTCCATCTTGTTAATAAAAGTGAAGATCGGGATGCCCCGCTGGCGGCAGACGGTGAAGAGCTTGATCGTCTGAGTTTCGACACCTTTGGCACCGTCGATGAGCATGACCGCGGCATCCGCTGCGACCAGGGTCCGGTAAGTGTCCTCCGAAAAGTCCTGGTGGCCAGGGGTGTCGAGGATATTGATGCAAAACCCATTGTAATTGAACTGCATGACCGATGACGTGACGGAAATACCGCGCTGCTTTTCGATCTCCATCCAGTCAGAAGTGGCATGACGGGAAGCTTTTCTCGCTTTAACCGTGCCGGCCATGTGGATCGCACCGCCATAAAGCAGCAATTTTTCCGTCATGGTCGTTTTGCCGGCGTCAGGATGAGAGATGATGGCAAACGTGCGCCGGCGGCCCACTTCAGAGCCCAAAGTTTCATGCATGGCAGTATCCTCCTGTTTTGAACTTAGATAGTATAGCAGGCGATTCGCCGGAGCGGCAAGGGCAGAGCCGCTGAGCAGACAGTTCAGATAGATCAGCCCTGCCCTGCCCTTATGATTAGTCAGGAATGATATGCTTAATTGAAATAAATAATCCCTGTAATTTGTCAAATTCTATCTATAATGATAAGCATTACAAAAAAGCGCGACCTGTAAATAGAGGTTATGAGTCGACAGCAGTGGGGTTACTAATCATGCTCGAGCAGATCAACATCCATCCGATCACATTCATATCCGCCCTGTCCATGGCTCTGGAACTGACAACGAGTGGCATCACCAACCATCACCGGCGCACCGCCATCATCGCCCGCTACATCGGCCGTCATCTCGGCCTGGGGCGCTACGACGACCAGATTCTCGTCTACTCGGCCTTGCTTCATGACATCGGGGCTGCAGCGGACTGGTATGAGAAACACTACATCGTCCATGCGACTGACAATGACCATATATTCCACCACGCCGAAAAAGGCTACCAGATCCTCAAGGATTCACCCCAGCTCAATCATCTGGCTAATCCGATCCGCCATCACCATGACCGCTTCCTCGGCGGCAACCCCACCGGTCTCGCCGGACAGGACATCCCTTTGGCCAGCCGGATCATCCATCTGGCCGACCGGATCGAAGTCCTGATCGCCTCCGGCGAGCACATTTTCCTCCAGCGCGAACGAATTTTTGACCAGATCCGGCAGAGCGAGCATCTGTTTGATCCAGAACTGGTTGCTGTTTTTCGTGAGGTCAGCCAGCGCGAGGTTTTCTGGCTCGACGTAGTCAATTTGAACATCGAAAGCCGCTTTTTCTCTGATCTGGCTTTCTGGGACAAATACACCTTTGAAATCGATGACCTGATCCATGTGGCGAATGTCTTCTCCAGCGTGGTCGACTCGACCTCCCATTACACCGCAGCCCATTCCCAGAATGTTGCGAAAGTCGCAAAGGAGATGGCTTTGATCCGCGGTTTTTCCAGTGATGAGGCCAAGCAGATGTATCTGACCGGTCTGGTCCATGACCTCGGGAAACTGGCCGTGCCCAACGAGATCCTCAACAAACCCGGAAAATTGACAACCGAAGAGCGCGAAATCGTCAAACAAAATCCCTATTATTC
>SABL01000081.1 GCA_009928985.1 Clostridia bacterium
TCTGCCACCATGCTGCAGCAGATATTCTACAAAGGCTCACCCCTGCATGATGGTGCCGTTGTGATCCGTGATGGCCGCATCAGTGCCGCCCGGGTCCATGTCCCGCTTTCGGACAATTACCATCTGCGCCGTGACTATGGCACCCGCCACCGCGCCGCGATCGGTGCCAGCGAAATCGGCGATACCCTGGCTGTTGTCGTTTCCGAAGAACGCGGCAGCATCAGTCTGGCCATTGAGGGTCGCCTGTTCATCCTCGACAATGCCGACGCCCTGCGCTCCCTGCTCCACAAAATGCTGGGGGCATCGCGCCAGGGCGGCACCTGGACCGGTATTTTCCGGCCGCGCCGGGATGAACCACCTGTCAGTTCAGCGAAAGACCAGGCCAAGGCAGCAGCCGTTGTGGCCCAGACATCTGCCGAATCGGCTCGCACCATCATCGAAACCCAACTTTCCCAACAGGAACAATCTCCCGACAGGAATGCTCCAAATCCCGGTGAACCTGCCAAGTCACGCCTGCGCTGGCCGATTCGCATCGGTCGCCAGCGGGATGCCGTGGATCGTCCCAAAATGCCACGTCGCCAGCGAGTCTTGACTGCCTTATCCTCGCTTGTGATTGCTATTTTTATTTGGCTCTATGTCCAGGTCACCATCAATCCGGTCATCAGCCGGACCTTCTCGACCCAGGTATCCTACCGCGGGGTCGAGACTGCCAAATCCAATGGCTACATTGTCCAGATGCCGCTGGAATCCATCCAGATCACTTTGATGGGGCGGCAGAGAACGATCAACGACTTGTCAATCAATGACATCAATGCCTTCATCGATCTGTCAGGACTGGCCCAGACCGGTCTGCAGTCCCTCCCGGTCACGGTTGATACGACATCCCTCAGCTATACACGGGCAACCTTCGTCACGCCTTCGACCATCACGATCAGTGTACGGGCAGTCGAAGGCAATTGATTTTTGATCCACGATGTAATAATTCTGTAATACTGATGTCATATTGACGTCACCCGAGAGACGCATAACTGACTGATTTGTCTAATATTTGTAACAATACCCCTGTGCTATAATGAAAAACCGAACAGATAACATTTCCTGGATCGAGGAGTTTTTATGAGTCGTTTATTCGGAACCGATGGCGTCCGTGGCGTTGCCAATAAAGAATTGACTCCGGACTTGGCTTTCAAGCTGGGCTGGGCCGGGGCCAAAGTCCTGGCAGGTGAGACTTTGCACAAACCAGTCATCCTGGTTGGCCTGGACACCCGCATTTCCTGTGACATGCTGGAGTCCGCCCTGGTGGCCGGCATCTGCTCAGCTGGTGCCGATGCCATGGTTTGTGGTGTGATCCCGACCCCGGGCGTTGCCTACCTGACCCGCAAATATAAATGTGATGCTGGTGTCATGATTTCAGCCTCGCACAACTCATATGAATACAATGGGATCAAATTTTTCAGCAACAATGGCTACAAATTGCCCGATGACACCGAAGACCAGATCGAGGACCTGATCAAAAATTACGATGAGCATGCAGCCGACCGGCCGATCGATGGTCAATTGGGCCGCCGCATTGTCAAGTCAACTGCAACCCACGACTATGCCGAGTACCTCAAACGCCGCATGGCCGTTGACCTCAGCGGATTGAAGGTGGCTCTCGACTGTGCCAACGGCGCCTGTGCCCACATCGCCCCCGACCTGTTCTCGGATCTGGGAGCCGAGGTCCTGACCATCGGGGTCGAGCCCACTGGCACAAATATCAATGCAGGTTGCGGTTCGACCCATCTCGACGGCTTGCGCCAGCTGGTCCGGCGCGAAGGATGCGACATCGGCATTGCTTTTGATGGCGACGCCGACCGCATGCTGGCGATTGACGAAACGGGTGAGCCGGTCGATGGCGATGTGATCATGGCCATCGTCGCCCTCGACATGATGCACAGCGGTCAGCTGCGCGACAATACCCTCGTGGTCACGGTCATGAGCAACCTTGGCCTGGACATCATGGCCCAGGAGAAAGGCCTCAATCTGGTCAAAACCAAGGTCGGTGACCGCTATGTGCTCGAGGAAATGCTCAAGTCTGGCTTCAGCCTGGGTGGTGAACAGTCCGGCCACATCATTCTGCTCGAACACTCCACGACTGGTGACGGCATGCTCAGTGCCCTGCGCCTGCTCCGGGCTCTGACCGAGCGTGGCGAGAAGCTGGGCCAGGCGAAAAAGGTCATGCAAATCCTGCCTCAGGTCCTGAAAAGTGCCCGCATTCCCAATGAGAAAAAAGCCCGGGCCATGGAGGATGCGGATGTGCTCGAGGCATGCGCCAAAATGGAAAAACAACTCGCTGGCAAGGGCCGGATCCTGGTCCGCGCGTCGGGCACCGAACCGATCATCCGGGTCATGATCGAAGGCCAGGACATCGAGGAGATCAACCGCATGGCCGACCAGCTCACTGCCCTGATCGTGAGCCGTTACGGCATCTGAGGAGGTACGTTTATGTGTGGAATTGTCGGTTACATCGGGTCAGAGCCAGTCCTGCCTGTTTTGCTGGACGGCCTGAGCCGTCTGGAATATCGCGGCTACGACTCGGCTGGCGTCGCATTCATCGATAACGGCCAGGTCGATGTCCAGAAGAAAAAGGGCCGCATTCTGAATCTGCGTGAGAAGCTGGCGGAGTCAGGTTTGCTGGCGCGCCAGGACATTCACATCGGGATCGGACATACGCGCTGGGCGACCCATGGTGCCCCGAGCGATGAGAATTCCCATCCCCATTTGTCGGCTTCGGGCCGGATTGCGGTCGTCCACAATGGCATCATTGAAAATTATCTTGAACTCAAACGCTTCCTCCAGGACCAGGGTTTCGAATTTGCTTCCGAAACCGATACGGAAGTTGTGGCTCATTTGCTGGAATACCATTATGAGGAAGACGCCGGCCAGGACATTCTGGAGGCTGTGCGCCGGACTTTGTCTGACCTGGAAGGTTCCTATGCCCTGGGAGTCCTTTGTGCCGATGACCCGGAACAATTCATTGCTGCCCGCAAGGACAGCCCCCTCGTCCTCGGGATCGGCGAGGGCTGCAATTTCATCGCCTCCGACATCCCGGCCATCCTGAGCCATACCAGGAAAATCATCATCATGGAGGACCGTGAAGTTGCCCGTTTGACCAAAGAAGCCATTGAGTTGTTCGACGCCTTTGGCCAGAGAATCGAGCGCGACCCGCTTCTGGTGACCTGGGACAGTGAAGCTGCGGAAAAAGGCGGTTTTGAGCATTTCATGATGAAGGAAATGCACGAAGAACCGCGTGCCGTGCGCGATACCGTGCTACCACGCATCCGAGACAACCGGATTCGATTCGAAAACTTCTCGATGGACCGTGCGGCTCTTTTGAACCTTGACCGCATCCGGATCGTGGCCTGCGGTACGGCAGCCCATGCCGGCATTGTCGGCAAATACGTCATCGAAGCGCTTTGCCGGATCCCGGTCGAGGTTGATGTCGCTTCCGAATTCCGCTACAGAAACCCGATCATCACGGAAAGGACACTGACAATCATCATCAGCCAGTCTGGGGAAACGCTCGACACGCTGGCCGCGATGCGTGAAGCCAAGCGTCTCGGTTCGCAAATTCTGGCCATCGTCAATGTCGTCGGCAGCTCGATCGCCCGGGAAGCAGACCACGTCATCTACACCGCTGCAGGTCCGGAAATCGCGGTCGCCTCGACCAAGGCCTACAACACCCAGCTGGCCGCCCTGTATTTGCTGGCCTTCCAGATGGCCCATACGTTAGGTCAGATCGATGACGCCGAACTGGACGAATATCTGGCCAAAATGGCTGAATTGCCTGAACTGCTCGAGACCACTCTGGCCCACCAGGATGACATCCAGCGTTTTGCCGCAGCTCATTTCAACGCCCACAGCATCTTTTTCATCGGGCGTGGCCTGGACTATGCCCTGTCGATGGAGGCCTCTCTCAAGCTCAAGGAAATCTCCTACATCCACTCAGAAGCCTATGCCGGCGGTGAACTCAAGCATGGCACGATCGCCCTGATCGAGGAAGGAACGCTGGTTGTCTGCCCGATGACCCAGCCGCAGCTGGTCGAGAAGATGATCAGCAACATCCGCGAAGTCAAGGCGCGCGGAGCTGTCATCCTGGGTATCCTGACCCCTGGATGCATGCGGGCCGCCGAGGTCTGTGACCAGGTTATCGAACTGCCCCAGATCGATCCGCTGCTAGCTCCCGTGATCGCGGTCACCCCGACGCAGCTCTTTGCCTATTACATGACCGTTAATAAAGGTTTTGATGTCGACAAACCGCGAAACCTGGCCAAGAGTGTCACCGTCGAGTAAAAGAAACCGCCCGGTTCTTCTCGTGGTGCTTGCACGAAAGAACGGGCGGTTCATGTGTTGTGGATTGGCTGGTCCAGCGGCGGGTGAACTTTGGTTTACTCGACTGATTTGCGCCGGCGTGTCGGTTTGACTGGCTCTTTATCCGGATCATAGTCGGCCAGGTTTGACCGCATGCGGTCAAAAAAGGCATTGACCTGACTGAGTTCTTCTTTGCTGAATCCATTGAACATCCGGGAATTGATGGTGCTAAAGATATCCTCGCAGATTCTGGCGGCCTTTTTGCCATCATCCGTCAGTTCGATCTGATTGTAGCGGTTGTCTTTTTCATTGATGGTCTTGGTGATCATGCCACCCTTTTCCAGACGTTTGACTGAGACAGCAATAGAAGGGGTTGTGACGTTGAGTGCTTCGGCCAGTTCGGTCTGCGAACAGATCCCCTGCTGCTTCAATGTCAGAAGCAGGGCTGGCTGACCGATGTAGAGGCCGCGCGACATCGCGACGCGGTACAAGCGGCTGCGGTGGAGCTGTGTCAGTTTCTTGAAATTTTCTTCGGCTGAAAAAGGACCAGTTGGACTTTCCTTGGCTGATTCCATGTTTCGTGTTCCTTTCTTGATTTTTCTGAGTTCATCGCCTATTCTTTTGGTGGACGTGGGGACTGCCTCTCTTATGCTCAATGCCAAGTTTTAGGTTGAATCTTGCACATATTGCAACAAATAGTCAGGCAATAAATCACGATTTCGCTATTTTATGCTAGACAATTAGCCTCGTTCTGTCAAGGATTTTTGTATAATAAATGCGCGAATATTTTTTAAATAGATGCATAATGAACATTTGACCATTTAAATGTCACATGGGTTACGTTTTAACGGAGGTGCTGTGTCGGCGCAACGGTCCAGATTGATCCTGTCCATCCTGATGCTGGTCAGTATCCTGACCGTTTCTCTATCTATGGCTGGCTTCTTGCCGGAGGATGGTACGGCCAGAAGTCTTGGCTGGATCGCGTCAGATGATGGCTGGGGTGCCGGACCAGGTCGTGATGACAACCAGAGCGATGGGGATGAGGTATCTGACTCGGGCCAGCACCTGCCATCGGCCGCCCCTGGAAATGGTGAGCTGGCCGAGTATCCTGTTGCAGAAATGGTTTCCCAGGATGATCCGGCCGGGCAGCTTGAGAGTTGGCCTCTGGAGTCCTCGATCGCACGGATCCACACCGTCGATCTGTCTGGCTGGAGGGGGCGTGACCAGGATGCCAGCGCGCTTACGGGGATCACTATTATATTAGACCCAGGCCACGGCGGACAGGATACCGGGGCACTTTATCCCGCCCATTCGTCGGATCCAATTGCGATTGAATCTGAGATCAATCTCGCCGTCGCCCAAAAAACCAGGGCTGAACTGGAGGCGCTGGGTGCGACGGTCATCCTGATCCGCGACGCGGACGTCTGGCAATCGATTTTTTACCGCATCGCCTGGACCGGCCGTTATTTGGCGGAACAATTTCTGGATGAATTGGCAGATGCGGGATTCCAGTCTGGCAGGATCGAGACACTGATGCCCCTTCTGGACCAGGTGATGCAGATCAACAGTGACAGCGATGAGTCTGGTGGCCGCGGCCTGATGAGTGGGGAAGGCGCCAGGGAGGAGCTGCGACTGTTGCTGGATCTTCAGGCCCAATACGAAGACGTCCTCTATCTATCGATCCATTGCAATGCCTTGGATGATGATTCCACCGTCAGAGGATTGCAAGTATTCTACCTGACCGGGGAGACTGCCTATGCCCGGGAAAATGAGCTGGCAGTCGACAGGGGCTTGGCAAATGCCGCGCCAGTCTATAGGATGTACCAGGATGAGTCACGCCGGCGACTGGCTGGTCTGGTTCAGGAGTCGGTCCTGGGCCGGCTGCCTTCCTTGAAATACGAGGGCCAGAAAAGCCTGATCGATGAAAACTATGCCGTTTTGCGCGAGCTGAATCTGGCCAGTGTCCTGATCGAGCTGGGATTTATCTCCAACGCTCAGGATCGCACCCTGCTCACAGATGCAGCGAGCCAGCAACAGATGGCTGCCGGTATTGCCTCAGCCGTCTACCACTATTATTGCCTGCCCTGAGGCGGGGAATTTACCTGCCTTGAGGCAGGGAGGAGTCTATCAACCATGAATGTTTACTACCGGCGCCACAGGCGCACTGCACTGCCCCCTTTCGTCCTGTTCCTGGTCCTGGTGGTTCTTGTGACCGCAGGAATCCTGGCGTATTTTCGCTTCTTCCATTTCCCCCTCAAAGTTCTGGCCAAAACCCAGACGATTGAGCTGGGCTTGGAAATCCCGGCTGCTGCGTCCGACTATGTTGCTGGCAAGGATGCGGAACTGGAAAAAGTTGTGGTCGATACATCTGCTGTGGATGCGACCCAAGCCGGGAAATATCAGGTCGAGCTCGATTATGAAGGTCGCCGGCGCAAAGTGGCCCTTGTCATTGCTGACACCGTGGCTCCGCAAGCAACTCTGCGCCGCCAGCCGGTCATTACCGTCCTGGGGAAATCGTTGTCAGCGGAGAATCTGGTCCAAGATGTCGAGGATGCGGCCGAAGTCACCTTGTCGTTTGATCCCCAAACGGTCGTGGATACCTACCAGCCGGCAGATTTGGGCAATTTTGATCTCACGATCTATCTAACCGATGCCTCTGGCAACCAGACCACACTGCCTTTGCAGATCAAGGTGGTCGAGGCAGACCAGAATCCGCCCCAGCTTACCGGTGTTGGAGCCGCCCAGCTCGACATCGGCCAGTCCTTTGACCCACTGGCTGGCGTGACAGCAGTGGATGAAATCGACGGTGACCTGACCATGGACATCCAGGTGGAAGGTGACGTGGACACCAGCCGAACAGGTGCTTTCACCCTGACCTATGCCGTTGCTGACTCTTCCGGCAATGAGGCTCGCATGGTCCGGACAGTGACCGTGAGCGATCCGTTTGCCCATTTGCGTGGCGCCAATGTCATCACAGTCAGCGGCGATGCCAGCAAACCGCTGCATGCAGTGCTGGATTACCTGGACCTTGATATCCGGTTCATGGGAATTGCCTACCAGGACCTTGTAACCGGAGACGGATTCATGATCAATCCGGACAACCAGTATCGCTCGGCCAGCACAGCCAAAGTTTTTGTCAACATGGCCCTCTATGATGCGATCGACCGCGGTGTCTACTCGCTCGACCAGAAAATCCAGTACGAGTCCTCTGACTTTGAAAGCGGTACTGGTATCTTGCAGGGTATGGACCTCAAGGTCCCCTATGCGCTCAGCACATTGGCTGATTACGCGGTTATCTACTCAGACAACATCGCCTTCAACATGATTCGGCGTTTTGTTGGTCGCCAGGAAACATTTGACTACTATGAGTCGATCATCGGCCACCCAACCAATCGCACCAGCACCTCGATGGGTGCAGCTGACGGCGCCGCTCTGATGAACGAACTGTACACCTCGGATTCCGCCAATTTTCAGCATATGCTGGATGTCATGCGCCAGACCCAGTTCAACGACATGCTGCCACGTTTCCTGCCCCAGGGCATCGTCGCCCACAAGGTCGGCTTCTATAACACGGTCTACCATGATATCGGCATCGTCTTGGATGGTGACAAGCCCTACATCCTGACCGTCTTTTCCGAAGGCCTGACGTATCCCAGCGACAAAATCGCCACTGTGTCCAAGCTGGTCTACGAGAACCGCTGAGAAATTGGAAGGAGCAACGACCATGTATATCAAAAACGTCGTCCTGTACATTGAAAAAGAACACGTCGCAGCATTCATCGCCGCAACGAAAGAAAATCAGGCCCATTCGCAGCAAGAACCTGGCATCGTGAGTTTTGAGTTTTTCCAGCATGAAGATGATGAAACTCGGTTCTTGCTCCACGAAAAGTACCGGACGCGGGAAGCAACAGCGGACCATATGCAGACCGAGCATTACCAGAAATGGATCACTCAAGTCCGGCCCTGGTTTCTCCAGCCGGTCGACCGGACCTTGTATAAGTCGGTCTAGACCGGAAACAGCATTTGGGCGGCGAAGATCACGGCGATCAGCGTCAACGCACTCAATAATGTGGTGATCATGACCACCTGGGCAGCAAAGTCCGGGTGGTTTTTGCATTCCACGGCAATCAGGGCACTGTTGACAGCAGTAGGCACGGCGGTGGATATGAAGAGTGTCTGGGCCACAACACCAGACAGTCTAAATAAGTGGATCAGGCCCAAGACCAGGGCAGGACCGAGCACGAGACGGGAAAACGTCGCCAGCCAGGCGTCGCCAGAGATCCGGTGCAGCTTCCGGGTCCGGGCCAGCTGGACACCCAAGGTCAGCAGCGCGATCGGGACCAGGGCGTTTTTCAGATAGGTCAGGACCACCCAGATGGGCGTCTGGGCCAAGTCCAGGGGAACCAGCTTCAAGAGCAAAGCCAAAGGAACGGTGTAAACAGTCGGCATGCGGAAAATCGACTGCAGCGAATCCCGCCAATGGCGGTTGGCACTGCCGGCCGAAAAAAATCCCAGGGTGTTGATCGAAAGGTTCTGGACCAGAAGGACCATGACCTGGGTGGCCAGGGCGACATCGAGGTAAGGGTTGCTCCCGCCCCTGGAGAGGGCGCCTGTGCTATAGACGAGGGTGATCAGGGGGATGCCGATGTTGCCGGAATTGTAATAGGCGATGCTGTTCTGGAAGGCAATGGTCATGCCGGAGGATAGGTGGCGCAGATAGGCCAACAACCAGCCCAGGCCCAGATTGGCCACCAAGATTAGCAGGGCAATCGCCAGAGCTTTCAGTGAGTCCACGCCTATCGCAGTCTGGTAGAGATTGACGAAGGTGAAGGACGGGACAAACAGGTAGAAATTAAACTTGGTCAAGGTGGCAATGTCGACCGGGAATCGGCGGGAGAGGCCGAAGCCCAGGCTGATCAGGACGAAGATCGGCAGGATGTTCTGGACAAAGATCGCAAGGACGACAGTCAAGCAGAAACCTCTTTCGCAATAGCATAGTCAGCTCTTAAGAAGAACAATCAGCGATCGAATAAACGCTGGAATCGCATCAGGGAGTCAATGGTCAGGGCCAGGTTCTCTTTACTGTGATGGCGCGACTCTTCAAAGGGCATGGCCGCGCGATTGATGGAGAAAATCGCGCTGACTCCCAGATCATACGCCTTTTCAGCTTCCTCGCCAATGGCTCCGACGATGACCAGGACCGGTACTGCCTGTTTCTTGGCGCGTTCAGCGATACCAGCAACGACTTTGCCCCTAAGGCTCTGACCGTCGATCTTGCCTTCGCCGGTGATCACCAGATCAGCTCCCTCGAGCTGTTTTTCAAACTCGACCAGGTCGAGGACCGACTGGAT
>SABL01000269.1 GCA_009928985.1 Clostridia bacterium
GCCTCAGGGCGTTGTACTTCAGGGAGCACGATATCTGGTCGGTGGTCTCGGGAGCCTCAGACGCGAAGAACGTCAGAGATCCGTTGGTTATGTCCAGGTACACCGATCCGGCTATGAGATCTTCGACTGCATAGACGATATCAAGCTCTGTGCCGTTGACCTTCACCCAGTTAGAAGCATAGTTCAGAAGTCCGTGCTGCTCAAGATAATATGGTCCGGCAGTCCCGTCGCCCGCCATGTCGGTAACGACCAGGTTCATTTTGTGGCTGGACCGGCTGAGCTTGGCAGTCAGAGCGTTCCCCCATATGCCTTCGTACTTGGCATAGAATGCTCCGACAGTTGATGGTTCTGACAGGCCGTCGGTAAGGGTGACAGAAGCCTTGGCGTTGCCGGTGCCCTTCACGCCAATAGCGCAAATGGCTGGCACGCCATTCTGAAATCCCAGTTCGCAGGCTTCCTTGAGGTCGCCGCTATGGAAAATCTTGCGGGCGCCTACATAAGATCCCAGCCAGACAGATTCATTGCACGGTCCTCGGGTGGACTCTCCCACCAGCCCCAGGATACCCATGCCCGCTGTTATGGCCTTTGGTCCTACTGGGAATAGCTCGATCACTACCTGGATCAGCCGGTTTGTTTCTCCTATTCTAACCATCTATTTCGCCTCCAGTCAGATCTTCGACACCGAGCATCTTTCGAAGCTCAGCCTCCGGTACGTTCAGTTCAGCCGGGTGACCCAACGACCTAATCTTTTTGTAATAGTCATCGCTGAGTTTACCAGACCTCTTCATATCGATTAATCTCATTTTCAGTCCTCAACAATTGTAAAAATCGCGTCTAGTGTGTAGAACTTCTCAGGCCACGTTATGACCTGTTCAATCCCATCCCCGATCGTCAATCCAATTTCATCGATCGGCGGCACTTCGATGGTGACCGTATCAAAATAGTCTACATAATATTCGATCACAGACCTAAAAGGCCACGTTGGGTCTTCCGTATACGGTGGCATGAACTTCGGGGGATCACAACCCCGAAACAGTATTTCGTCGCCATCATCGTATTTGTCTCGTTCCAAGCCGGCTTCAGTCAACCAGATCTGGTTATAGATGCTGTAAGTCACCTCCTCCAGCGTCTTGGCATCCATATGCTCGATCGTCAGCTTGATTGTGGCTCGGGAAATGTGACCCCTCAGCTCGGTCCAAGTTATACCATCGAACTTGTCCCACATCAGGTCCATGAATCCCGATTGTCTGACGCCCTGGCTGGCTACCTCAAAAATGACGTCCGGAGGAGAAGGAACCCAATTGACCAAGTTGCTGGTCGCAATTGGGTTGATCGTCAGGGTGGTGACCGGGTCGAGCCCTTCCAGGATTCGGTCTCGTTGCGTTTCGCTGAGCATCTTAATCAGTCTCCGGGTCTATCCTGGAATCGTAGACTCCGCCCTGTCTTGGTATGGGTTTTGTGATCAGGTTCCAGAGCTGCGGTATCCGGCGTTCGAACGATACCAACATCTCGTCGGCCTGCGAATCGGTGATCAGAGCATCCAGAGTGTAGCCCATCGACTTCGGCCCCTGAATAGCAGCATAGAGATAAAACTGGAGCCTCTGCAATGTGCTCAGGCGAGCATCGAGGTCATAAGTCACATCGCGATCCGCACATATGGCCGCGCTAATATCGTAATCCTCTGACTCAATCTTTTGGACTTCGGCATCCAGCCGGTATTGTCTGGATCTTACGGTTTGAGCATAAGCATTCAGATAATAGCTGTAAGACCGGACATTGTTGATTATGCCGTCCAGCGTGTAAGTCTGCTGACGATCATTAAGAATCCTGGTGTCCAG
>SABL01000270.1 GCA_009928985.1 Clostridia bacterium
CACAGCTGGCCATGACCTCATTAAGACTGGCCTGCTTCTGGGCGAGGCTTGAAATCAGTCGCCGGCTGGTTGAAGACCCATGGATTTCGACCAGGTTAGTGATCAAAGGCATCCGTGGATGAACGGGCGTCTTGCTGCTGGCCTGCTTGATCGCAAGGATGCCGCACAGGACTGTCAGCGCCTTGCTGAGCAAGGGATTTGGGAAATGCTGCTGCCAGAGGACCCAGGCTTTCGGGTAGAGGGAGGGACAGGCGCGTTCACGCAGGATGATGAGTAGGCGATCGACGGTTTTGGCTGGCAACTCAGCCGATGTGGGCAAAGCCAGGGCGGAGAAAAGGAGTTGAATAGCCCGGGCGGGCAAATGTTTGGCCAGGTTGATGGCTTCCGCAGTCGTTCGGGTTTCCTGTACCAGCTCGAGCAAATGGCTGATTTCATCCAGTTGGTCATTCTCGATTGCTTCGACAGGCCGGGGAAAGCGGGACGCTATTTTACCGCGGCTCTGTGCGAGCCGGCTTGGCTTGAACTGGAAGTGCCGGTCGCCGTCAGAATGGATAAGGGCTGGTTCACTCATCGGAACGTGGCATTCTGGCGCAGCACGGCCGGCAAAGCTTCGACTGCGTCACGAATTTCTGCGGTCGCAAAGGCGAGTCGTTCAACGATATCCGCCAACCCCTGGTCCATCTGGTCCATGGTCCGGGTCACATAGTCCTCGGACTCCGTGGCAAACTGGGTCAGGCTGGCCTTGAGGGTCTCGTCGAGTGCGATCAGCTGCTGGACCATCTGCTGTTGATGTCCGGTCAGGTCGTGCGTCCGGGCCAGTGCTTCGCTGGAGCGCTGCAGGGTCGAATTGAGCACTTTCTGGTCAGCCTCGAGCTGGTTTCTTGTTTCAATGAGCGTCTGGGCCAGGGTCGCTTCGTGGTCGGTATAGGCTGCACCCAGGCGGGTGGCTGTATCAGACAGACGGGCGATTTGCGAATCGAGAGAGGTGAGGTTGGTCTGGAACTGGCTACGGGCACTGACCAGTTCGTCGAGTGCTGCCCGGATGTCTTTTTGCTGGGTCAGCATCTCCTGACGTACGGTCTCCATGGCGCGGACTGAAAAATCGGTGTAGTTCTTGATGTCAGCCATGGTGCCATTCAGCTGGGACAGCTCGCGGTTGACCGGGCCAAGATGGGTTGTGATGTCGGCGGCCAATGCCTTGGAAAAGCGACCAGCCAGTTCGGCCATGCCTTGTTCCTGACGTTCGATCAGGGTGATGGAGAGGCTGTCCAGCAAATGGGTGGCGTCACGCAGGGCGGGGGCGACGGTTTCGAACAGGACCTGTTCGACGCTGCGCCGGATGCCATTGGCCATGTCGCTTTCAGCCAGCCGGGATGCCGTGGCGTTGAATGCATCGAGCGACTGGACCATTTGATGATCATAGTGGAAAAAGGACTCGATCAGCTGGGCGATACCAGTTTGCTGGCCAAAAACAGGCACTCGCTGACCGATGATCTGGCACAGGTCGAAAAGATCCTGGCGCAGTGATGATTCAGTTGAGTGTGCCTGTATGGCCAGAAGCGCTGAAGTGATGATCCCTGTCAGGGCAGGCACCCAGGGCAGGATCGAGGCCAGTTCGAGATCGGCGATCGGCAATTGGAACCGCAGGATCAGGGCGATCAGGGCAGCGGTCAGGCCGATGCTGAGCACGGTCACTGCCGGACGCAGTTTCAAGGCAGACAAACGCGAGCCGCTGGCCAGTTTCTCCAAAGTCAGTTCCCGTGCAGGATCGGGCAGCCAGCGCTGCTGGTAGAGGACATCCTGGTCCTGCTGCAGCTTTTCAAAAGCCTGCTGCA
>SABL01000271.1 GCA_009928985.1 Clostridia bacterium
TAACAAGCAAACGAGGTGTCCCATGGATTTCAACCTGTCATCGAGCCTTTTTGTCGGCGAACAGAAATTCAACGCATTTGAATCGAGCAAGATCTACGACGTCATCATCATTGGCGGTGGTCCGGCCGGATTGACAGCAGCGGTCTACAGCTTGCGCAAAGGCATGGTGACCGGCCTGATTACACGGCAGGTGGGCGGCCAGATGGCTGAGACGGCCGGGATCGAAAATTACCTGGGGTATCGCTACATCAACGGCGTCGAGTTGACCGACAAGTTTCACGACCAGGTCATGCAGTTCGGCATCGATTTCGAAAACAACGCCAATGTCCAGACGATCAAGGACGGCCTGATCAAGGAGGTCGTTCTCGATGACGGCCGCGTATTCAAGACACGCACCATCATCGTCGCTTCCGGCAAATTGCCCAGGAAGCTCAATGTCCCTGGTGAAAAGGAATTGACGGGTCATGGGGTCGCCTATTGTGCGATCTGTGACGCGCCCTTTTACAAAGATAAGAAAGTCGTCGTCGCCGGAGGCGGCAATTCCGGCATCGGAGCCGCCATCGATCTGGCCCGGATCGCGACTCATGTCACGGTTGTCCAGCGCCGCGACCGGCTCAAGGCCGACAAAGTCCTGGTCGACAAGCTCAAGCATTATGACAATGTCGAAATTCTTCTCGGCCACGTGGTCAAGGAAATTTCCGGCAGTGGCCACGTCGAGGCTGTCATCGCCGAAAATCGTGAAACTGGCGAATTGGTCTCGATTCCCGCCGATGGAATTTTTGTCGAGGTCGGTTCGATCCCCAACAGCGGCCTGAGCAAAGGCCTTTTGAGCATGAACGAGACGGATGAAATCATCATCGACGAATTTGGCCGCACCAATGTGGAAGGCATTTTCGCCGCTGGAGACGTAACCGATGTCCCTTATAAACAGATCATCATCGCCTGCGGGGATGCCGCCAAAGCAGCCCTTTCGGCGACTGATTATATTCTCAGCAATCCGAATTTCTGAGTTTTCCTATCCCACACGGCCGGCAATGACCGGCTCGCATTCACAGCCAGCACCCTCAGGAGGTATTGAACCATGGCACTTTTTGACGACAACATCCGCAAGCAGCTCGCCCAGATCCTCGATGGCCTGAAAAATGACGTCAACGTCGTTTTCTTCACTCAGGAAATCGAATGTGAATCCTGCCACGATGCACATCAATTCATCGATGAAATCTGTGCAATCAATCCCAAGTTGAAAATGACCCGCTATAACCTGGTCACCGATGCACACAAGGCAGCCGAGTACAAAGTTGAAATGGTCCCGGCTGTGGTCATGCTCGACAAGGACGGCAATGACACCAACATCCGTTTCTTCGGTATCCCGGGTGGCTACGAGATCAACTCCTTCCTTGGCGCCCTGCTCGAGGTTTCCGGTGAGCGTCAGGAACTGCCGGAAGACATCCTGAAGCGGATCCAGAAGATCGACAAGGATATCCATATCCAGGTTTTCGTCACCCTGAGCTGCCCGCATTGCCCCGGCGCGGTCATCACGGCCCATCGCCTGGCCCTCGAGAATAGCAAGATCAAGGCCGACATGATCGAAGCCAATACCTTCGTTCCGCTCTCAATCAAATACAATGTCAGCGGCGTGCCAAAGATCGTCATCAATGGCGAGCACGAGCTGCTTGGTGACCAGCCGATCACCGCCTTCCTCGATATCATCGAGAAAATCTGATTTCGGCCTGTCCACATTGAGTGGCACCCTTCCATTTGCCTTGCAGCAGCCGCCTTTTCGCATTTTTTTGCGAGAAGGCGGTTTTTAAAATTATTCATCATGCAGATGCAA
>SABL01000272.1 GCA_009928985.1 Clostridia bacterium
TTGCATCTGCATGATGAATAATTTTAAAAACCGCCTTCTCGCAAAAAAATGCGAAAAGGCGGCTGCTGCAAGGCAAATGGAAGGGTGCCACTCAATGTGAACAGGCCGAAGTCAGATTTTCTCGATGATGTCGAGGAAAGCGGTAATCGGCTGGTCGCCGAGCAGCTCGTGTTCGCCGTTGATGACGATTTTCGGCACGCCGCTGACATTGTATTTAATCGAGAGCGGGACGAATGTATTGGCCTCGACCATGTCGGCCTTGATCTTTTTATTCTCGAGGGCCAGGCGATGGGCGGTGATGACAGCGCCGGGGCAGTGCGGGCAGCTGAGTGTGACGAAAACCTGGATGTGGATGTCTTTGTCGATCTTCTGGATCCGCTTGAGAATGTCCTCCGGTAGTTCCTGACGTTCACCGGATACCTCGAGCAGAGCGCCGAGGAACGAATTGATCTCGTAACCACCCGGGATGCCGAAGAAACGGATATTGGTGTCGTTGCCGTCCTTGTCGAGCATGACCACGGCCGGGACCATTTCGATTTTGTACTCGGCTGCTTTGGCAGCATCGGTGACCAGGTTGTAGCGGGTCATTTTCAGCTTGGGATTGATTTCGCAGATCTCCTCGATGAACTGGTGGGCATCGTGGCAGGAATCACATTCGATTTCCTGGGTGAAAAAGACGACATTGACGTCATTTTTCAGGCCATCGAGGATCTGGGCGAGTTGTTTGCGGATGTTGTCATCAAAAAGTGCCATGGTACATACCTCCTGAGGGTGCTGGCTAGAATTGTGTGCCGGTCTTGGCCGGTTGTACGGGAACGGAAAGATTAGAAATTGGGGTTACTGAGGATATAATCGGTCGCCGAAAGGGCTGCCTTGGCAGCATCCCCGCAGGCGATGATGATCTGTTTGTACGGGACATCGGTGACGTCACCTGCGGCGAAAATACCTTCCACATTGGTGCGGCCAAATTCGTCGATGATGATCTCATGGGTTTCATTCAGATGCAGCAAACCCTTGGCCAAATCACTGTTGGGAATCGAGCCGACCTCGACAAAAATGCCATCCGCCGGAATTGTGACCTTGGCGCCGGTTTCGCGGTTCTCGGCGATAACGGCCTCGACATGCCCGCTGCCGGAAATTTCCTTGACAGCATGGCCCAGCAGGATCTCAACGTTATCATAATGCTTGAGTTTGTCGACCAGGATTTTGTCCGCCTTGAGCCGGTCGCGGCGCTGAACCACGGTGACATGAGTCGCGATCCGGGCCAGATCGATCGCAGCTCCGATACCTGAATTGCCGCCACCGGCGACAACGACTTTCTTGTCTTTGTAAAAGGGTGCGTCACAGATCGCACAATACGCGACCCCATGACCCGTCAATTCCTTTTCACCCGGGACATTGAGCTTCCTGGGCAATTTGCCGGATGCGACGATGATGGTTCGGGTCTTGAACACGCGGCCGTCATCGAGCGTGACCTCTTTGATCAGGCCGTCCTTGATCGTCTGGACATTGGCGCTATTTTCGAAGTCGATGCCAAACTGCATGACCTGGTCGTGGAACTTGTCTGCCAGCTCGACTCCATTGATATAGCGATAACCCAGGTAGTTTTCGATCCCGGCCGTATCGGCCATCTGGCCGCCAATCTGGCGCGTGATCAAACCGGTCACCATGCCCTTGCGCAGACTGTAAACTGCTGCCGTCAAACCGGCCGGGCCTCCACCAACGATGATGACATCGTAGATCTTGCTCGATTCAAATGCGTTGAATTTCTGTTCGCCGACAAAAAGGCTCGATGACAGGTTGAAATCCATGGGACACCTCGTTTGCTTGTTA
>SABL01000273.1 GCA_009928985.1 Clostridia bacterium
GGATCGAACCCTCTGTACCATGCAGCTCGACAGTAATGAAATTGTTGCGGCCCCAGGCGTTGCGGGTCGCTTCGATGCTGCCATGGGCTCCGCTGGCGAGCCGGATCAGGAAGGAGGCTTCATCATCGACGTCAACCACTTCCTTTTTGGCATCGGCACTGAGCTTGACTGTACCGAGCAGATCAACGCCACCTTCCTGGACTGGACGTTCCTTGATAAAGGTGTCCATGAAGGAAACAACTTCCTGGATGTCGCCGGCCAGATATTGGGTGATGTCGATCACGTGGGTGGCGATGTCACCAAGGGTTCCTGCACCGGCTACTTTCTTCTGGAAGCGCCAGGACAGCGGCGAGGACGGATCGGCCGACCAGCTTTGCAGATAGGTCGCGCGGATGTTCAGGATCTTGCCAATCGAGCCTTCGTCGATCAGCTTCTTGGCCATGACCAGGGCTGGTACGCGGCGATACTGGTAGGCACACATGTTGATCAGCGTCTGGCCCTTCTGGACATTGGCTGCAGCCTCTGCCATCGCCTGGGCATTTTCGAGCGTATTGGCAATCGGTTTTTCGCAGATGACATGCTTGCCGGCCTTGAGCGCAGCAATCGCAATTTCAGCATGGCTGTCGTTCGGCGTGCAGACGCTGACGATGTCGATGGTCGGGTCATTGACGACATCGTGCCAGTCGGTGCAGGATTTTTCGAAACCGAAGCGATCCTTGGCATCAGATGCAATCGAAGGAACGATGTCACAGACGGTGTCGAGCACCGGCACAGCCGGGGAAGGCCAGAAGAATTTCGGCATATTGGAGTAGCCAACCACGTGAGCCTTGCCCATGAATCCAGCACCAATGAGTCCAACTTTTAACTTTTTCATATTGCCCTCCTGATTTTGAGCGTATTGATCTAAGCGCTGCCTTTTTAGGCCACACCTGATTCATAAATGGATAATTTGTTGATGGTTCGGGATGTGAGTCGTCAGGCTGATGGATCCTTAATCAGTCCAAAGCTTAACGGTTGCCGAGATGGTGGCTATTTCTGCTTGCCTTGAGTCAAGTTACTCAGTGCAACTGCCAGGACAATGATCGCGCCTTTGATGATGGTCTGCTGCGCAATTGACAATCCAGCCAGGATCAGCGCGTTGTTGATGACACCCATCAGGATCGAGCCAAAGAGAGATCCGATGACCGATCCAGCACCACCAGCCATCGAGGTGCCACCGAGGACAACTGCAGCAATGACCGAGAGTTCATCCCCATCGCCGAACGAAAAGCGTCCAGCCTGCATGCGGCCAGCGTAGAGGATGCCAGCAAATCCAGCAAAGGCACCGGAAAGGATGAAGATGATGATCTTGATCCGGTTGGTCTTGATACCGGAGTAGATCGCTGACATTTCATTGCCGCCTGTTGCCAGGGTGTGCCGGCCGAAAATGCTTTTGTTGAACAAGATGTAGCCAACGATGTAGAAACCAATGGTCCAGAAAACCAGGACAGAGATGCCGCCAATCATGCCAATACCAAAGACTCGGTTGAAAGCCGCATTCTTGATCGGAACAGCAGCCGTCTGAGTGACCCACATAGCACCACCACGAATGACTGACATCATGCCCATGGTTGCCAGGAAGGACGGCAAACGAAGTTTGGTGACCAGGAAGCCAACGAAGGCACCGGAGACAACACCAAAGCCGACACCGCCAAGGATTGCCAGAGGGATGTTGTTGAGATCACGCAGGACCAGAGAGGCAATCATGGCAGACATCGCAGCGACTGCACCGACGGTCAGATCAATCTGGCCTGCTGCAATGACA
>SABL01000082.1 GCA_009928985.1 Clostridia bacterium
TTTGCATCTTGCAAATGCGTTTCTTGCATGTTAAGATTTATGCAACTGAATATTCGGACGGACAATGGCGTTTCGGACTCCCGCGGGGTTTGGACGCCAATTTTTTTGAACAAGGGCGTTCAAGTCATTTTGACTTGACGCCCTTCTTGTTTAAAAGCAAAAGCTATTTTGGAGGGGTACTATGGACACCAAACTTGTGCTGGACACCATCTGGGTCTTGCTCGCTGCCATGCTGGTTTTCTTCATGAACTTGGGCTTTGCGCTCGTCGAGAGCGGATTTGCCCGCTCGAAAAACACTGTCAACATCCTATCGAAAAACTTTGTTGTCTTTGCTGTCGCGTCCCTTGGCTTCCTGATGGTTGGCTGGGGCCTGATGTTTGGCGATGGCAATCCTTTCATCGGCCTGAAGGGTGTCTTTATGGCCGCCGGTGCTGATAACTCACCGAATGTAGGAGATGCTTACCAAGGCGTCTACGGTTCGATTGCCTGGGCTGGCGTGCCTTTCTGGGCCAAATTCTTCTTCCAGCTGGTCTTCTGCGGTACTGCAGCCACCATTGTTTCCGGCGCTGTTGCTGAACGGATCAAATACCTCTCGTTCATCCTGTTCTCGTTCATCCTGACCTTGTTCATCTACCCAGTCGTTGGCCACTGGATCTGGGGTGGCGGGTTCCTGGCCGGCCTTGGTTTCTGGGATTTTGCCGGCTCGACCGTTGTCCACTCCGTCGGTGGCTGGGCAGCCCTGGCTGGTATCATCGTCCTGGGTCCTCGCTTTGGCAAATACGGCCCCGGCAAAAAGGTCAATGCAATCCCCGGTCACAGCCTCCCTCTGGCCACGATCGGCGCCTTTGTCCTCTGGCTGGGCTGGTTCGGCTTCAATCCTGGTTCAACCATGGCCGCTGATCCCGCTGCCATCTCCCACATCCTGATGACCACCAATACCGCTGGCATCGCCGGCATCCTGACCTCGACCATCACCGCCTGGCTCCTGATGGGCAAGCCTGACCTTGGCATGAGCATCAACGGCCTTCTGGCTGGTCTCGTTGCCGTCACGGCCGGCGCTGCATTCGTCAGCGTCCCCAGTTCGATCCTTATCGGTGCCGTCGGTGGTGTGATCGTCGTCCTTGCCGTCATGTTCTTTGACCGCAAAAAGCTGGACGACCCGGTCGGTGCCCTATCGGTCCATCTGGCCAATGGTGTCTTCGGCACCCTGGCAGTCGGTCTTTTCGCCGAAGATGCCATCACCGGCGTGGCAACCGGTAACGGATTGTTCTTTGGCGGAGGCGCCTCCCTGCTCCTGAATCAGCTGATCGGCGTTCTCGCAGTTGCCGGTTTTGTCTTCCCCTTCTCTCTCCTGGTCTGGTACCTGATCAAAGTCACCATCGGCATCCGGGTCGGTCTGAAAGAAGAAATCCAGGGTCTGGACATCGGCGAGCATGGCAACGTCGCCTATCCGGAATTTGTCGTCCACCGCCAGACCTACCTCTCACATGTCCGTCACGAAGAAAAATAACAGGAGGATCCATCCTATGAAGCATATCAAAGCTGTCATCCGTCCCGAAAAACTCAATGATGTCCGCGATGCCTTGGAAAAAGCTGGCGTCTGCAAAGGTGTCATGATCACCGACATCGTCGGCAACGGCAGCCAGAAAGGCATCGAGCAGGTCTGGCGCGGTGAGCGCTACACACTCGACCTGATCCCGAAAGTCGTCATGGACATGGTTGTCAAAGACTCCGACGTCCCGATCATCAAGAACATCCTCCTCGAAGTTGCCCCCATCGGCGAATTCGGCGACGGCAAAATCTTCATCTACCCCGTCGAAGAAGTAATCCGCATCCGCACCGGCGAGACCGGCGAAAAAGCCCTGTAAAGGGACCGGGTCCCTTTTTCGGCAAACTAGAAGAAAACCGGCTTCAGCCTAAGAGCTGAGCCGGTTTCTTTTATCTTGTCAGATTGGGACACTTTTTTGACTTTGGTTTTTAATTCAGATTGCTGGTTTTTCTGATGCGTTCGGCAACGGGCAGCAGCATGGCTGCGACGAGGGTGCAGACACCGGCCTGGATCAGGTTGAAGGTGAGATCGAACAGGGCGATGGCCGGGCCGAGCAGAAAAATCTCGAACACGAGGTATCCAGTTGCCATGGCAAGTTCAGCCAGAGCCATACCGAAGATCTTGAACGGCAGGGTCACATTCAGCTTGCGCAGGAAGAGGCCAGCAATCAGGGCAACCAGCCCTTTGATCACAAAGGTTGCAGGCGCATACTGGACATAGCCAGCCCAGACATCTGCCAGTGCCGAGCCGATCGCTGCGGGTACTGCTGCCGCTGGGCCGAGCAATGCGGCGGCAAACAGGATCGTCACATCGCCGAGGTTAAGATAGCCTTGGCCATTCATGATCGGGATAGCACTGAATCGGGTGACGACCAGGATCAGGGCTGCCAGCATGCCGCCATAGGCGACTGTACGAGAAACATTGGCATTGGGCATGGGATTTAGTTACCTTTCTTGCGGAATACAGCTGCCAGCGGGACGAGGATGATCAGGGTGATCACGGCCTCCGGCACCATGTAAGACAGATTATAAACCAAAGAGTAGATCAATGGGTTCTGGTCGCCGGCATAAGACGCATAAAAAACAATACCGGAAATGACATGGCTGATCGTGCGACCGAACATGCCGACAAAGACAGCGACGATCACCATTGGCCAGCGAATGCCACCAAGGCGGCGCAGGATCTGGCGCTCCTCAAGGCGTGTCGCTTTGGGCAGGGCAAAAAATCCAGCCAGGCCCAGCAGACCGAAGGCCAGAGGGTAGTCCAGAAAGATCGAAGCCCAGTGGGCAGAATAGGGTTCGATCACAAACTGCAAAAGGCCATAAACGGCGCCGATGCCCATACCCCAGGCCGGGCCGAAAGCGAGCGCGACAAACAGGATCGGCAGCATCGAGGCGGCTGTGATCGAGCCACCCTGGGGCATGGCGAACAGCTTGACCAGAGAGAGGACAGACGACAGGGCAATGGCCATGCCACCGGCAGCAGTTGCGAGTATGGTCTCGCGCATTTGATTGGACGATGGGTTCGGGGAATTCTGTGATGACATGGGAAACCTCCTTCAAAATAAAACAGACCTTCCGCCGGCGGTCTGACTGGCGAAAGGTCCAAAAGGTCCCTGCTATCGTCCCTCCGCCGGCATTACCCGGATCAGGTTAAAGGGTCGGCACCAGTAAGATGCCCTCTCAGCCAGCTTCCAAGCCAGCTCCCCTCATTTGTGATGTTGATTATGAATCGTACACCGGCTTTTGTAAAGCCTATCATCCATTCATCAGGGCTTCAATTTCTTCAGCTTCACGCGGAATAGCCGCTGAGATGACCTGGCAGCCGTCTTCGGTCACGACGACATCGTCTTCCAGACGCATGCCAAAGCCCCATTCCGTGACGTAAACGCCCGGTTCGACGGTCAGGACCATGCCTGGCTTGAGCAGGGCTTCTTTGTTGCTGACATCGTGGACATCCAAGCCGAGATGATGCGAGACCCCATGCCAGAAATACTCTTTAACTGGCTGGTCTGGCTTCAGGAGGCCCAAGGCCAAAAGCCCCTCCCGCGCCACTTCCTGGCAGGCTTCATTGATCTGGGTCAGGCGGATGCCCGGCCGGATCGTGGCAAACGCTTTCTCCTGGCACTGGCGCACCAGGTCATAGATGGCACGCTGCCGCTCGCTGAACCGGCCATTGGCTGGCAAGGCGCGTGAAATATCGGCGCAAAGCCCTCCATACGTGGCTCCGACATCGAGTTGGATCAGGTCACCATCCTGGATGGTGGCCCGTGGATTCATGTAGTGCAGGCACAGGGAATTCTCTCCGGCAGCGATGATTGAGCTGAAGGCCGGTTCGAGGCAACCCGCCTGGCTGAGCGTATACTGGAACTCGCTCCAGAGATGGAATTCTTTCAAACCGGGTCGGCAGGCACGCATGACAGCCAGGATCCCTTCCCCCGTCAGCATGGCTGCCTCGCGGATCAAGTCGACTTCCACCTGGCGTTTGATCATGCGCAACGAGACTAAAAGAGGGCTAAGATCCGCTGTTTCCAGCAAAGGATGATCCTGTGCCATCTGGTCCTTGAGATGCCGAGCCTGGGCATTGTCGGCCGAAAAATCGAGCCACAGCTTTTGCGTGCGGCTGACAACCAGGTCTGCCAGCTGGCCTTCAAAACCTTCGATATAGGCGACATCCGTCAAGCCAGAGCGTTCCGTGGCCTCGGATCGGGTCAGGCGCTTGCCATTCCAGCGCTCATACATTGCATCCGTGCCCGGAATGAACAACGTGCATTTGATTGCACCGTATTCCTTGAACAGGACCAGAATGCTGCCCTCCTGCTCAACGCCAGTCAAATAGAAAAAATTGCGGTTGGCCAGGAAGCGATAATGCTCGTCCGAAGTCCGCACCGGTGGGCGGCCGGAAACCAGGATCGCCAGTGAGCCATCAGTTAAAAGCTGGCCGAGCGCCTGGCGGTTGTCGCGAAAATACTGGGTCGGCAAGTCAATGATTTTCATGCGCTCACTCACTGAAGCTGCCGATGCGGCGGAATTTGTCATAGCGCTCATCTTGCAGCTGCACTTCATTTTTGACAAGCTGGCGGGCCAGGGCAGCAGCCAGGTAGCTGCGCAGATTGGCTGCCATCTGGGTCAAATTGGTATGGGCACCTTCACCCGGTTCTTCGATGATCGCATCGCAGATGCCAAGCGCGGTCAGGTCCTCAGCCGTAATTTTGATCGAGTCGGCCGCTTCGCGTTCGCGGGTCGGATCTTTCCAGAGCAGCGAGGCAAAACCGCGCGGCGAAATGACCGAATACAGTGTATTGGACAACATCGCCAGTTCATTGCCGACCCCGATCGCCAGCGCACCACCGCTGCCGCCTTCACCCATGATGACGCAAATCACCGGCACTTTGAGCTGGGCCATCTCCAGAAGGTTCCTGGCAATCGCCTCGCCCTGTCCGCGTTCTTCAGCTCCGACGCCACAGTAGGCACCAGAGGTGTCGATCAGGCAGATGACCGGGCGCTTGAATTTCTCGGCCTGCTTCATCAGGCGCAGCGCTTTGCGGTAGCCTTCCGGATGGGGCATGCCGAAATTGGCCTTGGTGTTTTCGTCAAGGGTGCGACCTTTGCGGTGGCCAACGAGTGTGACTGGCTGGCCGGAAAGGCTGGCCAGGCCGCACCAGAGCGCAGCGTCGTCTTTGAACCCACGGTCACCATGCAACTCCAGTGTCAGGTCAAAGACCAGCGGCAAGTAGTCCGTGATGACCGGGCGGTTTTTCTGGCGGATGATATCCAGGCGGGCTGAACCGGGCAGCATGCTGGCCACACGTTCACGCAAAGAGCCCTCCCATTCCATACGGAATTTTTCCAGATTTTCAAAAGAACCTTCCGCCGCGTCTGGCGCATGAAAGGCCAGCAAAGTAGCCAACGTTTCCTTCATCTGGTTGCGCGGCACAATCAGGTCAAGAAAACCATGCTCGAGCAGGAACTCGGCGCGCTGGAAGGTCTCTGGCAGCGCTTCGGCAATCGTGCCTTCGATGACCCGGCGGCCGGCAAAGCCGATCAGGGTGCCTGGCTCAGAGAGGATGATATCGCCCAGGCTGGCGAAGCTGGCTGTGACGCCACCGGTGGTCGGGTCGGTCATGACTGAGATGTACAACAGGCCGGCCGCCTGGAAACGGCCGACAGCAGCGGAGGTCTTGGCCATCTGCATCAGGGAGACGATGCCTTCCTGCATGCGGGCGCCGCCCGAGACAGAGAACGTCACAACCGGCAGGCGCAGCTCGAGGCCGCGTTCAAAGACGCGGGTGATCTTTTCACCAACAACCGAGCCCATCGAGCCCATCATGAAACGGCTGTCCATGATCGCGACCAGACAATCCTGGCCATGGATTTTGCAGCGGCCTGTGACGACCGCATCCCTCAGGCCGGTTTCCATCTGGAGCTTTTTCAGCTTTTCAGGATAGCCTTTGAAGTCGATTGGGTTCTGGCTCTCCATCGTGGTGTCGAACTCAGTGAAAGATCCCTCATCGACGATCTGCGCGAGGCGCTGGCGGCTGTCGAGGCGGTAATGATGGCCGCAGACGGTGCAGACCTGGAGGTTCTTTTCAAAATCATCGCGGAACATGACACCATTGCAGGTCGGGCATTTGATCCACAGGTCGTCCGGAATTGGTTTGGTGTAGGCATAGACCTTGTCATCACCATCCGCAGCGACTTGCACCTCCGGACTGGCCTCGAGTGCCTGCCGGCGCATCGTCTCCTGCGCGAGGCGCTCGCGCATTTGTTTGAGCACGTCAACGGCCATGGGTTAGCCTTCCTTTCGGTAATGGTTGAGCTCGCCCAGGAGAGCTTCAGCCTTCTGGCCGAGGTAGCCAATGTTGTAGTTTCCGGCAATAAAATCCGGATCGCGCAGGATGGCCAGGTGGAAGTCAATGTTGGTTTCGACACCGGAGATCATGAACTCCATCAGGGCTCGGCGCATGCGTGCAATCGCCTGCGTCCGGCTGGGGGCAAAGACGATCAGCTTGGCCAGGAGCGAGTCGTAATAGGGCGGAATGGAATAGCCCTGATAAATGGCGCTGTCAACGCGAACACCCTGACCGCCCGGGACATGGAGGCTCTGGATCGTGCCGGGGCTGGGCCGGAAATTATGATGCGGATCTTCGGCATTGATCCGGCATTCGATCGAATGGCCACTGAACAAGATGTCCTCCTGACGCAGTTTGAGGACCTCGCCGGCAGCGGAACGGATTTGCTCCTGGATCAGGTTGACGCAGGTGACCGCTTCGGTGACCGGGTGCTCGACCTGGATCCGGGTGTTCATTTCCATGAAATAGAAATTGCGCTCGGTATCGACGAGGAACTCAATCGTGCCGACACCGGTATAATCAACATGTTTGGCCAGGCGGACGGCGGCATCACCCATGGCCTGGCGCAGTTCGGGTGTGGCAAATGGCGAGGTGGCTTCTTCGAGGATTTTCTGGTTGCGACGCTGGATCGAGCAGTCGCGCTCACCGAGGTGGATGACATTACCATGCTCATCAGCGAGCAGCTGGATCTCGATGTGGCGCGGGTCTTTGACAAAGCGCTCGAGGTAGACCCGGTCATCGCCGAAACAGGCCATCGCCTCGGCCCGGGCGGTTTGGAAGGAACCCGGCAGGTCTTCATGGCCCAGGGCGATGCGCATGCCGCGCCCACCGCCACCAGAAGAGGCCTTGATCATGACCGGGTAGCCGATCTCGCTGGCAGCCTTCAAAGCGTCGGCGACAGTCGCCACGATGCCGTGCGTGCCGGGGATGACCGGGACACCCGCCTCAACTGCCGTTTGGCGCGCTGTCGCCTTGTCGCCCATTTTTTCAATGACCACGTCGGATGGACCGATGAATTTGATGCCGCTCTTGGCGCACATCCGGGAAAACGAGGCATTTTCCGACAGGAACCCAAATCCCGGGTGGATCGCGTCACTGCCGGTAATGGTGGCAGCAGTCAGGATCGCCTGGGCATTGAGGTAGCTGTCCTTGGAAGCAGCTGGTCCGATGCACAGGCATTCGTCCGCCAGCTGGGTGTGCAAGGCATCTTTGTCAGCTTCGGAACAGACCGCGACTGTCTGGATGCCCATTTCCCGGCAAGCCCGGATGATCGTCACAGCGATCTCGCCGCGGTTGGCAATCAGGACTTTCTTGAACATAAGGCTCAGCCTCCGATTACACAAATAATGTCGGCCGAGACAGCCAGCTCGTCACCGACCGTGGCCTTTCCAGTGGCAAAACCGACATTGCCGCGCATCCGGGTCAGGGTAACCTCGAGGCGCAGCCGGTCGCCAGGGACGACTTGGCGTTTAAAACGGACCTTGTCAATGCCGCCAAAAAAGGCAATTTTACCGCGGAACTCTTCTTTGGAGAGGATGCTGATCGCACCCGCCTGGGCCAGCGCTTCGACAATCAGGACACCCGGCATGACCGGATAACTGGGGAAGTGCCCGCGGAAAAAGTCTTCCTCCCCGGTCACATTTTTGTAGCAGACAATCGTATCTCCTTCCATGCTTTCGACTTCATCGACCAGGATGAAGGGTTCACGGTGTGGAATGATCTGCTTGATTTCTTCCTGGTTCATCAACATGGCTTACATGCCTCCAATCCGGAACAAAGGCTGGCCATATTCGACCCGCTGGCCGTTTTCGACCAGGATGTCGAGAACGACACCGGACCAGGGACTGGTAACCTCGTTCATCAGTTTCATCGCCTCGATGATGCAGAGCGGGACGCCTTTTTCGACCGACGAACCGACTTTGACGAAAGGATCGCTATCCGGGGACGGTGCTGCGTAGTAGATGCCAACCACCGGGCTGGTAACCAGCTGGCCGACCGGTTCGGCTGGGGCTACTTCTTCAACTTCCGCGGCAGGGGCAGCAGGGGCTGCCTGATGGGTTGCCAGAGGCAAACTGCCAAGCTGACTCAGAGCCTGGAGCAGCAGAGCTGGATCCGCATGCGACTCTCCAGCAATTGGGGCCAGGACGGGTTTGCGCTCGAGGCGGATTTTTTCTGATTCAGTGGACCATTCAAAATCAGTCAGGCCGGTCTGGGCCATGGTTTCCATCAATTTGCGGATGTCTGAGACATTCATCTTACTGTCCCTCCCATTTCTTGATGCACAAAGTGCCGTTATGGCCGCCAAAACCGAGTGAGTTGCTCAGGACGTAGCGGACGGTCGCTTTCCTGGCCTGATTGGGAACATAGTCGAGATCGCAATCCGGATCGGGCTGTGCGTAACCGATGGTCGGCGGGATGATCCCGTCGCGGGTTGCCAATGCCGAGGCGATGGCCTCCACCGCGCCAGCAGCACCGAGCAAGTGGCCGGTCATCGATTTGGTCGAGCTGATCGCGACCGTTCTGGCAGCATCACCCATGGCTTTTTTGATGGCTATGGTTTCATATTTGTCGTTCAAGGGTGTACTGGTGCCATGGGCGTTGATGTAATCAACAGCGGACGGTTCGATCCCTGCTTCCTGCATGGCCAGTTTCATCGACATCGCCGCGCCTTCACCTTCCGGATCCGGACTGGTGATGTGGTAGGCATCCGCTGTCGCGCCATAGCCCGCCAGTTCGGCGATGATGTTGGCTCCGCGGGCTTGCGCTGTCTCAAGGCTCTCGAGGATCACAATCGCGCCGCCTTCGCCGATGACAAAACCGCTGCGCCGGGCATCAAAGGGCACCGATGCCGTCTTTGGATCGGTTTCGCGGGTCAGGGCGGTCATATTGTTAAAACCAGCCAGGGCAATGCGGGTAATCGGAGCTTCTGCCCCGCCGGCGATGCAGGCATCGAGGTGGCCGTATTTGATCGCCCGGAAGGCTTCACCGATCGCATGGGTCGCCGTTGCGCAAGCAGTCACGACCGAATAATTCACACCCTTGGCTCCATAGACCATGGAGATCTTGCC
>SABL01000274.1 GCA_009928985.1 Clostridia bacterium
CACCTTAACTTTTCCTGCGCCTACATCTTTTTTATCCGACACCCTGCTGACACTCGAAGCCCTGGCCGATGCCAGCGATGAGGTCGGGGAGTTTCGGGAGGATAACAACAGCGCAATTATAAATTTCACTGTCCGGGCGTTACTACCGGATCTCGCTGGAACCATCACCACGGACAAGTCCGCTTACGAGGCAGGGGAAACTATCCAGGTGACCTTCCAGATACGCAACGATGGTGCGCTTCCGGTCAGTGGGTTCAACAGTCGCTGGCAGATGCGAACTATCGGACAACCGGTTGAAGCCCAAGGTCAGTTGGATGATACGGCCACTTCAGTCATTGCGGCGCTGGGCAATGTTCAACACGCCGTATCTTTTACAGCGCCCAGTCGGATCGCAGCCAGCACTTTGATCATCGAGTTGGACCTTGATTACGACAACCGGATTACCGAGCTGGATGAAGGAAACAATTTGATCCGGCACTCGATCAGCGTCAATGAGATCCGGTCGGATCTTGCGATCATCAGCGACAACATTACGACGTACCTGACGGATAAGGATGTGGTCATTGCGGCAAAAATTTGTAATCAGTCTCCGGATCCGCTCACTGACTGTGCGGTTCGGTTGGAATTCGGTACGCAAACCCTCAATGAAGAGATTCCGATCCCAGCCTATGGGGAGAATCTGGCTGTCTTCCGGGTCAGGACACCTAACACCCCTGGCAACTATACCATCCAGGTCTGGGCTGATCCGGAAAATCAAATCAACGAAGGCGATGAAGGCAATAATCAGTTGCATAAGTCGGTCACGGTTGGTCCAGAACTTCGAATTTCGATGCCGGATCCGGATTCAGCGACTATGGCGCAGCCATTTATTGCCGCTGGAAAATTCTTGCCGGCGCTCTCAAAACCAGTCGGTTCGACCGATCATACCTGGCAAGAATACCGGTTGGAAAATAGTGAATATGTCTTGAAAACCTTCTGGATGCGCCTGACTCCATCCTTGGCTGTTGCACCAGATCCTAGAATTGCGATCGCCGGATCACCAGATGTGATGGAATCAGGATTTGGACTCGCTGCCCAGGCGAGAACTGTTATCACAACCAACTATGATCACCCGGAAAAGCTCGTCGGTCCACAGCTTGCTTACTGCTATTATCCAGAAAGCAGCTTCGGGCTGGCATCGTTTGCAAACTGGGCCGATGAGTTGATACCAGCGGTTGGATCTCGAGGGAATTTTGATGTCACCTGGCAATACCCGGCCAGTCCTTTTTCCGAGATCGGCTCGCGTCTGCATTTCACTCCGCTCTGGATTCCCGATGGTGATTACCCGGTTCTCAGCCAGTTATTTTATGCCTGGTCACCCGTTGGCCAGATCTTTGACTATCAGATCGATTCGATCCGGATTCAGGGAGATATGTACGACCGAGTGACGGTGGTCCGACGATGATTTTCGAAAATCTTCAAGCAGTCGAATACCTTCTGAGCCTGGCATTCATCATCCAGCTTGCTTGGATCAGTTGGATCGACATTAAGTCAAGAACAATCCCCAACATATCAATCGTACTACTCTTACTGACAGGGGTACTCCAACTGATAGCTGGTGCAGCCTCAGGGCAAAATATCTGGCTTTCATTGCTTGGCGACATGATCGGCATACCATTCATCCCATCCTGGCTCAAGGGGCAGATCGGAGCGGGGGACATCAAGCTGTTAATGGTCTGCGGATTTTACCTCGGCCTTCTGGACGGGATGCGGATGCTCGTTCTGATCCTAATGATTTCCCTGGCACTGGCCCTGTTT
>SABL01000275.1 GCA_009928985.1 Clostridia bacterium
TTGCAAGATGCAAATATATAAATTTCATAATAACTATCGTAATTGGCAAAAATGTCTATTTAAAGCGCATATTTAAAATATGTTTGAAGCGATATTGCATTAATAAACTCAAAAACAATCAATATCAGCTAAGGGGTATACATAGATCTGCATATTTGCCGTATAACGGACCCCGTCTCTTTGTTGACAAAGATTGGGACGGTCTCTAAAATACCTATATTCTTTTGCATGTGCTTGTGTTGCTGGCAAGTTCTTTTGTGGAGCAGGTTGGAGGTTCATCCCAGATGGCCATGATTTTTGAACAGGAATCACGTACGTTCAGCGAATATCTGCTGATTCCAAATTTGACGACCCGAATTTGCACGCCAGACCGGGTCGATATGACAACAGGCATCGTCAAATACCGCAAAGGTGTGGAGCCATGCCCGGTCAAGATCAATTTGCCGGTCACATCAGCCGTGATGCAGGCTGTCTCGGATTCTGGCCTGGCGATTGCCCTGGCCCGGTCGGGCGGCCTCTCGTTTGTTTTTGGCTCGCAGTCGATCGCCAGCCAATCGGAAATGGTCCGCCGCGTCAAGAAGTACAAGGCTGGCCTGGTCCAGAGTGACAGCAATGTGGGCCCGGATGCAACGTTGTCCGATGTCCTGGCGGTCAAAGCTCGCACGGGACATTCGACTGTTGCTGTGACCGACGATGGCACCGCCAATGGTCGTCTGATCGGGATTGTCACCAGTCGCGACTATCGCATGACCCGCACCCCGACCGACACCTCGGTCAGTACGTTCATGACACCCCTGGACCATCTCGTGACTGGCCAGGAAGGCATCACCCTCAGTGAAGCCAACGACATCATCTGGGACCACAAGATCAACCAGCTGCCGATCCTCTCTGAGGATGGACGCATGGTTGGCATGGTTTTCCGCAAGGATTACGACGATCACAAGGAAAACCCGGATGAGCTGCTCGACAGCCAAAAGCGTTTGATGGTCGGTGCCGGCATCAATACCCGCGACTATTCCGAGCGTGTTCCAGCCCTGGTCGAGGCAGGTGCCGATGTCCTGGTCATCGACTCGTCGGATGGATTCTCCGAATACCAGGCCGAGACCTTGCAATGGATCAAGCAGTACAACCCTGAGATCAAAGTCGGAGCTGGCAACGTCGTTGATGAAGAGGGCTTCCGCTATCTGGTCGAGGCGGGCGCAGACTTTATCAAAGTCGGCATTGGTGGCGGCTCGATCTGCATCACCCGTGAACAAAAAGGCATTGGCCGCGGCCAGGCCTCCGCCGTCCTCGAGGTGGCCAAAGCCCGGGATGCCTATTTTGCTGAAACCGGCGTCTATGTGCCGATTTGTTCAGACGGCGGCATCGTCTATGATTACCACATGACCCTGGCCATGGCGATGGGTGCCGATTTCATCATGCTGGGCCGCTACTTCGCCCGTTTTGACGAAAGCCCGACTCGCAAGCTGCTGGTCAATGGCACCTATGTCAAGGAATATTGGGGCGAGGGCTCCAACCGCGCCCGCAACTGGCATCGCTATGATGACGGCGGCGAGGCTGGAAAGATGGCGTTCGAAGAAGGCGTCGATTCCTATGTCCCCTATGCGGGCAAACTCAAGGACAACCTCGACGTCTCGATGGCCAAAATCCGCGCCACCATGTGTGCCTGTGGCTCTGTCTCGATCGAAGAGCTGCAGCAGAAAGCCCGTCTGGTCGTGGTCTCGGCCACCAGCATCGTCGAAGGCGGCGCTCACGATGTCATCCAGAAGGAAAGCGAACGCCACGGCTAAGAC
>SABL01000276.1 GCA_009928985.1 Clostridia bacterium
TTCCTTCGCCAACGTCTACGCCGAGTCCAAAAAACGTGGCTGCGAAGTGGTCATGATCGTCGAGGAATACAACACCGAGCTATTCAGCCAGTGCGACCGCGTCTTCTGGCTCAGCCGCTATCCCCAGCCAGCAGGATTGTTGCCCTATGAGAAATCGAGAACCGTGTTTTTCATCTACTTCGAGGAAATCATCCAGCGGATGATCTACCGGAAAAAGGCCGAGCAGGCGGCTCTGGAGGCGGAGGAACAGACGGAGTAAGGTCTTTTCGATGATGTTGAATCTACTTTCTGACATAACTTGGAGACTCTAGGGAATTGGCTGCATAGGATCTTCACATTTCAGTGCTAGCCTAAAGTTGGACTGGTGGAAACTATGAAATCTGCACCCTTTAGAATCATCCTTGCGAGCATCGCGATTATTGTGCTGATCATTGCATTCAGCCTTCTAGTCACGCAAATGGCCAGCACTTGGCGAAACCTTTCCACCTCACAATTGCTACCACGCCAGAATCAGACCAGCCAGGTCTTAGTCAGATCAGGCAACGCTCTGCAGATCCCGCCCGTCCAGCCTGACGAAAACCCTGCCCCTGGCGAAGCCACATTCACCCTGACGGCGCAGGCAGGTTTCACCCACTTCTGGCCGGATCAAAAAACAGCCTCTCTCGGTTACAATGGAACCTATCTCGGTCCAGTTCTCCGGTTCATGCAAGGGGAAAAGGTCCGGATCGATGTCGAAAACAGGCTGGATGAACCGACCACCGTTCACTGGCACGGACTTGTGGTACCGGGCGAACAAGACGGCGGTCCGCATCAGATCATCCAGCCAGGTGCATCCTGGACACCCGAATTCACCGTCAGCCAATCGGCAGCCACACTCTGGTTTCATCCCCATGCCATCGCAACAACTGCAACCCAGGTATACGCCGGATTGGCCGGTCTGATCTACATCGACGATCCTGTTTCAAATAGTCTCGGCCTACCGCAAGACTATGGTGTCAATGACTTTCCTTTGATCGTCCAGGACCGGAATTTTGACAGCAACGGTCAATTTTCATACCAAGCCACGATGGTGGGACTGATACCTGGGGAGACGATCCTGGTCAATGGAACCATAGATCCCTTTCTGAATGTCCCGAAAGACAGCGTCCGCTTCCGGATCCTCAACGCATCCAATTCTGAGAATTATCAATTCCAGCTTAGCGATGGCAGCGACTTGATCCAGATCGCTTCTGATGGCGGGTTGCTCAGCAAGCCGCTACCTCTCCGATCGATCGACCTGTCTCCGGGCGAACGAGCAGAGGCGATCATCGATTTCGCCGAAATTTCTGACGAATCCATTCAGCTTCTTTTAGGAGGCCGTCCGATTCTCGACCTGCATATCAAAGAACCAAGTCTGAGCTTAAATACAGTTTTGCCTGAACATTTGGCAAGTATCGAGCCCTTAGCATCCGAACCAGACCAGACCATCCGCGTGTTCGAATTACAGTCTATGGGCATCACCGGCACCATCAACGGCAAATCCTTTTCCATGGATCGGATCGACGAAACCGTCCCACTTGGCGAAACCGAAACCTGGATCATACGCAACCGCGGTGGCATGATGATGCAGTCCGGTGGCCATCCGTTCCATGTTCACGGCACCCAGTTCCAAGTCATTGCACGCAACGGCCTGTTACCCCCAGCCGAAGAACGCGGCTACAAAGATACGGTTTTTGTCGGCAAAGGTGAAGAAGTCCACATCCGCATCCGCTTTAGTCATCCGGGCCTCTACATGTATCATTGCCATATAC
>SABL01000277.1 GCA_009928985.1 Clostridia bacterium
AGATCGTCCAGGATGACCTGGGCTTGGATTCGCCGGAAACCGAATTTTTACAAGGCATCATCCAGGAATCGCAGAGGGTGGCAGAAATCGTCCGCAATTTGCTGCAATTTTCGCGCCAGGAAAAACAGTCGTTCAGCCCGGCCCGGATCGAGGACATTGTCAATCGGACCGTCTCGCTGGTCCGGACGATCATCAAAGGTGAGCAGATCGAGCTGCAGATCGAACTGGAGCCGGAACTGCCACTGATCCTGTGCCGCAGCCAGCAGATCCAGCAGGTCCTGATGAATCTGCTGACCAATGCCCGGGATGCCTTGAATGAAAAATTTCCCGAGCATCATGAGGATAAGAGGATCCACCTTTGCGTCAGCAGGCAGCTGCTGGGTGAAAAAGAGTGGGTCCGCGTCCGGGTCAAAGACCATGGGACCGGTCTGACCGAGGAAACGCGCCAGAAAATGTTCGAGCCGTTTTATTCAACCAAACCCCGGGAGAAGGGCACGGGTCTGGGATTGTCGATCAGTTTTGGCATCGTCAAGGATCATGGCGGCCTGCTCGAGGTTCATTCGGAACAAGACCAGTACACCCAGATGGATCTCTATCTGCCAGCGGCGGTTTCAGATGAGTAAGGAATCCCAACGCGATTCCGGGTTGCGATCATCAGACTGGGAGGGCATCATTTGATTAAGTTCACGAAGCGATCGGCCAGCATTTTGATCATGATCTCCATCCTGCTGTCATGGTACATACCTGTCCTGGCCAGCCCAATCGAGCCAGATGTCGATTTTTACGAAACCATCATTCGCCAGCACGGGGCGATCATGCTCCTGATCGATCCCGATGATGGGGAAATCGTTTTTGCCAACAACGCGGCTGCGACCTTCTACGGTTATCCGGTTGAGACCCTGCAGACCCTGCACATGGACCAAATCAACACGCTGACCCCTGAGGCTATCGAGCGCGAAATGCAGCTGGCTGCATCGGAACAGCGCAATTTCTTCCTGTTCAAACATCGCCTGGCTGATGGACAGATCCGGGATGTCGAGGTCTATTCCTACCCGGTTATCGTGGCAGGCCGGTCGTTGCTGTTTTCGGTCATCACGGATGTCACCGAAAAGCTTTTGATCGAAGAACACATCCACATGGATTTCCTGCGCTGGATCATGTTTATTGCTGCGCTGGCCACCGTGTTCCTGGCCGGAATGATCCTCTTGTTTAATAGCAACCGCCAGATCAAAAAGCGCGAACGCGCCTTCCGTGAAAGTGAGGAACGTTTCCGGTTACTGGTCGAGACGGCTCCGGACGCGATTTTCCTGGTTGCCGGACGAACTGTGGCTTATGTCAACCAGGCAGCCGTCCAGCTGGTGAAGGCAGACTCAGCCAGCCAGTTGATCGGTCAGCCAGTGATGACCTGGCTCCACCCCTCGTTCAAGGAAGCCGTCGAAAGGCGCTACCAGACCCTGCTGCAAGATCGCCGTCCGGTGCCGCCGATGGAACAGGTCTATCTGTGCCTGGACGGCACGGAACTGTCGGTCGAAGTCACGGCAGCACCGCTCCAGTATCATGATTCCGATGGTGCCCTGATCTATGTGCGGGATATCTCGGAACGCAAAAACAGGGAGGAGAAGCGCATCGCCGACTTGCTGCAGTTCCGCCAGCAGCAGCGGCTGGAATCAATTGGCACCCTGGCCAGCGGCGTGGCCCATGAGATCAACAACCCGATCATGGGCATCATCAATTATGCCCAGCTGATCATCGACGAAAATCCCAACGACGGCATCACCTGGTATGCC
>SABL01000278.1 GCA_009928985.1 Clostridia bacterium
ACCGATGAGCTGGTCCAGCGGATCAAGATGAACGAAGAATCCCTCGATTATCTGGAAAATGAAATCGTGCGTTATCTATCCCACCTGTTCCGGGTCAGTTCGATGACGGACCAGGACTCCGTGCGCATTGCCGGCCTGATGCATGCCACCAATGACATCGAGCGGATCGGTGACTATTGCAACAACATCTGCGAAGCCTCCATCATGATGCGTGACAAGGGAATTATCTTCAGCGAGGATGCCCTCAAGGAACTGGACGAAGCCTTTGTCCTGGTCCGCAGCATCGTCAATGAGAGCATCCGGGCCCTGCGCAACCGCGACCTCGTCGCTGCCGGCCGGATCATGGGCCACGAAGACGAGATTGATGAATTGGAAAAGCGGCTGAGGGAAAGTCATCTGGCCAGGCTGGGGCAGGGTAATTGCGACCCTCAGTCCACCGTGATTTTCCTCGAGTTGATCCATACGATGGAGCGCATCAGCGACCATTGCCGCAATCTGGCCGATATTGTCGCCAACAGCCAGAAAAAGGACTACATCATCCACGAAATAGCCGGGACCTGAATACAAGCGGTCAGAGTTTCTCCAGCGAAGCCTGGCGGGACAACATCCGTTTCTGGCCAACTTTGCCAAATTCGATCAGCAAGATGGCATCGCCGGCCACTGGATCGACGCGAATGACCTTGCCTTCGCCAAAACTGGTGTGGCGGACCCGGTCGCCGGGATGGACCGAAGCCGGATCGATCCCTTTCTTCGCAGGTCCGGAGGCTGTCGGACCTGTTTGACCCATTGCGGTAGGCGCCGGTGAGCTGGCCGTTGGGCGTACCGGCCCGTTTGCAGCTGGGCCGCGCCGGGCCGGGGCAGCGGTGACGAAGGGGTTGTCGATCTTGGGTGTTTCACCAAACTCGGCACTGCGGTCGCCACGGCGGGATCCGCCTCGCTCGTCCATGTATTCATCGGGGATCTCGCGAATGAAGCGCGAGACCATGAGGCTCTGGGTCTGGCCAAAGACCAGCCGGCTCCGGGCTGTGGTCACGTAGAGCTTTTCCCGCGCCCGGGTGATGGCGACATACGCCAGGCGGCGCTCCTCCTCGATATCCGATTCGCTGGCCATCGAGCGATAGCCCGGGAACAGGCCTTCTTCGGCACCGACCAGGAAAACGGCCTTGAATTCGAGACCTTTGGCGCTGTGGATGGTCATCAGGCGAACAAAATCCTGCTCACCAGCATCATTGTCCATCTCGGAGTACAGGGCGGCCCGTTCGAGGAAAGCATTGAGGATATCAGGCAGAGTGGTCGCCAGGATCAGGTGATCGTCTGCGGTGTCAGGCTGCTGGGCCGGACCGGATCCAGCCAGTTGTTCGATCTGGGTTTTGCGGTTCTGGTCGAATTCGACGGCATCTGACAGCAATTCCTTGAGGTTTTCAATCCGGTCCACCGAGTCGGCTTTGCTTTTTTCTTGCTGGTCAAGAATATCCTGGACCAGGCCAGTTTCGTTTTCGACCCATTCAATGTATTCCGGAAAACTCATCTGGTCCGACAGCAGCGCCTGGCGCAGGCGCTCGATCAGCGTGGCAAAGAGCTGCAGGCGGCCTGAGGTCCGGGACAGTGCCGGAAACTCCTGCGCCCGGGCACAGATTTCCAGCTGCGAAACCTGGTGCACCGCCGCCAGCTGGGCGAGAGCTTCCAGGGTGGCGTCGCCGATACCACGCCGCGGCACATTGATGATCCGGCCCAGAGAGAGGTCGTCTTTCGGGAAAGCGATCAGGCGCAGATAGGCAAGGAC
>SABL01000279.1 GCA_009928985.1 Clostridia bacterium
CCAGTTGGCCAAGGACCTGGGCGAAAAAATCAAGGCATTGCCTAACCTGGTACGCTGACGACACCCTCTCTGCTGGCATGAATTAAAATAAGCCCTGGACTCGCATGACGATAGACCTCGTTTGCTTGTCTGGGGCTTTTACTTTGCAGGATGTGAGAGTCGCTTCACTTTGACTTTCTGCAATCCGATGCAGATGCAAAGGCCAATCGGTCAAAGCAGGCTCTGCTCACCTGGCATGGGCCTGCGCAATGGCTGTTCAGGCGCAACCGGATCAGGAGAGGCTTGGCTACCGGCTTCGTCGATGAATGTTTCCTGACGCAGAACCGGTTCATCTGACAAGAGGGCTAAAAGACCAAGGTACATGCTTTGCGGCAGCCGCTGCCAGCGGTCGCAAATTTGCATGGCCAGCGATTTGTCCGGGATGGTGAGGGCCAAGTCGACCAGCTTTTTTTCTCCCTCTGACTGGCTCAGGCTGACCTGATACTGCCCTTTGCCATCTGACTCGTACCTGGCAGTCAGCTGGCGTTCCAGCCGGATGTCTTTCTGCCAGCTGGTGCTGGCCTGAGCGAGATAAGAGCGGATCGGTGCAGGAATTTTGTGTTCAAGTGTCTCGAGGATGGTTCGGCCCTGATCCGTCAGGTCGCAGCGGATCACTGCCTGGCCAGCGGCATCGCGCGCCGGGTCGTCCGCTCGAAAAGAAGCCGAGATCATCTGGTCGATGCGCAGTCCTTCATAGGCTGTGGCAAAACCGAAATAATCCATGTAGAGGGTATCCAGAGCCAGGGAGGTCAACTGGCTTAGTGTCACAGCCGGCAGACTGCGGATGATGTACAAGATGATCAGCTTGGTGATGGCAAGTTCACTGCGTTCCATGTAAAACCTCTGCTTCCGATGCCTGGCCCAGTCTGGTTGGCCAGCCGGATTGCCTTATAACCATAACACAGTCAGGCAGGTCCCGTAAGGCGCCTTTGGGATTTCAGGTGGGCTTACAGGAGTGATCCGAATCCAGCATGAGGAGGGTGCGCGCCAACAAACGATCATTTGTGATCAAAATTATGCTTGAATGTGACACTATTTGCATAGTTTACATTTTGTTCATAAAGCCAATTGAAAAAAATAGCTACATTCAAGAGCGATAATGCTATAATCCTTTCATTGTGTGCAGGCAGCATGCTTTTTTCTTGCCCGCAACCAAGCACCGGCACACAGGTTAACGTTAGCATTTAGATTTGATGGATACATTATCAGCTTGGCTGAACTTGGAGGATTATTGAATGGCAAACTACCGTCGACGCAGAGCATCCAGCTGGAGAATGATTGCCGTGGCAGTCGCAGCGATCTTTGTGGTAGTCAGTATCGCAGCAGTCCTGATCGTCAACACCTTCCTGAACAAAATCGACAACAACCCGGAAGGATTTGTCGAAACCATTCCGGAAGTCTATGATGTCCCGACCGAGTCCCTCGTCCATCAGATTCCCACGGAAGAAGGCATCACCAATATCCTCCTGCTGGGTGTCGACAACCGCAACTCGGCTGTAGCCAGCCCGGAAGAACGGTCCGACTCGATGATCATCCTGACCATCGACGAGAAGAACAAGAAGTTCAAGCTGACCTCCCTGCAGCGCGACATGATGGTCTATTTCCCAGGCGCTGACAATATCCACAAGATCAACTCGGCCAATGCCGAAGGCGGCCCCCTGCTTTCGATGCGCGTGATCAATGATACCTTCCGCCTCAACATCGAGAAATATGTCCTGGTCAATATGATCGGCATGGAGA
>SABL01000280.1 GCA_009928985.1 Clostridia bacterium
GACCAATAGTCAAACGATACCAGCAGGTCATAGCCGTTGATATCCAGGAACTCCTGCCAGAGCTTTTCAAACGGTTTGCCTATGGCCTCCTGGTGACCTGATATAACGCTATCCAGTAGGGCTTTGCCGGGGGTTGATGATACGCTGATGGCCTGGGCTAGCTGCTCGGTGATGGCTTTGGCAAAGAAATGGTTGAGTATGATCTGTTCAATGAACTTTTCAACGTCCATTGGGTTGAGGGCGATCGGTATAACCGGATACCTGAACTTCACGCCCGGAAGGGCTACCTCCGCCTGGTTGGTGCTCTGGGTTTGGACCATGTTGTTGCAGTAGTCCACTAGCGACTGGTATCCGCCAGCTATATCGATTCCAGCGTTCTTCATGGCCGCCAGGGCCGCGCCATCGACTTCAGCAACTTCTTTGGGAGTGCCCACCCGAGCCAGAGCCAGCCTGAAATCGTGGCGGGCCTGTTTCATGAGTTCGATTGTCGAAGCAACCGAGTGCAACAGAGAAGTGTTGTCCGGCAGGGCGGTGTCCTCGATGAACATCAGTTGATCGGCGGGGATCTCGATAGGTTCCCGGATAGCATCGACGTTCTGGAAGAAGTGGGGTTCGGCTTCTTGGGTATCGAATATGATGCCCTTGAGGATGTTGTCAACCTGGTATCGATTGTTGCCGCTCACTGCCGAAGGAGTGCGGTTGAAGCTCTGGCTGGGGAGATGCTGGAGACGGGGATAGTAGACGTTGCCCTCGCCCATCTGCTGAGCTATTTCGAAGAAAGCCCGGTTGAACGTCCACCCTTCCAAAGCGGCTTTGCGGACGCATTCCAGGGTGGTACAGTTCTTGTTCCTGCCGATTCTTGCCAGGGTCTTGTCAGCCTCTTTGATCTGGCCGAGGGCCTGGGTGATCTGTTGCTCTTTGGTGTCGTCTTCCGGTCCATCGATGCTCTCCATCTTGAAATCCAGACCGCCGAAGCATAGCCTGGAGAGGAAAGAGAGAGAGCTGAAGATCAGGGGCATCTTGTAGCTGTCTACCAGCATGTCAGCCGTTATCTGGCGGTCAACGTATCGGTAAGGAGTCTGGTAGACCACGACCGGCGCGCCGACCATCTGCTGCGGTGCGGCAGCGTTGTATAGTTTCCCCCCAATTCTGCGATGGATCTTCATAAATGCCTCAAAAAGAATTTATCTGGTATGGCCGGGCGATGGGTTGAGTTGAGAAGGTTAGGACAGTGCTACTATTAGACGAGGAAATTATACCTTGTGTGAATGAATCGACCTGATCATCATATTTGGCGTTCGGGAAGTTTGCCAGTTCTTCTATGAAATCGTGAATCCAGGGAGCGATATGGGCCGATGGCAGCCAGACGTTGTCCGATTCGACATATGGCGATACTGCCAGGGCCCGCACCAGTTTACCGCCCTCCGGCTCGACCGATATCAGCCCCGGTATCTCGCGTTTGAGGGTGGCTATGACAGCAGAGCCATTGGCCTTGTCTTCGACATATTTGGCTTTGGACTCCGGCCATTTGGCTGATAATGACCTGACTGCCTGGATTGTGGACGGGAAGTCCATTCTGGCGCGGACCTGGTCTAATAGGTAATGGTCTGCACCCCGTTTGCCCAGCACCTGACCGACCACATAATCAGTGCCGTCTGAGTCCTTGAAAGAGCAGTCCCATGATTGGATTACCGTATCCATCGATCTGGCAAGTTCTTTTGGGTTGGTCTCGTAAATGTTGCTCATCAGTTTGCCACGATTGAATACCGAGCCGCC
>SABL01000281.1 GCA_009928985.1 Clostridia bacterium
GGCCTCGATCTGTTCAAAAGGCTCGTTGCCCAGAATTTCCTGGCGTACCCAGTCCAAAGCCGAGGTGCCGCTGGAGGTGGCCATGAAACGCAGGACATTGCCTTCAGACACATGGGACAATGCGCCACCGCTTAGGAAGGGATCGGTGAAATCTTTTTCAGCAATGACCGTTTCGTTACAAATCGTGGTGCCGAGGATGGAGCAAGCATCACCGGGTTTGACGACCCCCAAGCCGAGGGCAACGGCGGCAACATCGATGGATCCTGCGATGACGGGTATCCCGGATGGCAGGCCAGACTGACCGGATGCCACCCCAGTCGTGTGGCCGATGATCGAGCATGACGGCAGGGGATCGGGGAACTTCCCGCGTTCGTGCTCCAGATTGAGCGCGGCAATCAGCTCGTCGACAAAGATCCGTTTGCGAACGTCCATCAAAGCGATCGAAACATCTGAAAAGTCCGAGACCAGTTCCCCAGTCAGTTTGAAATTGAGCCAGTCTTTGCAGTGGACGATCTTGTCGGTTTGGGCGACGCGGTCGGGCTGGCTGGCTTTTTGCCACATCAGGATCATGGGCATCGAGCCGGGGAAGAGAGGGGTTACAAAGTTGTCACGGCAAAGACGGTCAATCGTGTCATTCGCGCGAATGACCAGGGATTTGGCCCGGGTGTCGTTCCAGAGAATGGCGGGTCCGGCCGGTTCGCCGTCCGCTGTCACCGGCCAATAGCCGTCCCCCTGGCCAGCAACGCCGATCGCCAGGACAGCTGAGACTTTATCTGGATGACGGTCTGCAAGATCGCGCAGGACAAAGCAGACTTTGTCCCAGAGTCCGGCCATGTCGATTTCCGACCATCCGGCCTTGTGGTGGCGGACATCGACATCACAGCTGGCCAAAGCAGCCAGTTCGCCGTTGAGGCCGATCAGTCCTGCCTTGATCCGGGTGGTACCGGCATCGATGCCGAGAAAATAGCCATCTCTGGCTGTACGAATCATGATGATCTCCTCTATCCTTTATAACGCTCAGTCGAGCCTGTTCCAGGCCGGATGGATGGCGTCGCGGAAGGTGCAGTAGGTTTCATACTTTTTCTGGTAGACGGCCGCACGGGCAGGGTCAGGCTGGATCGTGTCCGCCAGATGCACCATGGCCTGGGCTGCCTGGCCATAATCGGCAAAATGCCCGCAGGCGACTGCGGCGGCCATGGCAGCTCCCAGGGCGCCCAGTTCTTCGGTGGCAATGATTTCGATTGGCAGTTGCAGGACGTCAGCGAACATCTGTACCCAGACACGGGAGCGGACGGCGCCGCCAGCCATGCGGATTGCCTGGGGTGGCTTTCTGGCAGCCAGAAGTTTATCGATGTGGCTGCGGTGAGAGAAGGCCACGCCTTCGTAGACGGCGCGCAGGACATGGGCATTCTGGTGATAATTGGTCAGGCCGATCAGGGCTCCCTGGGCCAGGGGATGGTCATTCGAACCGTACAGGAAAGGCAGGAAGACCGTGTCCGATGACGCCGGATCGACCGAGTCGACCAGCTGGTCGATATAGTCGTACAGGCGGATGCCCTCGGGCATGGTGGCAAATTTCCCTTGATGCAGCATGCGGTCGACGAACCATTCCAGATTGCCCGCCGAGGTGGCGCTGCATTCTTCGATCAGGTAATAGCCAGGAATGGCGTAGAGGGAATTCATCGCTATCGGACCGTGCAGGACGGGCTGGCGAGCGATGTACTCATTGATGCTCCAGGTCCCGGCGATGGTGCAGAGGCGCTCGGGGTCGGTG
>SABL01000083.1 GCA_009928985.1 Clostridia bacterium
TGCTTTTTGATCAGGCGCAGGCGCTCCCAGGGATCCTCGTCCAGGAACCGCAGGCAGGAGTCGAATGTCGCTCCGCCCCAGCACTCGATCGAGTAGTAGCCAGCCTGGTTGATGGTGTCCAGGATGTCTATGAAATCCTTTTGCGGCATGCGGGTCGCCACCAGCGACTGGTTGGCATCGCGCAGGACAGTTTCGGTGAATTTGATCTGCATTGGAAACCTCCTTTATGTCGGGCAAGCATTGTTATGCTCCAATCGCAAAGGTTCTGATCGCGAAAGTTAAGCATATTTAACAAAATTATAACGGCCGTCTGCCGGACTAGCAAGCAAATTGACGGCCTTAAACCATCAAGAAATCAAATTTTCTCAAAAACGGGGAATTAGCGCAGCAAAAAAACTGGGCACTGTGGGTGAGTCATTCATTTCCACAAGTTGTCGTACCGGCTGACCGGCTCAGGCCCTCGAATGATCTTCCTGGAGATGTGCAGGCTGCCTTCTTTGTCGGCGCGGACACGCCACTCGACGAGCATGATCTTGTCTTCAAAAATCTCGATGCCGGTGATGCCCCGGGCATGGATGCAGCAACCGGTATTGAAGTAAGGCAGGTCGGAACTTTTGGGGAATTTGGGTCGGTGCGTATGGCCACAGATCAGCATTTTCCGGTTGGCCGCGATCCAGCGGTTGTACATTTTCTCGATCTTGTGCCGTTTGTTGGCGTTTTTGGCCGGGCTGGATGGATTCTGGAAACCGATGATGTGCATCAGGCGCCAGAAATAGCGCATCATCAGCATGGAAACAACCCAGAGCTGGTCATTCATCAGGTCACCCTGGTGACCATGAACAGTCAGGATCTCCTGGCCAGACTCACGGTGACGCAATAGCAACGCTTCGCAAGGTTCGAGATTTTCGAAGAGGACCTTCTCCTCATCGTTATATTCATCGTAATAGTTATGAAGATTTTTCCGGACATAGTCTTTGTTCTTGAGGTTCATATTGTGGTTGCCGTACAGCATGATCATGCGATCTTCTTCATGGAAGTGCTGCAGGGTATGGAAAATGTCGCTGTGAGCGATCCGGATGTGCTTGAAATGAGCGTATTCCCAAAGCTCATCGCCGTCGCCGGCCTCGACATAGGTATAACCATTGTAATAATAATAGGCCATCGCGTACTGGTAGATGGCCTGGTTGCGGGCAAACTCATCGGACAGGCTATTGTCGCCCCGATGGCAGTCGGAAAAGAAAATCAGGCGGGAGGTATCATCAAACTCCAGGACTTTGGCTGACTGGTAAGCTTGATTCAGTCGTTTGTCTGTCAACATGCCCATCGCCTCGCTTTGTTTGGTCTAATTTTAATTATAAACCTAGTGACGGGCGTTGGCACCACGTGGTTGTGGATTTTCAGGTACTTTATGAAGCAGTCAATGGTTCGATAACAGGTTCACTCAATATGAGATTGTAGGGATCGTGGCCGCCAATGTTCAGAGTAGCCATGTCCGCCAGGATATCATCATAGCGTCCCAGTAAACTAAGGAACACATCGACCACTTTGCTGTCGAACTGAGTTCCCCTGCCCTGGACCAGCTGGTTTTTGGCGTGCTCCACATCCATGCGCGAGCGATACTGTCGGTCAGAGGTCATGGCGTCGAAAGCATCGACTACGGAGATGATCCGGGCCAGTAAAGGTATCTGCTCGCCTTTCAGGCCATGAGGGTATCCCAGGCCATCGATCCGTTCGTGATGGTACTGGACGATCGGCACCACCTGTTTGAACATGAAGACAGCCGACAGGATCTGGGCGCCTTTGAGCGGATGCTTCTTCACTTCCTCATATTCGTCATCATTCAGGCGGTCTGTTTTGGCCAGGATATCATCACCGGTACCGATCTTGCCGACATCATGGAAGAAACCACTGATCCGCAGCAGCTCGATCTGGTCTTGCGTCAGATTCATTGCCCGGCCAATCATGGTTGCAAAATAGGAAACCCGGTCGGAATGGCCGCGGGTGTAGATGTCCTTGGCATCAACCGCCAGCCGCAGCGCCTCGATCGTGTCCATATAGCCGTTCCTGAGCTGGTCATAGGTTCGGTTGAGCTCTTCATTTTTCATATGGACCATCGAGTGCAGAAACGCATTGCTCAGCGAGGATGCTGCTTGACCGGCATAGATTTCCAATAACTTGATGCCATCATCTAATTGCGAACTGCCGAAATCGAGACTTTCCACATAGATAACCCCAATGGATTGCATCAGTTCATTGTTGAGGGGTAATATGACGCCTTCGTCAAAGTGGACAATCTTCTGATTGAGGCGAGCATAGCCGATTTCCTCCATCAATCTAGGTTGAAGCATGTCAACAAAGACATCGACATCTTGATGATAGCGTCCGATACCTTTGAAAATGCTTTTTTTCTCGGAATCAATTCCTGCGACATCATCGACGAGGATGAAAGCATGCTCGCTGTTGACGAGGGGCAGCAGTTCGGACAGGATGTCTTCCAGAATGCTGCCGAGGGGCTGGAGCTGGTAGATCTTGGGCACCGCCTGAAGGATCTTGTTGAGACCTTCCTGGAATTTCTTGATCATCTGCAGCATGGTAATCGACTTGATGCCCGATTCGACGAGCAGGATCAGCTGGTCGAATTTATCGCTTTTTTCGCAGTAGCCCTGGATATCGAGAGCCCGGATCGTCTCCAGCGGCGGCGCCAGGTCGCGGTGGCCGGTCAAGAGCAGGATGTAAAGTTCCTTGTTGAACGTCCGGATTTGCTCAACCACTTCATCACCATGCAAAGGGAACATCAGGTAGTCGAGGATCAACAGGTCAAAACGCTCGTTTTTGATTCGTTCAATCGCCTTGAGCGGATCCGTTTCACCGACTGTTTCGTAGCCACCACGGTTTAAAACAACCGATAGTGAGTCGATGATACCAACCTCATCGTCCACAACAATGATCCGGAAATCAGACATCTCATTTTGCTTGCGTTTACGCATAACGAAGTGCTCCCTTATCGTGTGTGCCCGCGGACACGGGTTTAGGATAACTGCGAGCCAAGGGCAATTCAATGAAAAAGCGGGTGCCCTTGTCTGGTTCACTGTCAAACCACATGCGTCCACCAAATTTGCCCTTGATGGTGGCATGGGACATATACAATCCCAAGCCAGTGCCTAGTTTGCCTTTGGTAGTCACCATTTCCCGGAATAGTTTATCACGGACAGCAGTTGGAATACCGCTGCCGTAATCCCTGAGTTCAAATAAGATCTTATCCCCGTTTTCCTCAATCGTCAGATCCACCTGGCCTTGGCGACCGTCATAAGATTGCAGGGCATTGATGATCAGGTTGTCAAAGATCTGGACCAGGCTGTTGACTTCACCTTTCAGTTCAATGATGTTGCCGGATTTATGGTGGATATTGAGGACGCAGTGATACCGCTTGAGTTCATGCTTCATCAGCAAATCGACACGATGGATCAGTTCATTTAGCGTGAAAGTCATTTCGTCCGATGTATTGAATTGGGCTGCCTGGCCTTTGACCGTCGTGATGATGTCAGACATGTAGGTGCAATGGGGGCGAATCTTGTCGATCCAGACCAACATCTCGCGGGCTATTTCCTGATGGTCTTCAGGCGTCACACTGCTGTCGCCAATCGAATCCTTATACTCTTCAATCAAGTCCTTGAGCCCCTCGATACCGCCTGAGAGCGACATGATCGGCGTCTTGAGATTGTGTGCAATTCCACCGATCAGCTGGCCCAGCGAAGCCAGTCGTTCCTTTTCCATCAGCATTTCATGATTGCGGCGCAGCGAGTCCAGGGCTTCCCTGATTTCCGTAATATCCTTGAGCAGGATAATGGTGCTGATGAACCGACCTTGATTATAAACGGGAGTCACTTCAATTGAAAAAAAGCGTTTCTGGCCTTTGATTTCCAAAGTGTCTTCAAGTGTCAGCCGCATCCGGCGCTTGACGACAGCTCTGAATTTCCGCAGCAGATTGAACATGGATCGATTGCCCTTGACGCGCTCGGCCAGCGTGTTGATTGTGATTTTCCGTGTGATATTGGCCTCAGTCTGAAAGGTGTCAATGAAAGTCTTGTTAAAGTCAATCAGGTTGTCATTGGCATCAAAGACCATGAAACTATCCGAGATGTGATCGACCACCCTCTGCAGGGCAATCGGAACGATGCTGAGGAAATCGTATTTGAAAATGGCAAAGTAGAAAAAGATGCAAGAGAGTGAGAGAACAATGACCGTATAGTGGAATCGGGCTGGAATGACCTGGAATGTCACAGCCGCGTTGAAGCCGAAAGACATGATGACGCCTGTCAATATGAGAATGGACTGTCTTGAGAAAAATCCGGCGTTCTTGATTGAAAAATAGGCCAGATAAGAGAGGCCGATCGTAATACAGGTGTAAGAGTAGGCGGTATGGATAACAAAATACCAGCCCAGGGCATTGGCTGATGTCAGCTGAGCATAGTCGTAGTATTTATAGAAGACGTGGTGATATTCATTCGTATAGAGCAGAGCCAGGGACACGCTCGGTATGACCAAAGTCAATAGATGTAACGGACTGAGCTTGACCGTGTTATGGGCGAAGACCACGCCCACGTAAAGTGCGGCAACGGGGGTCAAGATCAAACCGATATAGGTGAAATTGACCGCCCAGACCTGAATCGGCCGCCCCAGGAGATTGTCACGCAGCAAAATCATCGCGCCAATCGCCCAGATAAACAGACAGCCCATCAAGCCCAGGAACACATGATGGATCAATTGTTTGTTTTTCATCCGCCAGACGATCGCTGAAAGGAAAACGACAAAGCCGATCGAAAGCAGGACGAGTGAAAAGTCCGGATCGAATATGAGTTTAAACATATTGGTCACTCGATGAACGATTGATCGTGCGCAGGATCCATTTGGACAATTCACTGGTTTGGGTACCCAGGAAATAATGTCCAGCGTCAGGCAGGATGGTCAAGTCCACTTGGTCGGAAAACTGGTTCCAGCGTTGATAATGCCGCTTTGCCCCCATCGTGACCGGATCTTGGTCACCGATGATGCAATGGATGGTCGATGACAGTTTGACATCTGACTGGCCTAGCTGTCGTTCGTGCCGGATCCGGTTGAAAAAAGTATAGAACTCGGCAGCATCCTGGCGGAACAGGCTGATCATGCTTTCAATTTGCCCTGGCTGCATGTCAACCTGACGCAGTCCGATAGAGCTGAGGATTTTCAGCAACGATTTGTCACTGAGATATCGCCAGGGATTTTCCAGCAGGCGATACAGACCGCGCTGGAACATCGTTGCGATGAAACCCAAAGCATTGTGTCGTCTGGGCGCAGCAGGTGGCAACGATGCACCCAGCAGGACTGAAACAGGCGGGCGTCCCAGCTTTTCAAGCAGCAGCGCTGTTTCAATGGCCAGGCTGGATCCCGCACAATGGCTGTAAAAATAGAGATCCCCTGTCAGTTCTTGCATAATCTCATGCGCGATTATTTCAGCCATCTGGTGTTGCGGCAAGCGTTGCTGTGGCAAGTTGGCAGCAATCACATTCATGTCATCTGAACTTTGTCCGATCTGCTGACTCAGGGTCAAATAGGTTGCGGCTGTACCACCAGCATAGGGAAAAACAACCAAGTGTCTCCGGGCTGTAGATTGATGGAGCACCAGCAATGATCCGGAACCACTGGATTTCTGATTTTGCATGAACTGCGCCAGGTCCGAAACAGTCGGATGACTGTACAAATCGGCAAATGTGACCGGATCGCCAAGAATGGCAACCAATCTGGCCGCACTGAGGGAGTCACCACCCAACCGGAAAAAATGATCCTCCAGGCCAATTTCAGAGCACTCCAGAACTTCGGAAAAGGCCGCGGCGATCCTGATCTCGAGCGCCGTAACGGGCTGTGAGAATTCTGATGCCGGAACGGTGTCCAAATCTGGTTTTGGCAATTTTTCCCGGGCAATCTTGCCATTGCTGTTTAGTGGGATGCGCTCCAGCGCTACAAAGAACGTGGGAATCATGTATTCTGGCAGCGACTTCGTCAGAAAGGTTCGCAGCTCATGGTTGGTGATCGGCTGGGCAGGCACAAAATAGGCGACCAGCTGCTTGCTGCCTTGCCCATTTTCAGTGGTCAAGACTCGGGCAGCCCTGATCCGGCTGTGATCGAGAAGGGCGGACTCGATTTCGCCCAGCTCAATCCTGTGGCCGCGGATTTTGACCTGATGATCAATCCGGCCCAGATATTCAATGTCACCTTCCGGGAAGAATCGGCCCAGATCGCCAGACCGGTAGAGTTTTTCGCCTGGTTCGAACGGGTTGGGCAAAAAGCGGGCGGAAGTCAATTCCGGATTGTTCAAATAACCGCGTCCGACGCCCGCGCCACTGACAAAAATCTCTCCAGGTGCCCCGATGGGCATCGGATTGAGATTTTTATCGAGAATGTAGACCCGCATGGTTGGAATGGGCCGGCCGACATTAGAGGTGCCATTGAGTAAATCCGATACTTTTAGTTCGATATGCGTGACATGGACGGTTGTTTCCGTAATCCCATACATGTTGATCAGGCGAGTGCCGGGATATTTGGTGTGGAAGGGTCGCAACAGTTGGGGTTTTAAAGCATCGCCACCAAAAATGACCATGCGCACGGACAGATCATAGCCTGGTTTCTGGATCTCATGTTCAGATAGATTGTAAAAGGCAGCTGGCGTCTGGTTCAGAATGGTCACTTGATGATCCGCCAGCAGTTTTCGAAAGGCATGTGTATCCCTGGCCACTGGTTTCGGGACGATGACCAACCGACCGCCATACAACAGAGCACCATACATTTCCCAGACTGAAAAATCAAAACAATAGGAATGGAACAGGGTCCAGCAGTCCTGAGGACCAAAATCAAACAGGTTGCGATCGTTGAACAGCAGACGAACCACATTGCGATGTTCAATCATGACCCCTTTGGGCCGGCCTGTCGATCCGGAGGTGTAAATCACATACAGGAGATTGGACGGTTCACTGGTCGATAACTGTCTTGGCAAACGCAAACCATTGGCTTTTTGATGCAGCGCATCAGCTGTAATGGCTGAGGCATCCAGAACAGTTCCATCGAAACCAGCCGGACCGGATTTGCGAGTGCCCTTCAAGAGGATCCTGGCACCCGAATTTTCGAGCATATACGAAACCCGTTCTGAAGGATATTCCGGATCAATGGGCAAATATGCGGCGCCGGCTTTGATCACGCCCAGGATCGATGCCACCAAGGTCAATGATGGATGCATGTACAGGGCAATGATGGATTCCTTTCTGGCACCTGCTTGCCTGAGCTCTCTGGCGATCCTTTCCGCAAGCTGGTCCAAGGTATCATAGGTGTATGACTTCTTGCCGATTACCAGGGCCGGCGAATGCGGCGACCGGTCGGCTTGGGCTTCAAACAGACCCGTTACGGTCTGTTTGCGCGGATAATCAGCCTCGGTTTGGTTGAACTGAGTCAAAACTTTGTATCGTTCTTTTTCAGAAAGCATATGGATATGGCTGATGGGGCGTTGCGGGTTGTCCAAAGCATGCCAAAGCAAGCGCAACATGTGATCGTGGATGTAGTCGATTTCTTTAGCATAGAAGAGATCTGTCAGATAGTCATAATTAAGGAGGATCTGGCTCTCCCCTTCTCGTTCATTGATATGCAGGTACAAGGCTTCAGTCTGGTGTTCCGTGAAATGCCATCGGACTTCGGCATTGCCCGCCAAGCCTTCCTGGCTGCGGTTGATTTTGCCGTTTTGGTAAGAGATGGCGATGTCAAATAGTTTCTCCACATCCGGATAGGATTCCCGAACGTCCCGGAGGAGCAAATCATAGGGGTATTTTTGATGCTTGAGAACAGAGAACCATGTGGTATCCAGTTTGCGGGAAAATTCCTGGAAAGTCAGGTGGTTATCCATTTGAACCCTAAGCGGCACGGTGCTGATAAACATCCCGATCGTCCGTTTTTCCCTGGCATTGGAGCGGTTGAGAACTGGAGTGCCGATCACGATGTCTTCCTGGTCCCTGATCCGATTGATATAGATGCTCATGGCTGCAAAGAACAGCGCGAAAATCGAGGTCCGGTTTTCATGGCAGTATTCCCGGATCTTGCTGGTGAGCTTTTCCGGCAAGGCATAGCTGCGTCGTTTGGCAGTCAAGCCGATCCGTTCTGTCGTGCGAGTTTTCAACGTTGTCAGCGTTGGCAAAGTCGAAAACTGGCTGCGCCAGAATTCCTTGTCCAGGTGATAGCGTTCAGATTCGATGTAATTTTGTTCGGACACGATGAAATCACGGTAGGATGGATTTTCAGGTTCACTAACACCCCGACCATCACACAGCCGATCATAAAAGGCCATCAAGTCGTTGCCGATCTGGACAAAAGACCAGGCATCGGCAATCAAATGATGGAAACGCATGAACAAAGCAGAAGACTGGCTGTCGATCTTGACATAGGCGAAATAGTAAAGGTTCTGGTCTAGTTCAAAGGGCCGGCGAACCTCCGTGCGATCCCATTGGTAGAGCATTTCCTTGTCGACGAGACTAAAGTCAAGGCGAGGCATGACATAAGGTTCAAACGGTGCAAAATACTGGGATGCTTCGCCATCTTGATTCTGCCGGATCCGAGTCCTGAAGCCCTCGTTCTGGGCCAGAAGCAAATTCACAGCCTGATTGACAGTCACGTAATCGATGACTTGATTAAATTTCAAAGTCACCGCCAGATTGCCTATGCCGGTATCCGGGTTGATTTTCTCGAGAAACCAGACTCCTCGCTGTGGGTATGTCAGTGGGTAGTGCCGATGATAAGTCAGACGATCGATGTCGCTGTCCTGAACAAGACCTTCCTCTTCAATTTTCACCGTTCTGTCTCCAGTCGTTTCGCGTCTCCAGAGTGCCTGTTGGACAAACTGGCAGGAACGTCACTCCAGTCTGCCAGGGCGACAGACGGGCAGTAGCTCGGATCCATGTAGTCACTTCAATCATAAAGCGGCCAGAGATGCAATCACATGACAGGAGCACTAATTATTCATGACAATTTAGGTGGACAAATGTTACAAGGCCAGCTGATTGTCTTTTTGTCCGCTCCGGTCCTCGCCGCTGTGCGGCTGCGGAGTCGCTCAAAAAAAGCAATCAACTGGCTGTATTTGTGACAGGGCTACCTTATGAGAAAAGTTAAAAAGCAATCAGCTTGGACTTGACTTACACCAGAAACATCGTGACGAGGACAGCGGCGGCGAGGCCGGAGAGGACGGGGATGAGGTTTTTGCGGGCGAGGTCGGCTGGCTTGACGTTGCAGATGGCAGCGACAGGAATGACGCCCCAG
>SABL01000084.1 GCA_009928985.1 Clostridia bacterium
CACCTGCTTGCCCGTGATATCGACATCGAGATCTTTCGTGATCCGGACAATCCCTGTCTGGTTGGTCGTGTTCGGGATCGTGCCGATGGTCATGAAATCCAGCGTGAGCGGTAGATCGATCGCCCGGGACAGATCCGCCATGAAATAGAGAGAGCCCTTGAGCACACCGACCAGGACAAGTTCCTGCCCGGTGTAATCATGGCTGATTTGTTGGCCCAATGCGGATATCCGGTCTTGGATGGCCTGGGTTGTAAGTAGGGTTTGCCGGATCCTATAACCGCCATTACTGGTTCCTTCACCCATAAAAACCTCTCTTTGCCCCTTTGATTCGTCCGGTCGTTTACAACAAGCCTATTACAGCTGGCTGGAACTGCCCATGTGGCTGAAACGCTCGACCAGGGATTGAAAATCCTTTTTATAGACGATCTTGATATGGGTACCGGGATAGAGCTCCCGGACTCGGCGCAGCTTCTTGTTTTTCTCAGTCACATAGCGCTGGTTCATCGTCGTCAGCTCGAGATAGGTGTCAAACTGGACCAGGTAGAAATCTGGTGAAAATGCCAGCGTGACATTGCCCTCGGCGTCCCATTCGACGGGGAACGTCCGCGGTTCGTATTTCCATTCGATCTGGTGCATGTCCAGAATACGGGCAAATTCGGCTTCAGACTTGTTTTTGAAGTGGATCTTGCCATTGGGCGATGGAACGACTGGTTTCTCCATTTCTCCCGGATGTTCCTGCATGATTTTGCGAATATTGAGAAGTGCTGTAATAGACTCTGCTGCTTCAGCAACGGACAGGAAACCTGTGTTCAAGATCAAGTGGTATAAGGATTCATCGGCGCAATCCATGCCAAAAAGCGTCGAGACAAAGCGACGGTGCCGCCGGTCTGCCTGATCGAGAATCTTGCTCGCGTTGTCGTCTGTGGCATTGAATAGTTGCTTGACTCGTTCCTGACGGATGTCCAAAGGGGCAGTGATCCGGACGTGGACCGCGTCGTCATTGTCCGCAAAGATCACTTGTGAACCAAAACCAAGCAGAATCAGTGGTTTTTCTTCGGCCAGCCGGTTCAGGCCCCGTTCGAGCTGGTCCATGTAGGTCAGTCCATCTGGTGCAAGATTCAGGAAGAAACGAGCACTTTCGCTCAAGGATTGACGTTCTTGTTCGGTGACACCTACAGAAAAAAAGCGCTGGATCAACTGGCTATGATCAAGCAAGTCCCAACCCAGGCGACGAGCCATTTCCTGGGCGATTTCATCACCCAGACTGCCCATTTGCCGGGAAATCGTCAGAATCGGCACGGCGGCATCCCCCTTCGTTGAACCTGATTTCATTATAGCACAGGCTTTCCAAGTCAACGTTTTCCGTGGCACGACCGAACCTGCTTCACGTCATTGATGTCTGCCCCAGCTCATCAAAGAGCAGGCTGCGAAAGGTGCCGATACCGGCTGACTTGTTCTCAGCCCACTGTCCTGCCCGGACCAGCCCGGCCACAGCGGCCAGCGCTGCAGCAGCCAATTCACTGCGCGGACAACCAATATCAGCCATCAAAGCCGCCCCTGTTGTCGCTGCAATCAATGTATTGCTCACACAACCTGCACCTGTGATTCGAGTCAGAGCCAGACAAGATTGCTCATGAACCAGCTGTTCCAGTCGACCATTGTGCAAAAAAAGGACGTGGTCTCTTTGGCCCGTTTCGACCAGGAAAAGCGCCATGTTTGCAGGGAATGTGGCAAGAAATAGCTGATAGATTGACAATTTTGCCGAAAAAGAGACCCCGTCTCTTTTTCGGCAATGGTCGACTCCGCCGGTGGGATGGGCTTGGGTTTCGCTGCTGTTTTCATCTTTATTCTGGGTAAGTGCGGTCAGTTCGGTTTCATTGCCGCGGACTAGGATGGTGCAGACCAAGCGGTCTTTTTTGGCTAGGCTGGCAAAAATATCGAGGCAATCGAGGGTGAACTGCAGCCGCCCAGGGTAGGCTTGGGCGGCTACAGGATCGATTACAATGGCAATCGGACGGGCGGCAGCGATGGGCAGGGAGGATAGGATAGCAGCAGTAGCCTGGCTGTTGAACGTGCCGAGGTTCCAGACGATGGCGTCGGCCTGGCCTGCAGCGATGGCTGCTTCCTGCGGGTCGAAAGCCATGGTGGGCCGGGCCCCGACGGCATAGGCGGCATTGGCACAATCATTGAGAGTGACAAAATTGGAAATGTGATGGATCAGGGGACTATTCCTGCGCACCAGATCGAATCTGGCTGATATCTCATTCATCGTGTTAGCCGGATTAGGGCTGGGTGACATCTTCAGGAGGTGATTTACGGTTTGCGTGGGTGTAGGCGGGCAGAGTAATGGCGCGGCGCAGAAGCGGCAGAATCAGGGCAGCGATCAGTCCACCGGCCAGCGTGCTGAGGGCAAAGGGCAGCATGAAGAACGTCGTGCTGGCCGGTGACATGCCGATCAGATAGCGGGCAACCGGGTAGGCCAGCAGGCTGCCGAGCACCCCGGTGCCCACCCATTCGCCGGCCAAAGCGGCGATGTCCTTGCCAGACAACCGGTACAGCCAGCCGGCCAGCAGTGCACCGATCATGCTACCCGGGAAGGCCAGGAGAGAACCGACCCCGAAGACGTTGCGCAGCAGGGAGATCAGGAAAGCATTGGCCAGGGCATAACCGGGGCCGAGCAGAATCGCACCGAGCACATTGACCAGATGCTGCAGCGGCGCGCAGCGGCTGGGACCGATCGGGAAGGTCATGAATGGCAGAAAGGATCCTGCAGTGCCCAACGCGATCAGGACGGCAGACAGTGTCAATTTTTTCAGGTTCAAGGAAGTTGTTCGACGGTTCATGGTTCAGCCTTTCTGGATAGAATCATGCAGGCGAATCGACTGGCCGCCCATAATCTGGTTCATGTTGCGCATGGAGCAGAGCTTGCCGCACATCGTACAGGTCCCTTCTTCCGATGGAAGTGCACTTTCATGCATGCGGCGTGCTTTCTGGGGATCGATGGCCAGGCTGTACATGGTCTGCCAGTCAACAACCTGACGGGCCTGGCTCATTGCCCTGTCCCAGTCGGAAGCGCCTGGAATACCCTTGGCCAGGTCAGCAGCATGGGCGGCAATCCGGGCAGCGATGATGCCTTCTTTCATGTCATCCTGGTCTGGCAGGCGCAGATGTTCGGCCGGGGTGACGTAGCAGAGGAAATCAGCCCCGCTGGCTGCTGCGATGGCACCGCCAATCGCACTGGTGATGTGGTCATAACCCGGGGCGATGTCTGTGACGAGAGGGCCGAGAACATAGAACGGCGCGCCGTGGCAGAGCTTCTTCTGTAGCAGCATATTGGCCGGGATTTCACTCAATGTCATGTGTCCGGGACCCTCGATCATGACCTGGACATTGCGGGACCAGGCCCGTTGGGTCAGTTCACCCAAGGTGATCAGTTCTTCGATTTGAGCTGCATCTGTGGCATCTGCAATGCTGCCCGGCCGGCAGGCATCTCCGAGGCTGAGTGTCACATCATAGGCTTCACAGAGGTCCAGCAAACGGTCGAAGTATTCATAAAAGGGGTTTTCCTGACCGGTCAGTTCCATCCAGGCATAGAGCAGGGATCCGCCGCGCGACACGATGTGGGTTACACGCGGATTGCTGCGAAAACGCTTGGCAGTCGCACGATTGAGACCAGCATGGATCGTGACGAAATCAACCCCGTCCCGGGCGTGTGCTTCGACGACACTGAGGAATTCTTCAGCTGTGATCTCCGAAAGTTCCTTGTCCAGAAAACCAATTGCGTCATACATAGGAACGGTTCCAATCATGGCCGGGGAGGTTTCGATCAGCCAGCGCCGGAAAGTAACCGTTTGGCCGGCCGATGACAGGTCCATAATCGCATCTGCCTTGAGATCCAAGGCGGTGCGGACCTTTTCCTGTTCTTGTTCATACAGGCACAGGTCGGCTGAGATACCAAGGTTGACATTGACCTTGGTCGTGAGCCCCTGGCCGATCGCACAGCCTGAAAGCGAGCAGTGGTTGCGATTGGCCGGCAGGCAGACGGTCCCGGCTGCAATCCGGTCCCGGATGATGTCCGGTGCCAGCCCCTCTCTTTCTGCAGCCTCAATCATCTGGCGCGTGACGATGCCGCGCTTAGCCGCGTCCATTTGGGTGGTCCAGTTGGGGGAAGTTTTCGAGTTCATGGATCCTCCTGTTCAGATCATGGTGCGGAAAACGGCCGCACAATTCCATTTGTTCAAAGCAAGGCAAGCATCTGAGCCTGGACTAGCCGGGCTGTAGCCACAAGGTCTGACTCCTGGTTGATGGCGCTGATCATGGCGCAACAACGGGCGCCAGCCGAGAAGACCTGCTCAAAATTACCAGGACTGATCCCGCCAATAGCCACGTGTGGCAGATCAAGCGTCGTGGCTGACCAGTGGACATACTCGAGCCCGGCGACGGGGACACGCAAATCCGCCTTGGTCGTAGTGGCAAAGACAGGACCGATTCCGATGTAATCGCAACCGGCATCAGCTGCGGCGCGGGCTTGCTCCGGGTTATGAGTGGACTGGCCGATCCAGAATGGCTGGCCCGGGCGGACGTGTGCAGCCAACTGGCGCGCGACACCAACAGGAAGGTCTTCCTGGCCGAGGTGGACGCCATCGGCGCCTGAGGCCAGGGCGATGTCGACCCGGTCATTGACGATCAGGAGAGCTCCCCGCTCGTGACAGGCGGCAGCCAGTACCTGGCAGTCAGCCAGTTGGTCGACGGTATCAGCCGTTTTGTTACGGTATTGCAGGACAAAAACCCCTGCTGCGAGCAAGTCGAGGCCACTGGCCAGAGCCGACCGGCCTGTGGCAGGTTCCGGCGAAGCCACGCCATACAGGCCGCGCAAGGCTGCCGCCAGCCTGGTGCGCGGCTCATTGGCAACTGCTGCCAGGCAGTCTGACTCCAACGCATAGGACTGGTAGCGCATGTCCTCAAAAAAACATGCCAGGCCTGACTGGTCAAGCATGCGGCCTGCCTCCGCCAGGGACCGCAAACCTTCCTGGATCCGTTTGCAATTGGCCGTGAGAAAATCCCGGATTGTCGAGTACTGGTGCGCGATCTCACCCTGATCCTGCAACCGCAGAGATACCGCTGGTCCGCAATCGGATTCAGCATCACGATGGGTCCACAGCAGGTCCGGCAAATCCGGCTTCAGGCGGCCCGGTTCATGACGCACCCGGTGACGCAGACTTTTACAGCGTTCGGCCAGCTCGGGTTCTGGTGCGGCGAAGCGGAAGAAATCTTCCAGGACGCGCAGCCCCTCGCAAATTCGATTGAGATTGGCATCAAGAAGACGGGTGAAATCCGGCGGTTCCATGGCAAAATCCTTTCCTTGGCTGGCGGTCCTCGGAATTCCGAGACAACCAGAGGTGGCAGATTTTGGACCGGCGGCCGGCAACAAAAAAGCCCGGCCGCGAATCGCCGGACTTTGCAAATCCCTCATCAAGAGAGTGTAAAGTGCAGACTTCCTTCGCTGGCATGATCCAGATCAGGTTCTACGGGTCGAAGCGTGGTGCTCCCTCTCAGCCTGGCGGCTCCCCGGTCCAAAATTTATCTTTGCCGGCCGTCTTGCGACCGACAGGGTCATTATAAACATGCAAAAAAGGAGTTGTCAAGCCCTGCGAGTGGTAACTTTTTTACCGACGAAGGAGCGAAAACTGGGTTACAATGGAAAAAACAACACCTTGGAGGACCTGTGAGCGATGCCCCTGCTAACGTATTCCCCTTATAGCCTGAAGAACCTGAATCTGAAAAACCGGATTGTTATGCCACCGATGTGCATGTTTTCCAGCGATGAAAGTGGCTGGGTCCAGGACTTCCATCGCCTGCATTACCCGACACGGGCCCTGGGCGGCGTTGGCTTGATCATTGTCGAGGCCACCGCTGTCACAGCCAATGGCCGGATTTCCAGCCAGGACCTCGGCCTATGGGAAGACAGCCAGATCGCCGGTATGAAAGGCCTGGTAGACCTGATCCACCAGTTTGGCTCACAGACCGCCATCCAGCTGGCCCATGCCGGGCGCAAATGCACCTCGAGCGATCCCGTGATCGTCGCGCCAAGCGCGATTGTATTTTCGAATGAATACCGTATGCCGCATGCCCTGACCCCAGACGAGCTACCCGGTATCGTCCAGGCCTTCCGGGAGGCGGCCAGACGCGCACTGGCCGCTGGGTTTGACGCCGTTGAGATCCACGCCGCCCACGGCTATCTGCTCCACGAATTCCTCTCGCCGCTGACCAATCACCGCACCGATGCCTATGGCGGTTCGACCGAAAACCGGACGCGCCTGCTGCGCGAGGTCCTCGCCGCAGTCCATGAGGTCTGGCCGAGTGACCGTGCCGTTCTGCTGCGCATTTCTGCAGCCGACCATGCCCCAGGTGGCATCGACCTCGATGAGGCCTGCCGCATCGTCGATGCCGTCAAAGATCTGGCCGATCTGGTCCATGTCAGCACAGGCGGCCTGCTGGAGACGCCGATCAAGATCTACCCCGGCTATCAGGTCAGCTATGCCGATGCGATCCGCAAACATTGCCAGATTCCGACCATTGCGGTCGGCCTGGTCACCCGCCTCGAACAGGTCGAAGAAATCCTCGGCAATGATCGGTCCGATCTGGTTGCCCTGGGTCGCGAGCTGCTGAGAAACCCTTATTGGGTGATCAACCAGGATGGCCGGACCCGCCAGTCAGAGCTGCCTTATCCCACCCCCTATGAGCGAGGCCGCGGATGAGCGCCCGTTCGGCGACGGCCCTGAATCCTGACCGGGTCGAGCGTCTCCGGGGATATCTGGCCGGATTAGCCGCTTCACCGGGGCTTGCGGCCGAGGGCCAGGCATTGTTCCGTGCGCATCAGCAGGATCTGGAAGCTGTCACCCCATTGGAGCTGATGGAATTGTTCAATGGCCAGCTCCAGTCCGGCCAGACTCCGGAACAGATTTTCCAGTATCTCGACAAAGTGATCAATGCGGTGGGCCATGCCTTGCATGACCAGCCCCTGCCTCCGCCCGAACCGGGCACCCTCTTGCACCTGCTGACCGCCGAAAACCAGGCTCTCGAAGCGCGCCTGGGGGCTATCCGCAGCCAGCTGCTGAACTGGACCGGTACCTTGGCCACACACCAGGCTGAGCTGGCTGCAGCGGTTTCGGACCTGACCGATCTGTCCCGCCATTATGAAAAGATCCAGAATATTGTGTTTCCGATGCTGGAAAAGCGTCAGGCCCGGTTCCATGGCCTGGCGCTCCTGTGGGCCTTGCAGGATCATGCCCGCCAGACCATCAAGGAGATGACCGCCCAATTGCATCAACCGGATGTGACAGATGCATTGATCCGCCAAGGCCTGGGCCGGCTGTTTTTCGCCTTGCAGGGCCTGGTCAACAAGGAACAATGGATCCTTTTTCCAATTGCCGCTGAACTCTTTTCAGCTCAAGAGCAGGCGGAGCTGCTGGCCCAGGCCCGCGAGTATGAGCCGGCCTTTCTATCCCCCGCCCAGTACCAGGCGTACTTTTCTGGTCAGAATGGGAAAACGCTGACTTCAGACAGCCGCCTGCCGGAGGCGGATCTGCCTGAATTTCCTTTGGCCACCAGCTTTTCAGGCCGGGAACCACACCTGTTGCAAACACCGACCGGTCATCTGACCGCCAGTCAGGCTGAGGCCATATTCAATGCCTTGCCGGTCGACTTGTCGTTTGTCGACGCGAATAACAAGGTCGCCTTTTTCACCCGGCCGAAAGACCGGATCTTCCCCCGCTCTCCGGCTGTGATCGGCCGCGATGTCGACCGCTGCCATCCGCCAGCCAGTGTCCATGTGGTCGAAAAAATCATTGCCGAATTCAAGGCTGGCCGGCGCGATACCGCCCGTTTCTGGATCGATCTCAAGGGCAGGAAGGTCCTGATTGAATATTTTGCGGTCCGGGACGAGATGGGTGACTATCTGGGCGTCCTGGAGGTCAGTCAGGACATCACCGAAATCCAGCAACTGGACGGCCAACAGCGATTGCTCGACTGGATCTAGCCGCCTGCCGGGCGATCGTCGGGTATCAGCCTTCAGTCATCAGGCCCAGCAATCGGTCGATCCGGTCAAAGCCGATGAAACGGCTCTCCCGCAACATTTCCTTGCCCTCGGCGAGGACCAGAATCGTCGGCACGGTGAAGACCAGGCGCTGGGCAGCCACCTCCGGGTGGGTATCGATGCTGACGTCGACCACAGGAACCGCATAGGCTGCGGCCAGCTGCTGCAGCTGGGGCAAGGTCGAATGGCAGACGGAGCAGGTCGGCGAGCTGAAATGGATCAGCAGCAGCGGGACTTCGGAAAATGCCTGCTCAATGGCTGGGGTGGGCAAGGTCAGGTCAATGACGGTGGGGATGCTTTCCATAGGGTTCAGGCTCCTTCTCTCGGCAGGGGGTCAGGCTTGGCCCTGGAAATCGGCCAGAGCGGTTTTCAGCCGGTCCAGGATGGCATCGATCTGCGCCATTTCGGGGAGTTCTCTCGTATTGAGCAGTGCCCGGGATTCCCGGATGGCAGAGGACAGCTTCTGGCTGGCGGGTGAGAGCCCTGCGACGAGCGGGGGCGTGCTGGAATCCGCAGCCGTTTCAGCGCCCAGCAGGAGATCGGCCAGCTGGACCGACTGGTAAAGCTGGTTGAAGCGCCCCATGACTGCATGCTCCTGGCGCAGCTCCGTGATCAGGTCGAGTACGGTCCATTTCTGATTGTGGGCGGTGACAACTGCCTTGAGATCGATCCGGCCGATCCCGTTATCACGGAAATCCTTGAGCAGCCGGTCGATCCGGGCGTCGCTGAGGTCTTTCATCAGGAGGACCTCATCAGAGACGGGTTCGCCGTCATAGGCCGCAGGATTGGCCAAATGGCCCGGCAAACCGGCCAAATGGCCGATGGTCTGGCTGAGCATGGTCTGGCTGATGGTCTTGGCCCGGATATTGAGCCGGGAAAGGACTTCCCGGATTTTCATGCCCTTTTCACTGGTGGCATCGAGCTGATAGAGCAATACGAGTTCTTCTTTAGCCATGGTTGGATTCCTTCTTGTGTCCATTGCGAATCCCGGAACAGGTCCGGTATCACAGGTGAAATTCATATCCTGGCTGGATTATAGCATAGGTCATCGGGCTCATTCGGTCACATAATCACCCGTAGTAACGGTTGAGTCTTGCATTTGACCGGCTGGAAAATACAATGGAGTCATGGAATCGGTTTGGCAAAAGCGTTTGTTGGTTTCAGGCCTGGTCCTGGTCGTGCTTCTGGCTGGCTACAGCTTGTTTTTCCG
>SABL01000282.1 GCA_009928985.1 Clostridia bacterium
GACCGTAGATCGATCCCAGTCCTCCCACCACCAGAATGGGAACCAGAAAAAACGCGCTCAGGGCATCGACCCCGACCAAAGAATTTCCCAACGCCGGCCAGGGAAACGTGAACACGGTTACCGGAGCCGCGCCGAACGCGATCCCGACCCCGGTCAACCCGATGAGGGATGAGACAGTCATGAAGGATGTGGCAATCCGCTGGCCCCAGGGGGATGAACGCGGTAGCCATAGTGCCGGGATGCCGCTGAACGCTGCCAGGATGATGGCGATGATGATTAATTCAGTGGACATGGTTGATGATTTTTTATTACCTTTGCTCTGGAATGGCGGCTTCGGCCTCCATGATCAGTTTGACCAGTTCGTCGCGCGAGGTCTGCTGTCGCAATGTCGTCTTGATTTCAGGTGTGCGCAAGACATAACTCAGCCGGGACAGCAGGTGGAGATGCGTTCGCACGGAAGGACTGATGATGGTGAACAGGACATTTACCGGCTGGCCGTCGATTGCATGAAAGTCAATCGCACGTTCGAGAAAGCACAAGGTTACGGTCGGCTTGGTGACATGCAGCACGACGGGATTGCGGACATGCGGAATGGCGATGCCGCGTCCCATGGCGGTACTCATCTGCTCTTCCCGCAGTTTGATCTCGTGATAGATCATTTCCTCGTCCATATCGGTTCGATCCGCCACTTTTTGGCTCATCACCAGGAGCAATTCGTCCTGACTTGTGGCAGGAGTATCGATGAACACATCATCTTCGCTAAACACGATGCTATATAGTGCTTTGCGGATCTTGCGCACCGCCTGGGACAGCCAGGGGCCAAAGACGATGGTGGAAAGGATGGCGGAAGCGATGATGCTAACCAGGATCTTTTCCGAGATCAAGCCGCTGCTGTATGCCAGCATACCCACCACGATGTGCATCTGTCCTCCGGGGGTATGATTGATGGCGATGATATTCAGATTACTCCTGTCCTGTTTGGACCAGCGTCCTCCGATATAGGCTGCCACATAGCGCGAGATTATGCCCAACACACTGATCAGCAGAACCAGGAACCAATCGAAATTGGCGATGAAATCCAGGTGCAGCCCGATACTGGCAAAGAAGATCGGCACAAAGATCGAATACACCAGACGGTTCACCACAAAGCGGTCTTTTTCGCTGATATGCGTAGCTTCGCCCAGGATCGTTCCGGCTATAAAGAATCCAAACAAAGAATGAATGCCAATCTTTAGCGTTACCGCGCCAAAGATCGCTCCTACCAGCATGATAAAGGTGATCTTCAGCCCGGTGGCCTCACCGATCCGGGTGTGAATAAAGGTAACTGCCCGATCCACCAGACGGCGCAGCAAGGTTAGACTGATGATGGTAAAAGCCAGGGTAAATCCCACAAGGCGAAGCACAAAAGCCCATTCAAAGGAGCCATAGGAGAATAGACCAAGGATAATGGTGAAAATTACCCATCCGGCTATGTCGTTGATAGTAAGTGCAGAAAGGATCAGGAAGCCGAGATCGGTCTTGAGGATATTGAGATCCCGCATCCCGCGGATCGCCACCGGTAGAGCCGATATGGTCATAATCGCAGATATGAAGAGGGCAAAGAGCACTTTTTGCGATGGATCCTGCAGGTAATGATCCGGCAGGAAATAGATGGGGAGAAAACTGAGCAGAATGGGCAGGATCAAATCCACCAGAGATAGCTTTACTGCGTCCCCCCGTTGCTGCCAGATGCGGGAAAAATTGACCTCCAACCC
>SABL01000085.1 GCA_009928985.1 Clostridia bacterium
AGCGCATAGATTCCCGAATCTGACCTGTAATCGAGAAACATGATATTTAAGTGCCAAAAAGCCAGCCTATTCTGGCTTTTTGGCACTTAATGTTCAGTTGCGCGTTCTGCCTGAAAAGATTCGTCCCCTGTTCACGCTCTCATCACGTTGGCTCGTTATGATCAGGTCAATGCTTAACAAAAAACTCATAAGTTCTGCAAAATGTGGAGTGTGCAACATGAATCCGAAATTGAAAAAGAAATTGATCCTGGACAGCATCCTGGTGGTCACCCTGCTGGTGGTTATGGTACCGGCCCTGAGCGGTGTTTTCCTGCATGAATGGATCGGGGTTGTCATCGCAGCCGGACTGGTGATTCACCTGGTTTTAAACCGCAAGTGGATCGCAGGCGTTTCAAGAAAATTCTTGAGCCCGATGACACTCGAATTGCGCCTTTCCTACCTGATGAACCTGATGCTTGGCCTGGCCATGGTCCTGACCCTGATCAGCGGCGTCCTGATTTCCCAGTATTTATTCACCGCCCTGAACGCAGCTGACCTGGCCCTCTGGACGATCATCCATGCGGTGGCCAGCCGGGCGACTCTGGGAATCACCATCGTCCATGTGCTTCTGCATCTGTCCTGGATCAAGAATGCTTTGAAGCAAGCCCTGCAGAGCCCCGTCTGGCAACCGATCCGCCAGGCAGTCGTCCGCACCACGCTCGGCCTGTTTGCCCTGGGTGCCACCTACGCTGTCATCCAGACATCTGTAGTAAGTCCAGCCCTGGCGACCGTTGCTGGCTCAGGTGCTGCCAGCACTGACTCGGACGACTCGCCCGCTCAGTCTGCCGTAGAGACTCCGGCCACAGAGACAACGCTGCAGGATACAGAGGATGGCAGTTCCGTGATCGATTCGCTGCCTGCACCGGGCACAGACTCTGGGTCGAACGTCACCGATGGCCAGGATGCGGCCGAGGCCGTTTCCCTCAACGAATACCTGTCCCGGTTCACCTGCACCGCCTGTGGCCGCCACTGCCTGCTGTCTGCACCGAAATGTGGTCGCGCCCGGACCCAGATCCAGCGTGCCACTACGGAATACAACGAAATCTATGGCGCCGAGTAAACACGGGTTATGCTAAAGCACTGCCAAGCTTAGCTATTTATGTCATAAAAACCACAACAGAAGTCATATTTGCGCGACCGGAAAACGGTAAACTGTTACCATGCACCTGACTGGGTAAATGGAGGACAGCATGCGCACGTATGACTTTTCGCTTGTTCAGGCGATGTTGGATGACCAGACAACAGAAAACAATAACGGTCTCTCCCTGATCTTCAAATCCGTTCCAGACGAGCCCAAAAAGAATTACCCTGACCCACGCTTGATCCAGTCCATCCTTGGACGACCAAAAACCGATAACCCCTTTGATGCAGAAGCCCTGACTGTCGAGCAGATGCGCCGCTTCATGGGGTCGCCCAACCGCAACCTGAACACGGTCGAAATCTACACCGGTTATGAAACCATAGACGTCGAGGGTCGCACGGCAGGCCTCTGGCGCTATTATCCCCGCAAGCCCTTTGACAAAACAGACCGCCCGGCCCTGGTCTTCTTCCATGGTGGCGGTTTTGTCGGTGGATCACCTTTTGCCGTGGAAAATTTCTGTCGCCTGATTGCTGAATTGGCCGGTGCGGTTGTCTTCAACATCGACTATGCCCTGGCACCGGAGCACAAGTTCCCCCAAGGCTTGCAGGACTGCTATGCGGCCGTCTGCCATGTCCATGACCATGCTGCTGACTATGGTGTCGATCCGGCCCAAATCACAGTCGGTGGCGACAGTGCCGGGGGCAATTTATCAGCTGCCTGCTGCTTGCTCGACCGAGCTTTGGACCGTCCCGTCATAAAAGCCCAGTTCCTGATTTATCCGGCCGTCCTGATTGGCACAGCACGAACCCCTGATTTCAAATGGAACCTGTCTGACTTTGATCTTTGTGATGAATACCGTGCTGTTCTCGAACCGATGGTGCTGGGATTTGCTCCCAAGGAAGACGAAGCACCCGGTTTTGAAGCACTCTACACCGAGTCACCCGAAGACTGCCAGAATCCGCTCGCCAGTCCGCTGCTGGCACCAGACTTCACGATTTTCCCCAGAACATTGATCGCGACGGCTGAATATGACGGATTGCGCGTCCAGGGCGAGCTCTTTGGCCGGTATCTGCAGGCCGCTGGAAATAAGGCCAAGGTGATCCGCTACAAGGGCGTCGGTCACGCCTTTATCGATGTCGTCGGACTGCTGCCGCAGGCGGAGGCCTTGGCCTATGAGATCGCATCCGAATTGCAGCACGTGTGATCAACCAGATATCGCACGATTAAATTTGAAAGAGAGGAGACTCGACCATGGACCCGCGCACAGAAAAAATCCTGTTCCAGATGACCCTTGAAGAAAAATGCTCGATGCTCTCCGGCCAGGATTTCTGGCATACCCAGGCGATTGAACGCCTCGGGTTACCAGCGATCATGGTCTCAGATGGCCCCCATGGCCTGAGACGCCAGGCCGACGAAGGTGACCATCTCGGTCTGATGGCCAGTGTGCCAGCGACGTGTTTTCCATCTGGAGTCGGACTGGGCTCTTCCTGGGACCGCGACCTGATCGCCGAGGTCGGCAGTCTGATCGGGGTGGAAGCCCAGGCCCAGGGTGTCTCGGTGGTTCTCGGCCCGGCCTGCAACATCAAGCGCTCCCCGTTGTGTGGCCGCAATTTCGAATACATCTCCGAGGATCCGTACCTGTCGTCGCAGATGGCCAAGCAGTACATTCAGGGCGTGCAGAGCCAGGGCGTTGGTACCTCGATCAAGCATTTCTGCGCCAATAACCAGGAATCGCGCCGCATGACCATCGATACCATTGTCGATGAACGCACGTTGCGTGAAATCTATCTGGCCAGCTTTGAAACTGCGATTCGCGAGGCCCAGCCAGCAACGGTGATGTGTTCCTACAACAAGGTCAACGGCACCTATCTGTCGGACAATCGCCGCCTGCTGACTGAGGTCCTGCGTGAGGAGTGGGGTTATCAGGGTCTTGTCGTCTCCGACTGGGGTGCCGTCAATGACCGGGTCGCCGGCGTGACGGCAGGCATGGATCTGGAAATGCCGTCGTCTGGCGGCATGAATGATCGCAAGGTTGTTGCAGCTGTGCGTGAAGGTCGCCTGTCCGAGTCAGACGTTGATGTCATGGCCGGCCGTGTTCTCGACCTGGTCTATGCCAAGCTAGATACCCTGAAGAAGACTGCCAGCTTTGATGCGGCTGTCCATGATGACCGAGCCCGGTCAGTGGCCAGCCAATGTGCCGTCCTGTTGAAAAACAGCCAGGCTGCGTTGCCTTTGCATAAGGGCCAGCCTGTCGCTGTGATTGGCCGTTTTGCGGAACACCCGCGCTTCCAGGGCGGTGGCAGCTCACATATCAACCCGACCCACCTGACCGCAGCGCTCGATGAAATCAGAAAATCCAGTCCTGCTGCTGTGTACCAGCCTGGTTTCCGCCTCGATACCGATGCGGTCGACCCGGCTGATTTCGATGCAGCAGTCGCAACTGCACAATCAACGGGCATTGCCGTGATTTTTGCCGGCCTGCCCGATCACTATGAATCAGAAGGCTATGACAGAAAGCACATGCATCTGCCGCCCAATCAGGATGCCCTGATTGCTGCCGTAGCGGCTGTCTGTCCCCGGACCATCGTGGTCCTGGCCAATGGCTCACCGATTGAAATGCCCTGGGTGGACGAGGTTGAGGCCATTCTCGAGGGTTACCTGCATGGTCAGGCCGGAGGGGGTGCCATCGCCGACCTGCTCTTTGGCCATGCCAATCCAAGCGGCAAGCTAGCTGAGACGTTCCCCCTGCGTCTTGAAGACAACCCGAGTTACCTTGATTTTCCCGGAATCAACGACCGGGTCGAGTACCGAGAGGGCCTTTACGTCGGCTATCGCTATTATGACAAACGCCGGATGGATGTCCTGTTCCCCTTTGGCCATGGCTTAAGCTATACGCAGTTCAGCTACAGTGACCTTGTGGTCAGCGCCAGGGAGATCCGCGAAAGTGACGTTTTGACTGTATCAGTGACCGTGCAAAACACAGGTGCAAGAGCCGGACGAGAAGTGATCCAGCTTTACCTGTCATATCCAGAAGCGAAAGTCGATCGCGTCCCCCAAGAACTGAAGGGATTTGCCAAGATCGAGCTTCAACCGGGTGAGAGCAAAACAGTCACCATTCCGCTTGACCGGCGCAGCTTTGCCTATTATGATGTCAAGGCTCATGACTGGCTGGTCGAGGCAGGTCCGGTCGAAATCCGGGTGGGAGCTTCCTCGCGCGACATCCGCCTGAATACTGTGATCCAGATTCAGGCTGAACGTCATGCAACAGTAACGTTCAGCCTGAATACCACCAAATATGACTTGATGGCCCATCCGGCTGCAGCTGCCATCGCGGGTCCGTTTTTTGCCAAAATCGGTTCTCTGTTCAACTTGATCAGTGCGGCGAAGGATGGGGCAGGTCAAGAAGGCACAGGATCCGAGCTCTTGCCGCCAGAACCAGCAACCGCGACTAAAGCTGGCAGCGATGCAGATGACTCGTTTGCCATGATGTTGGCTGAGATGGAAGCTCATCTGCCTTTGCGGGCTTTTGTGCTGCTTTCGATGGGTCATGTGCAAGAGCACCTGCTTTTGACCTTGATAGACCAAATCAATGAGGCTATGACCAAAGGATCATCTTGATGACTGGAAAAACACCTGCTAATACGTATCCGGCCTATGACCAGGTTCCACTGTGGACCCGGCCCTTTGTCTTTCTCATGCTGCAGAATCTGCTGTTCTGGGTAGCAATGAACATGTTCGCCACTGTCCTGCCAGGGTATGTCCTGGCGATAGGCGGCACAGCTGCCCAGACGGGCATCCTGGTTGGCTTGTTCTCCTATGCCGCTTTGCTGCTCCGGCCAGTCAGCGGGGTCTTGCTCGATCGATGGGAGCGGCGGAAAGTTCTTTTGGCTGGGACCGCCCTGGCAACAGCAGTCTCGTTTGCCTACCCTTTCCTGTCCTTTCTGACGGGACTTGCGATCCTGAGATTGATCCATGGACTGGGTTTTTCAGCCTATAGCACGGCTTCGTCGACCATGGCAGCGGATATTGTACCGGAAAGCCGCATGTCAGAAGGTTTGGGCGTCTTTGGCCTGGCCAATACGATCAGCATGGCCATGGGCCCTTCTATTGGCCTGGCTTTGGTCAGGTACGGTTATCAGAACCTTTTTCTGGTCATCAGTGGATTGATGGTGGTCAGTCTGGTTCTGGTCTTCTGGATTGACGGCTCTGTCAAAAGTCGCTTTCATGAACCGCAGCATGAGGTGATTCAGAACCAGCCTGAAGTAACGAAAGCCCATGACTCGAGCCCCCAGACTTTGCTGGCACTTATCCAGGGCATGCTGGAAAAATCTGCGCTCCGACCCTCGCTTGTAGCCTTTTTCATGTTGATCGCGGTAGGTTCGATCATGGCATTCTTGCCCTTGTATGGCCTGGACCGTGGCTTTGGCAACATCGGATTGTTTTTCACTGTCTATGCTGGTGCATTGATACTGGCCCGTTTCATGACCGGCCGCCTGGCAGATGTACATGGCTCCAATATCGTGTTCATCCCGAGCATGCTGCTGGCCATGATCTCGACCTTGCTGCTGGCTTTTGCCAGAAGTGAGCTGACGATGCTTCTGGCTGCTGTATTTTATGGTGCCGGAACGGGGCTGGCATTTCCAATCCTGAGCGCCATCCTGATCCGGCTGGCACCGGTTCACCGCCGCGGCGCTGCCAATGCTACCTTTTTTGCCGCCATTGACATCGCAGCAGGCAGTGGCAGTATTGCCATGGGGCTGGTTTCGCAATACTGGGGCTTTACGGTGTTTTTCCTGATTGCGACTGTCGTTTTCCTGATCAGCCTGGTCTTGTATATCCTGCTTTTAGGTCGCCTGGAAAAAAAGACTCAGGAACTGATCAGGATCGAATATTGTGAACCCGATGAAACATTAGCCTCAAATAGTAGCGACTAGAACCCAACCATGCAGAACTGGAGGACGGGAAACTTATGAAGAATTTCATCACTTTGGCTGAGAACAGATATTCCGTGCGCACCTTTAAAAACCAGCCTGTCGAGCAGGACAAGCTGGATCTTGTATTGAGAGCAGGACAAGTAGCTCCGACTGCTGTCAATTATCAACCGCAGCGGATTCTGGTGATCCGGGACGAAGACGCGCTGGCAAAGCTGGATCAATGCACCCGTTACCGCTTTCAGGCGCCGGTCGCGCTGCTGGTTTGCTTTGACCGGTCTGCAAGCTACAAAAGAAGATATGACGGCAAGGACAGTGGTGAAATCGATGCCAGCATCGTGACCACGCATATGATGCTGGCGGCTGCTGAGATCGGCCTGGGAACGACCTGGGTGATGAGCTTTGATCCGGCAAAGATGGTTTCAGCCTTCCAGATTCCGGACCAATTTGAACCCATCGCCTTGCTGGTCCTGGGCTACCCGGCTGACGACGCTATGCCCAGCAAATCCCATGGACAAAGAAAGGCCATCCACGAGACCGTTTTTTACGACACTTATTAAAGCAGGCTCAGATTGCCCCTTGTTACACCGACCACCACTCACGACCGTCGCGAGCCAATAACTCGATCGACTTGACCGGGCCATTGGAGCCGGCGGTGTAATTGGGGAAACGGTGGCGCAGGTTTTCGCGGAAATCGATGATCTGGTCGGCCAGTTTCCAGGAGGCTTCGACTTCGTTCCACCAGGCAAACAGGGTCGCGTCGCCGCGCAGGATGTCGTAGATCAGGCGCTCGTAGGCTTCTGGTGTATTGCCCTGGTTGGGGCTGAGGTGGCTGGTTTCAACTTTGACCGGCATGATGTCTTTCTGGGTGGCAAAGTCCTTGGTGTTGACTTGGAAATAGACCCCGACATTGGGCTGGATGCGGATCACCAGGAGATTAGGCTCCTGGTGGTTTTTTTCGTCGGAGAAATAGAGGATGTTGGGCAAGGACTTGAACTGGACGACGATTTCGGCGCCACTGGCATTAAGGCGCTTGCCGGTGCGGATGTAGAAGGGGGTGCCGGCCCAGCGGAAATTGTTGACGCTGAGCTTCATGGCGACAAAGGTCTCGGTGCTCGAATTTTCCGGCACATTCGTCTCTTCACGGTAGCCGGGCACTTTTTCACCGTCGATGGTGCCGGCACCATATTGGCCAAACACGACATTGTCGCGCAGGGAGTCCGTGGTGAAGGGTGTGATGGCCTGGATAACCTTCAGCTTTTCCTGGCGAATGGCTTCGGTGGAGAGGCTGACCGGAGGTTCCATGGCAACCATCGAGAGAATCTGCAGGATGTGGTTCTGGACCATGTCGCGGATCGCACCGGAATGCTCATAATAGCCGCCACGCGTGCCGACGCCGAGCTTTTCGCCGAGGGAGATCTGGATGTTGTCGATGTACTGGTTGCTCCAGAGGGATTCGAAAACGAGGTTGGCAAACCTCAGGACCATGATGTTCTGGATCATGTCCTTGCCCAGATAGTGGTCGATGCGGTAAATGTCGTTTTCGGCGAAATAGGCATGCAGGCTATCGTTCAATTGCTTGGCGGTCGAAAGGTCCTTGCCGAAGGGCTTCTCGATCACGAGACGCTGCCAGTTCGGGCAGTCATTATCTGTCATGTAACGACAGGACGCTTGGCCGCTCTTGCCCAGTCCATTGACGATGGTCTCAAAGTATTCTGGAGCGACTGCCAGATAGAAGACCCGGTTACCGAGGGTCTGGTGCTTTTCATCAAGACCTTGGAGGAAAGTGGCCAGGGCGCCATAGCCTTCTGGTTCGGAAAAATCGAGCTGATAATAATAGATAATTTCCTTGAGGCGTTCCCACTGGTTTTCGGAAATCTTGTTGCGTGAATATTTCTCAAGCGAAACTTTCAATTCGTCGCGATAGTCCTCGGTCGTCTTGTTGCGCCGGCCGATCGAGACGATGGCAAAATGATCCGGCATCAGCTGGTCGAAGGCCAGATTGTACAAGGCAGGGATCAGTTTGCGATGGGTCAGGTCTCCTGTACCACCAAAGATCACCATGATGGAAGGTTCGCTGACTTGATGCTGGTTTTGCAATTCCATTTCATTCACTCCTGATATTTGTGAGGACATGCCATCAGATCAGGCATCTTAGCACAGATCTTCCAACTGTGATGTCATCATGAGACAGTCGATGGTTTGTAATAGATTAGCGCCCGTAATCCTGCTTAGCAAGTTACATAGGACACGGTTTCAAAACAATCAAAGAGAACAATCGTTCTTTTATCATCTTTTAAAATGATGCGATCGTGTCGACATTGTTTGAAAGATCACGTCACTTTTCGTGTTCTGGTTTGGTGAAACCGGCGAATTCGTCGCAAAATCGTTGACGGGTAGTCAGCTTAGCCGCTAAACTTCACCTCGTTCATCTTTTATTGACCTGGTTCTGTACAAATGGTGCGCAAACTGAAGTAATGAGGTGTTCGACTTAGTTACAAGAATCGTATCTGTCCTGGCACTGACCTTCAATCTGGCTGCATACAGCTTTGGATTGACCCCTGGCCTAGTGGTTGAGACAGAGAAAACTCAAGTACCCAAACCAGCCGCCCCAAGTACATCTGTTTATGATGACATGCTAGACAATCTTGACCATTCATCCCTGAGCTTCGAAGCCGTGATCAGCCGTGAGGGCGAGGATCTCGGTGAAGAAACGCCCGGGGAACCCAATTCCCAAGACAGTCGTGTTGCAAATGCAACCAGCGCACCTGCAGAACCATCGATCCTGGAAGACAAGCCCGAATACGAGTGGATTGAATTCAAGATCACACACTACACCAAAGATGAACCCGGTATGAATGGCAAAGGCATCACGTCTACCGGAACCAAAGTCAAAGCTGGCCGTACAATTGCCGTCGACCCTGGAGTCATCCCTTATGGCACAAAGGTCTACATCGAAGGCATCGGCTATCGCGTCGCAGAAGACTGTGGCGGCGCGGTCAAAGGCAAACACATCGACGTTTACGTCGACCGGTCCGACAGCGAGCACCTGCTCAACGTCACCCTCTACGCAAAGTTAAGAATTGTCAAATGAACCGGAAAACCCCTGCTGGCCACTAGAGCCGCAGGGGTTTTCGGTTGTGGTGCC
>SABL01000283.1 GCA_009928985.1 Clostridia bacterium
GATTCATTCTGCCTTGGCACTGATGGTGGCTCATCAGATCGCGATGATCCGGCCAGGTCAACAATGATACGCCTTCGGCAGGCCTCCACGTCAGAGAGGTGGGTGTCGGCCCGGATTGAAAGCAGTGAAGATCCGGGCCCAGTCCCGTGTCGGTCGTTCGCCGCGACAGGTCCATGGTGTTCCCTCTTGCCGGGGGTGCGAGCTGCAAATACGGCATGGTCCTTTCGAACTTGGCTTGACGCCAGACTGTGTGTCGGACCCGATCGTTCTTTGATTGAAATGAGAAACCAACTATGACGGTCCGACACATGCCTGTGGTGCCAAACCATAAACTACACACGAAACGAGGTGTCATCTGATGAGTCAAACATTCCCGACGGTCAATCAACCGGAACGTGTTGCTCATGACCTGATTGATTTCATTTTCCATTCCCTGCTGCCCCAATATGGGATGAAGATCCGCGAGGCTCAGATTGAGCTGGCCCACCGTATGCTGGATGTCCTGGGTGGGCGGCAGATTTCGCTGCACGAAGCCGGTGTCGGCATTGGCAAGACCTTTTCTTATCTGATCGCGACCATCGCCTTTCATCTCTGCCTGCCAGACGACTGGTGGGTGCGAAACCACTACCCCTTCAGTCATTCCTATCAGAAACGTACGCCAATGCCCATCGTCATCTCTACTTCCAGCATTGCTTTGCAGCAAGCCATCCAGACCGATTACCTGCCATTTCTTTCGGATTTGTTAATGGAACACCATATCATTCAGAAACCGCTGCGCTCGGTGGTCCGCAAGGGCAAGAGCCATTATGTCTGCGAGAGACGACTATCTGAGCATCTTGTGAGTAAAAACACGCTGAAACAAAATAATACTCAACGCCAGGCGCTACTCGGCCTGCGCCAAGGATCGATCGATCTCGATCAGGTCCCCAACCTCAGTCCCTATGATCGCAAGCATGTCTGTGTCGACGCTGGCTGTAACAATCAGTGCCCGGAGCGGTTCAGCTGCCGCTACTTTCGCCAGATGCTCGATAACAGATCGCCCGAGATCCTGTTTCAGATCTGCAACCACAATTATCTGCTCGCAGACCTGATCCATCGTAAAGTTGGCAAAGAACCGCTGCTACCTCATTACAAAGCCTTGATCATCGATGAGGGGCACAAGCTGCACGAAGCAGCGCAACAGATGTTTGGATTATCCCTGCAAAGCAAAGATTTTGAAGCTTTGCTGGAAGCCACCCGGAGATTAAAAAGCTTGCGGGGCGACGATTATCAGCTGCTCAAGCGAGTTGAGGATGATTCTCTCGCATTGTTTCAATCACTGAAAAGATGGCTCGAAGGTTCTGGTTCCGTCACTGAATCAGATGAGATTTCGACTTCTTTTACTCTAACCGATGAGATGCGGTCCCTACTGCATAAGCTTCAGAACAACGCCCGCAAGCTTTTTGATCTTTATACCAGGCTCGATCACCGCAGACTCAAGTCCCAGACCCAGCAGATCCTGGATCGGATCCAGCTCTTTCTCCACCCCAGACAGTCGGTCATTCATCAGCTGATCCATCAGCCGCGGACAGAATCGATCAGCCTGGCAGCCACTCCGATTGATATCCGAACCCAATTGGTTCAACACCTCTGGGATAGCCCAATTCCAAAGGTCCTGACCTCGGGCACGCTGGCGATCCGGGGCGATTTCTCCCGCACACGCTCAGTACTTGGTCTCGACTTGATTCAGGACAAGCGAC
>SABL01000086.1 GCA_009928985.1 Clostridia bacterium
TCAGCTTTACACTGACCGGGTCAGCGGAATCTGGGATAAACCGCTTGATTGACGGTGATCAGGTTCTCTCCTCGCCGGTTTTCATCTCTGATCCAGGCACGTATGTCTTCCAGGCCGTCTCCAAGGCGGGCAATTTCAGTGCACCGGTGGTCTATGTGGTCAAATTTGACCGGATAACCCCTGTGACTGAGCTGGCTTTAAAACCAGTGGCTGAAAATGCGATTGCACCATATTACCAGACCAGCCTTGGCGAGGAGATTTTTACGATCACACCAGACAATGGGGGTGTTGGCCGTTCTGATGTCACTACCTATTATCAAGTTGATAATGACAGTCCCATCGTTTTTACTGGCAGCAACTATCCGGCAAACTTGGCTGATGGTGAGCACACGGTGTCTGTTTGGGGTGTCAATGAAGCAAGCACAGCAGAAACAAAGCGGAGCATTTCGTTCATCGTGGACACCGTCAAACCAACCGGTCTGTCCGCGACCGCCGCGCCCTCTGGCTGGACGAACCAGGATGTGACCGTGACGGCCAGCGGTGTAGCGGACGAAAGTCCACTGCGCTACCGGTTTGACAACGGCATCTGGTCGGGCCAGAATTTTATGCTCTATACTGCAGACATGAACCAGGATGTGACCGTTCAGGCGATTGACGCAGCTGGCAATCAGGCCGAAACTGTTGCCCAAGTGACCGTCCAGATCGATAAAACTGCACCTGATTTGAGTGTTTCGACTGGCAGCTATACAGCCGGCATGTGGACCAAATATAACGTTATTGTCACTGCAACAGCCTCGGATCTTGAATCTGGTTCAGGCATCAAGGAATACAGCTTCGACAATGGGTCTACTTGGCAGTCCGTTGCATCAAAGACCTTTAGTGATAGCACACTAGACAAATCCTATATTGTGAAAGTCAGGGATCATGCTGGAAACGAAACAGCAGCAACACCATTACTGATTCGAATAGACAAATACAGTCCATTTAAACCTGTTTTGAACATCTCGTCAGATCATGCGATCCTGAACGAGGCGAAAAATGTCTGGTTCAGCACAAAACAAGTGCAAGTCACCCCAAGTGTAACCACTGTACCGGCATCAGGCGTGTTGAAATTTGAATGGGAACAATTAATTGATGATAGGTATCTACATTTAAAAGAAACCTTTCCAAACGAATCGGTCACCTTGCCTGAAACACTGCCAGATAGTGGTGTTTCCTCGACATATTCAGTTTCTACAGTCAATGGCGCTGGATCAAGATCGCCAGGAACATCCCTTACCATCGAGATTGATACTGATGCACCGGATGTGTCGGCCGAAATCGTTGAGGTCCATACGGATATAGTCTCTCTGATTTTATATGCCCTGACCGGCAACCAGTTCTTTGGCACCGCCCAGTACCTGCAGGTCACAGCTTCAGACACCGGGGTCGGTCTTGGCAGCGTACTGGCACAAAGGATTGTCTCTGGTACATCCAGTCCGCTGAATCCAATTACAGGTTTTGCTGACCGGTTTGCCTTGCCCCACCAGTTCACGGGTCAGGTTTCTGTCACGGCTACAGATCTCCTGAGCAATGCGCGCACCCTCAGCAGTGACAATGCAGGAGGATTCTCCATCACGGTGGATACTGCTGATCTGGACCTGTCGAATATGGCCATCAGCAGTTCGTATGACTTGGCAAACAGCCCCTGGACGAATAGTGCCTCCGTCATGTTGACTGTCTCGGGTGCTTCAGCTGCTACGGGCGTGGACAAATACTTGTATAGCCTCGACCTGGGTGAAAGCTGGCTGGATTGCACCGGACTAGCCAAAAACCAGGTCATACTCACGGCAGAAGGGGCACACACGATCAGGTTCAAGGCCGAGTCGAATTCCGACCCTGCCAACCAGGTGTCCTCGCGTGAAGCAATCTGGTCAGGAAGCAGTACTGTCCGCATCGACCGGACCAGCCCGGCGGTCGTCGTCTCGGGCAATCCAACAGAACCAACAGCTGGACCGGTCGTCCTGACGGCAAGTGCCACAGATGCCAGCCTTCCTGCCGACCCTTACCAGTGGGGCGAAGGCGCGTGGCGTTCTTCTGGGGAGCTGACCATCACGTCCAATGGGACCTACACGGTAAACGTCCGGGACGCTGCAGGAAATACGGCGTCTGAAACAGTCGAAGTCACTCAGATAAACCCGGAAATTCGAGGCGGTGTCGTCCGCGGCAGCGCCCGGTTCAACAAGCCAGAACGGCTGAGCAATGCTGAATCGACTGAGGACAGCACGACTGAAACTACCGCAGAAACGACTGAAGAAATCGGCGGTTATGACAGTGGCATCAGTCAGCCGGAGGGCTACCTGGAATCCTACAATGAACCCCGGCTGCTGACTTTAGATCCAGTGGCACCGGCTGCTTTAACCGGGATCACCGCCCAGGATCTGCTGTCCGGACGTCCTGAGACCTATGACCCAGCCGCCCCGGTCAATTTCATCAATGTCAACAATCTCAAGTCCGTGTGGCATACACAGGTGATGAGCATGGCAGACTGGGCTGTGATCCAAATCGAAGCCAGCGTGGACACCGATGCCGGTCGAACGGCCTGGGAGATTGCAAACGAGCAGGAATTGCTGCTCCTTTCCCTGGCGGTCAACTCAGGATCAGCCACATACAACTGGAACGCAAGTCCCAGTGGATCCCGACTCAGTGACCAGTATCCCTATGATAATCTCAGCGCCGGCCAGATCCCCTACCTGATGACTTTCTTTGCCTATGCAGACGATCAGACCGCCTTGTCCGCCGAGGCATTCCGCCGCTTCTCGATGGACAAAGGGACGATCCGCCTAAAGGAAAACATGACCTATGACATGACTGGAACTTATACGTCGCTGGTCAAAGACAAATCGACAGGCAATCCTTGGATCATCGACTATCGCCAGGTTTTCGAAGGGATTGGCAAAGGTCACACGCATCCGGTCGGTACGACAAACCAGACTGCTGTGACAACCAACGGTCGCCAATTCACTTCCAGCTTTGATGGTCGCAGTGCAACGGTGAAAGTTGAACTCGACAACACCTATACGATTAGTCATAGTGGACTTTTCGGCTACGTGGTCCAGCTGGGCGGACAATATCCTGTGATCGAAAACCTGACGGTCACAGGTTCGGTCAAAGGCAGTAGTTTTACAGGCGGCCTGGTTGGGTACACCAATAAAAATGGTTATCAATTCCGCAGCATCACCATTTCCAATCTGGTCATCGAGGGTGAGACCGCAGGTGGAATCATCGGTGGTATTGGATATGGCGGCAGTAACCTGATCCGTCTTGTTGGCAGTCCAGAGCCTGTGCCCAATTTTGACCAGTTGACCATCGAGGGCAGCACCGTCATCCAGGCCAGTGGCAATGCAGGTGGCCTGGCTGGTCTGGTTTCATCAACATCACTAGCCGTGGAAAGCTGTGAAGTCAGGCCCGGAGTGGCAATCCAGGGGGGCATTGGGGCAGGTGGGGCGATCGGGCAGGTTGTGTTCCACACCTATGCCGATCAGACCGACTACTGGCAAATCAGGCACTCCAGTTTCCATGGCTTGATCATTCAATCTAGCGCGGGTAGTGCAGGTGGTGTGCTTGGGATCCATTCGATCGGCGATTCCAAGATGTCGCAGATCCACCTGGTCGAGCTGAATGTGCAAAGCAACACCATCACGGGCTCATCTCAGAACCGGACCGGCACGGTACTGGGATTCTCGAATGCCGTCAACCCTTCCACCCATACCTTTGGTATTTACGGTATCAATATATATGACGAGAACACGATCCTGAAAGTTGGAACGGTTGAACAGAATTATCGTGATGCTGGTACATGTCAGGCAGATTTCAACCTGATTCGGCACACAGATTTCAACCAGCTGGTGAGCGCTGGTATCACGGCTCCGGCAACGCCTGCCAGCCGCACAGATTTATTGCCCGGAATCCTGGACCATCAGGACAACAGCAATTTTGTCTGGGACACCGAAACCCCAGACCGCTTGAAATACCTGCTCTACGATAGTGCGCAGAGTGCTGAGCTCGACCTGAATGAATTCTTCACACAAATCAACGAAGCCATTACGTCGACGGGTGTGGTCAGGCAGGAGGGTATGCCTGATGAGACCGTCCACAGGGTTGAGAACACCTTTGACAAGGTCAATTGGTACAGCTACACATCGGCGGGCTTCACCGATAGCGGCGCCACAGGGGGCACGGGCAACCTGATTTGGCGGCGCAGTGCGGGTAACGACATCTTCAAGATCCGGCGCAGTGATCCGCCTGGACAGTGGACCCTGCTGACTGTGACATACAATTTGTTTGACGCAAGGCGTGCCAATTCTTCCAACAACAGGATTCTCGCAGTCCAGACGCAAATTCCGGTCAGGGTCGATGTTCAGATCGGCATAGCCACCCGCAGCTGGCTCAAGGAAGGCGATGGCCTGTCTGAAGCTGGTGAAGTAGCCAACATCAGTGATGCAACGTCTCGCGATTACAATTACCGTCAGGCCAGTCTTCCAATCTCTGACGGTCATGGCCCGCTGGATATGAACAACGATGGCCGTTACACGGCCTACATCGAGTTTGCCTATTCTGGCGACCGTTTCCTGGTCGATACAGTCAATTACGATGCTAATGACAATCCGATTATCAATTATCCGTCTGGGGTGACCGCAGAGACTTGGGAACAATGGCTGGCAGATAATCCTGATCAGAATCCAGAGGATTATTACTCGCGCCATGCGTTGACGATCGCCAAGAAGTTCGAGCTGTCTGCGCCTGGTGGCAGTCTGCTTCTCCCCAAGGGGACTCAGCTGACCTTAGTCGACTTGGACACCCATCAGACCTATATCCATTCTGTGACCGCAGAGGCTGGTGTCGACAAGGTCTTGTTCAGCGAATTCAAAACCATGCAGCAGGACATCGCCTATACGGAAAAGGATGTCTCAGACAGGGAAGCCTTGCCTGAGATTTCCCAGATCCCCGGAGCTGGGTATGCCTATTACCAGTTCCACAAGGGTAATAAAGTGATCAATGACAGCAGGGCAGGGCTGGAACGATTCCTGATCTTGATCAACCTGTCAGAAACCACTTGGGATAATGTCTCCAGCATAGCAACGGTCAAATCGCAAATCTGGATGATGCCGGATACGGATGAGACTAATGGACTGACCAAAGACCTGTTTGGCATTGACAGCTGGTATAACGATGTCCAGTCTTTTGTCAGCATTGGACCGAGGCGCGATATCACCCTCGAACATGAGGGTCCTGTGGAGAGCTTTAGTCAGTCTATTCCCTTGAAAATCAACTTGCTGCTCAGGGATGCTATCAAGGAAGGCTATAATTTTGCAACTGACCTGATTAATCGTGAAAAACCTTACCTGGAAATCGCGTTTGCGATCACCAGTGATCCGGAAGGCAATCAAGTCCAGGAGCTGTCCCAGGGTATCCAAGTGTATTATGGCAACGAATCGATCCCGCTGATAAAGACCAACACAGGCCAGATCTTGTTCATGAAAGACCAGGGCATGAGCTATGACATGAGAGAACATAATCTGGGTGGAACACTGGCGACAACGACCGACGTCAGCCTCCAGATCGATTTTGCAAGCGCCTTGGACTACAATTTCAGTTCGCTGAATAATTACTGGCTGAAAGCAAGCATTTACCGCACCGCTGATCCCGATTTCCCGTTGGGCGGCAATCCCGTCGACACCCTGATGATTCCACTCCGTGTTGAATCTGACATGGACTATGGCTATCGGCTGGATGTCGCAAATCAGGATCTGGTACTCAATCAGCTAGAACTTGTTGAGGATCCCGCGGGCAGCGATCTCAGGATTCGGGACTTGCCTTTTGCAGCTCAGTTCAGCAATGTCCAGGACAACAACATCAACACCATGGTCAAGTATACGATCTATCACAAAAACGACAACGGCCATTACATCCGGTGTGATGAGAACTGGTCAGACGGCTTGCCGGGAGCCAGCCTCGACGGATTGTCTCTCGCGATCAAGTTCAATCCTGGCGGCTATCAGATCGTGAAATCTTTCAACGCTGGCCAGGTCATGCATCCGCTCTGGTACTACAACCTCGAAGGTGTTTCAGAGTCCATGTCGGCACAGTACACCTTTGCTGGCCAGACCGTCACGGTTGGCGATGTATCATTGACCGTCAGCAATAACCGGATTGTTCAAATAGTAGTCAAGGATGGTGAGGCAGATCTTATAGATACCTATGACAGCATGATCAACGAGATCATATCCGAAAATGGCAGTGGTGGTCTGGCCCAGTCCATGACGCTTGACCAGCGGGCAGTCTATGACACGATCCTGGCAATCCTCGCTTCGGTCCGCACCAGCGGTACATCGGAAGGTGCAGGATCACTTGACATGGAGTTGACTGGATTTTCACAAAACCTGCCTGTCGGTAACTACAAGCTCGTTGGCACCCTGATCACCAACCAGGTAGAAGTTGCTACAGACTTTTTCATCTTCAATGTTAATCAGAATGTTCTTTTAGATCCGATCCAGTAGGCAACGTGTTCAGCTGCAGACAGGCTCGCAGTTGCCCCACATTGAATGCAAGGAGAGCAGACCATGGAAAACAGCACATCACCCGGCAAAAATGCTTCTAAGTCTAAGGCGTTTATGACAGAAGCGTCCCGGACGCTGCTGGAAAATTTCAAACAGGGCATCGAAAATGACGAGTTCATCCTTCTTGCCCAGCCGGTCTTTGATCTTGCCAGCGGACAGATCACTTCGGCGGAAATCCTGGTTCAATGGCACCAGGGCCAGACAGATCTTCTGCCGGGTGAGTTTTTGCCCCAGCTGGAAGAAAACCAAATCGGTGGTGAACTGGATTTCTATGTTCTCGCACACAGTCTGCAAGCTGTTGCCGAATCCCTCGGCGGCCGGTCCAGCTTCCTGCCACTGAGCTTCAATCTCTCAGAGCAGCTGCTCCAATCACCTGGATTTGTAGAAAGGATTACTGGCCTGGTTGAAGCTTTTGCCATCGAGAAGCCCCGTGTTTGGTTTGAAATCAGGCAGGACGTGCTCCAAGCCAGCAATTCCGATTTGCATGACCAGATTGTGGAATTGCATCAGGAAGGCTTTCGGATTGTGGCGGACCATGTGACACTTGATCCCTGGAAACTGGCCCAGCTTTCCGTTTTCCCTGTCCATGCACTCAAGGTCCCAGTCGCTCATCCAGATGGCAGCAGATTCACATTGGTTGACCAGGCTGCATTCAGCATGATTATTCAATCAAGCAGGGAACATAACCGAGTTGTCATAGGTGTGAATGTCGAGCATCAGCACGAAGTTGATTTTCTCCAACAGTCGGGCCTGGACCTGGCCCAAGGCTACTTTCTGGCCAGGCCCATGCCACTGTTCGAGCTCTTGCACAGTCTTGAATCAAGATAATCCGTCACTCGACCGCCTTCAAGGCGCTGACCATGTCGACGCGCTTGAGGTGGTTGTGCATGATCAGCATGACGACCAGGGAGAAGGCAAAGGTGAAGGCCGCGGCCAGGGCGTAGGTGGTAAGCCAGACATAGGGGTCCAGCAGAACATTGGATGGTGCCATCGAACTGATCACAAAATAGTGCAGGATGCGGCCGAAGCCAAAGCCAGCCACAATCCCAATGGCAGTCAACGTCATGGTTTCGCGATAGACATAAGCGGTGACTTCCTTGGGGTAAAACCCCAGGACCATGATCGTCGACAACTCGCGGATCCGCTCCGAGACATTGATATTGGTCAGGTTGTAGAGGACGACGATGGCGAGCAGGGAAGAGGCGATCAGGATCACCAGCACGATGATGTTCATCGACGCCATCAGCTTTTGTACGGTTTCGCTGGTAGTATAGGAGCTGATCGCGCTGAAAACGATCTCCTGGTCGAGCATGCTGCGCGAAAAGGTGCTTGCTACGTCGGGATCCCGCTGGTTGAGCACCACATAATCGCTGTTTGCCCGGTAGGGTTTACTGAACAGAGCCTCGTAATCCGTGATTGAAAGGTAGAGGTAGTGGCCGGTGTAGTTTTCTGTCACCCCGCCGATGGTGATGGGGTGTATCTGTCCATCCGGATCTTCGTAATCGAGCGTGTCTCCAGCTCGTAAGCCAAGCAGCAAAGCCAGCTTTTCTGAAATCACGGCCCCCTGGTCCAGACCAAGCGGCTGCTTCAGAATCCGGCTGCGCAGCTTGATGATCCCGGTAAATTGCACAGCATCGGCAGGGATGACGAGTGTAATGGATTGGTCGAGCTTACCTGGGACTGCGATGATACCCTGCTCGATCCGCGCGGGGTACAGCTTGCTGATCCGACTGTCACCAGCCAGCAGATCCTGATAGGCCAGTAGATCTGCTGGATCGGCTTCGTCATCGTAAATGACCAGCGTATCATAACGGAACAGATCGCCGTATTGCTTGGGAATAATCGAGCCGATCGAATCGCGGATGCCAAAGCCCATGAAAATCAGGGCGGCACAACCTGAGACACCGAGGATGGTCATCATCATGCGCTTCTTGAACCGGAAAATATTCCTGGCCGTGACTTTGCTATGGAAAGACAGCCGTTTCCAGACCGGCGTGATCCGTTCCAGCAGGATGCGGGTGCCAGCTTTGGGCGCTTTGGGCCGCAAGAGGGAGGCGACATTTTCCCTGAGAGACGAGTACGTCGTCATCACGGCGACCAGACCCGTGCAGACCAGGCTGATCAGAACGGCCAGGATGCTGTAGATCACGGGCAGATCCGGGATTTCCTCGGTGAAAATGAAATTAGACGAATAAGCCATGAAGACCGTCGGCATCAGGATCTTGTGCCCGGCCACCATGCCGAGGAGACTGCCAAGCAGACTGGGCAGGCTGCCATACAAAAGATATTTGCTGACGATATCCCAGTTGGAATAACTCAAAGCCTTGAGCGTTCCGATCTGCAGGCGCTGCTCATCGACCATGCGGGTCATGGTTGTCAGGGAGACGAGCAGGGCAATCAGGAAAAAGAACACCGGAAAAATGTAGGACAGGAAGTCCATGCTTTCCGAGTTCTCGATGAATTGGAAAAAGCCCGGGTCCTTGTAGCGGTCCTGGATGGTGTAATCAGGCACTTTCAGGCGGGCCAGCTGACGCCTGGCATCGGCAATCTCTTCTTTGCCC
>SABL01000284.1 GCA_009928985.1 Clostridia bacterium
GATCATAGTTGGTCCAGCCATTTTGTTCCACAGTATCTTTTTCGTATCGGGCTTGGTAGTAGGCGATCCCGGACAAGGCGGAGCCGCCATTCGCGGACACGTCCACGTCGAGATACGTCCAGGCAGGATTGGGTGTGACCTGACCGTTCGCATTCAAAAGAGTCGCCTGGCCGTTGATCCAGATCGCAGGTCTGGCAGGAGCCACGGCGTCAAGGGTGACATTGGACCGGCTGGCAGTTGTCTGGTTACCAGCCAGGTCCGTGGCAGTCGCGGTGACTGTACCCTGGAACTGCGGACTCAAGTCAAAGCTGATCGAGTTCTGGGTCGTGCTGCCACTGGTCACGCTGTCACTGAGAGGATCCCCGCTGATGCTCCACGCCAGGGTGCCTGGATGATCATCGGCGCTGGTGATGGTGACCTGGATCTTCTGTTTGAAGAACAGCCCGTTGGTCAAAGCTGCCAGGATACCGGATACCACGCCGTCGTTGACCAGCTGGTAGTTGATCGCCGTAATCTGGGGTGCGGTCTGGTCGATCTTGATCAGGACTTCCTGGCTCGAAGCTGCGGTCGTGATATTGCCTGCCGTATCCTTTGCCTGGACACGGACAGCGAGGCCGTTCGCACCTGTGTCGGCTGAATAGGTCCGGGTGTTCTGAACCTGCCAGGTCTGGCCGTTGTCGAAACTGTACTGAAGAGGTGTGCCGGTCGTATCTGCCGCGGTGATGCTTACCTGCGCCGAGTCTTTGGTCCAGCTTGCTGGGTCAATCGAAACGGCTGCGATCGCGGGGCCAGTCAAGTCAATCTTGACCGATACTTCAGCCGCCAGGCTGATGTTGCCAGCACGATCCCGAACCTTGACCGATACAGTTTCATTCATCTCGGTTGCAAAGGTCTTTTCCGGGCTATCCTGCCAGTTCTGGCCATTGTCAAAACTGTACGCCAGGGTATCCGGGATGCCCGAACCGGCGACGTTATCTGTTGCTGAGGCTGTCAAAATGACCGCCTGGCCACTCCAAGTCCCCGCCTGATAGGAGCCGGTGTAGACACTGACAGTCGGAGCGGTGGTGTCGATCGTGCTGATGGTGATTGTCTGCTGACTCGTGTTGCCAACCGCATCGCGCACCACGATGGTGTATTGGCCGTTCGCTTCGTAGGACTGGCTGATCAAGGACGTCCAGTCCGATGCGCCGAATTGGTATGCTCCAGTATCATTCAACCCACTGCCAGCGTCATTTGCGTTGATTGTCAGGGTAACTTGACCATTGGTCCAGCCCACTGGGGTTTGCTGCACGCTAAATTCAGGCGCGACTTGATCCACGCCAAGGACCGGCGTGGTGAAGGTGGTCTGGCGTCCGGCTTGTGTTGTGGCCGTGATCGTAACGGTTTCATGGATGGTCGATGGCAGGTTGATGATTCCGCCTGTGACGGACAGTGTGCCCATGCTGCCTGCGGTCAGGCCGTCTCCGATCTTGTAGGTCACTGTATCAATCGGGCTGGTGCCCAGCGCAGCGGCACTGACCGCCAGCTGCAAATCATGCCCGAACCAGAGGCGTTCGGAAACCAAGGTGCCCGTTGCGGCCTGTCCGTCTGTTTTCTGGTAAGCGACTGACAGACTGGGCTGATTCTTGTCGATCAGGACCGTCTGCGTGACGGGCTCGGAGAAATTGCCTGCTGTCGACAGCACCTTCCAGACATAGGTTCCGGATGTCTCGACCGTGTAAGTTCCATTTACG
>SABL01000285.1 GCA_009928985.1 Clostridia bacterium
CTCTGAGCCACTCAATATCCCCCAACGCTGCCGAACGGAAACGAATGTTGAACGCAGATGCAGCGATTGAGGAGTTGTTGCGGATTGTAGCCTGCACGACGATCGGTTCGCCTGGCTGATAAACTGACTTGTCGGTTGTCATGCTGGTAATGGTCAAATCAGCCTTGCCGCGGATGGTGATGCTGAGCGATCGGGTGTTGTTGCTTTCATTGGATTCAACGACAGCGTTGCTGTTATCGGCTGTGGCATTGAGTGAGTAATTGACATTGGATGTGTAGGGACCTGGAATGGAAAATGACGTCGAGAAGGTTGCTCGTCCTCCTGCAGTGAGGTTACCGACCGTGAAGGTTTTGCCAAACGTACTGAGGTAGAGCGATGAATTTAAACCGGTCGAGCCATTGCCCTGATTGAGAACGGTCATGCTGAGTGTGCCGGTGTCGCCGCTGTCATAGGTCGATTTGTCCGTCGTCATGCTTTCGACAATCAGGTCAGGTACCAATCGGGTGGTGCCAGAGATCGTGGCAGCCTTGGTGGTGCTGACGATTTTAAGGTTGAATCCAGCTATACCCTGATAGGATCCTGATGTCGGCAGATATTTTTCCAGGGAACCTGCCTGGGCACTATCATAACCGGTGACTACCAGTGAAAACGCTTTGCCGGCATTGGCCGCCGTGAAGGGAATTTTGACACTGAGTACGTCGCCGCTTTTTCCGGTATAACCTGTAATCTGTGACCCCGAGGGCAGGGAAGTCGATGTGACCTTATAGCCGCCGGTCATGTTGCTCAGACTGACTTTATATTTGTAGATGAAATAGTCGTAGCGGTAGGTGTCGGATCCAGTTGCTGAGACCGAGATCGTGCTCGATCGGCTACCTGTGTTGCTGACCGCATTGTTATATAATTGGACCGCCTTATTCCAGACAGCTTCCTGTCCGGCGACCGGTGCGATCGTACCAACCTTGCGACTGAGATCGAGGAAATTGTAATGCCAGGGATAGAAGTTGAGGTCGCGCTCGCGTTTGGCCAGCCAGAACCGGATCGCACTAGCCGTCGCATAGTACGCCGCATCGTTATCGGAAAGCCCCATTTCCGAGGCGGTTTTAACTGGATAGCCATTTTGCAGGATTCGGATCAAGCCGTTGTTGGTGGTAGAATCCTTCGTGACCTGGCTCGAATAGCTGGCTGCATTGTAAGTGTCTGTACTGAAAGTCGTGCCATTGGGCGAAGCTTTGCGGTATTGCAGGCAGTAGACGATCGAGTCGGTACTTAGGTCGAGCCCGCCGCTGTTGTTGCGGTCGACATAGTGAATATTGGCACCGATCGTGCCGCTGGGATTGGGGACGCCATCCGCTCGGAGCATCGAATTGCTGTAGGTCCCGGCGTCGCGAAAATACGAACCGCCGGTATAGACTTGGGTCGTTGAACCGGTATAGGCAAACCGCTTGGGTTTGCCAGTTACCGTTCGTACGGTTCCGGTAGCTGCAAAGACACTTGCTGACAGACTGACAAATAGCGAGATTATAATCGCCAGCAGCAAGCCTGCTTTCAGCAGACCTGATGAAATTCTCTTCATGTGTATCCTCCGAAAAAGAAACAGCGCTGGTTGTCCAACGCCGTTTCACAGTAAGATTTGTCGATTCAATTTCTAAAACGCGACCACCAGATAAATATCGCCGGTCGCTTCGTTCTTCGCGGCACTCATGGCAATGGTGCGAACCGATGGGTCGAGCACG
>SABL01000286.1 GCA_009928985.1 Clostridia bacterium
ACCTGGGCCTGCGCAACCATATTTTGCCAAGACATCAGTACGACCTGGGATTTTCGCTCGAGAACATTGTCTATTTCGAACTGTTGCGCCGCGGATACCGGGTGAATATCGGCAAAGTCGGGGCAACAGAAGTCGATTTTGTCGCCCAGAAACAAGGCATCCTGACCTATTTCCAAGTCACCGCTGATCTGTCCGCCCAGGAAACCTTCGAACGCGAGATGAGGCCTTTGCGCAGCATCCGGGACAATTATGAAAAAATCGTCCTGACCCTGGATCGCTACACCGTGGGCGATTATGAGGGCATCAAGGTGCAAAACGTGCTCGATTGGCTGGGAAAGGGGCCCGGTTTAACTGCTGTTTAAGTCCTGGCAGGATCCCGATCTGATCCAGACCGTGCGTGGCGCCGGATACCGCTACAAACCAGAATAGTAACAGGAGTCATCATGGCACAGGAATTCTACAAAAAAATCTATACCCATCGCGAGTTTTACCAGGCCACCGTCTGGGCGATCCGCAGCCTCAAGCATCTGGTCGCTGCTCGCCGCCATAAACTTCTCAGCGCCCATCAGATCGAACGGATCATGCTCGCAGTCACCGAGGTCAATGGCTGCGAAGTTTGCTCCTACGCCCATACCCAGATGGCCCTCGAGCAAGGGATGAGTTCAGAAGAGATCCGCAACATTCTGGCCGGTGATACCAGCGACCTTCCTGAGTCGGATGCCGTTGCCGTGTTTTTTGCTCAGCATTATGCCGATCAACGCGGCAAACCCTCAGCCGAATCCTGGCAGCGGCTGATCGACCAGTATGGCGAAGCTAGCGCCAGGGGGATCTTGGCAGCTGCGCGGATCATGACGGTTGCCAACATCCATGGGATCGCCATCAGTGCGCTCGCACGACGTTTCCAGGGCAAGCCAGTCGCCAAGACCGGACTGGCCTATGAACTGTCCATCACGGCAGCAATCCTGCTCTACCTGCCTCTTGCCCTGCTGCACGCCCTCTTGGCCGATTTGCGCCGCGAACCGTTGCTGTTATTCTAGTACCTGTTTTGATAAGGACCGTTAAAAACTAAAATAAAGCTCCAGCGTTTGGGCTAGAGCTTTTGCATGAGATGCGTTAGACAAATTATTGGGTGGATTTTTGGACCCTGTCACTCAGACGGAGGTATAGCCACCATCCACCTTGATGTTTTGGCCGGTGATGTAGCGGGCTTCGTCGCTGGCGAGCATCACGGCAACTGGATTCAGTTCGCCGGCATAGCCATAGCGGCCGAGTGGAACGGTCGTTTTCATGAAGTTTGTGAATGAATCGGTCTTCAAAGTGTCAGCCGTCAGTTCTGTTTCGAAATACCCAGGGCTGATCGTGTTGCAGGTGATGTTGTACTGGGCCAGTTCAGCTGCCACGGCACGGGTGAAATTGATGACACCGCCCTTGGACGCATGGTAAGCGACTGTGTCCATGGCGGTATTCCCAACCTGGCCATATTCGGCGATGACCTGGGCGGCAGCCCGGTTGATTTCTTCAGTACTGGTTACATCACACTGGATCGGCAGGCAGCGCGTGCCCTTGGCCTCGAATTCTGCAGCGATCGCCTTCAGCTTGTCCATCCGCCTGGCCATGATGACCAGATCGACATCTTGTTCAGCAAAACCCTGCGCCATTTGCAGACCCAGGCCCGATGAGGCGCCTGTCACAACCGCTACGCGGCCTTTGAGAGAAAACATATTGGGT
>SABL01000287.1 GCA_009928985.1 Clostridia bacterium
CGCCACTGTCCGGTGTTTGCCGCCTTTCAGGGGGTATACGAGCAACTTGTACCGGCTGGCTGAGCCCAGCCACCGGCTCAAAACTGGCCAGCAACAGGAAAAGTGCGTCCGCTGGCCAGAATTTTACTGATATTTCAAGGAGCAAGACGCCAATGTCACCGTAGCGTGCGACTGAAACAGGATGCGGGGACCTGAAGACCCCGAAATTTGCCGGCGCCAGACCGGGTCACACCAGTCTGAGCCAAGGCTTCACTGATTCAGGGTAATGTTTAAACTTTGTTGACACACCTAAGGGGTCAAAAGGGGTCAGACCCCTTTCTGACCCTTCGGCAGATCGTGGCGGCCTTATCTGCCTGAGACATTGAAGGAGCAACGATGAAACGATTCACAGCAGAATATTTGAATGACCTGTCACTGCAGGCACAGTCCAACCCCCGTTTGCGACAACACCGCAACATTCACCAAGATTATAATGAACCCTGCCAGCGTTTGTTTAATGCCATTGAACCTGCAAGTTACATCCATCCGCACAGGCATGCGGCAGATCCGCGGGATGAATTGTTGATAGCGGTACGTGGCTTGATGGACTTGGTCACATTTGATGACAGCGGTGCGGTGAAGGGAGTGTTGCGCATTGGTTCAGAAAAATACGGCACTGACATCGCTGTCGGTGCTGAAGTACCTGCAAACACGTGGCACACCGTGATTGCGCTGGTGCCGGGCTGCCTACTGCTGGAAGTCAAGGCCGGGCCGTTTGACCCTAATCAACCAAAGGAATTGGCGCCGTGGGCGCCCGAAAAGAACTCGGTGTTGGCAGAACAATTTCTTCAGCAATTGATTTCTTTGTAATCATTTTCAGCGCATGGGCACTGTGGGACGGACGTTAAGGATTTGACGCATAGAGAGAAATGTCAAAGGGGTCTGACCCCTTTTCTGCCTGCTTTGCTCATCGCACGCAACTGTTTGTTATGGCAGGATAAAGGTGAGAAAGGGCTTGCTGTGTTCAAGAGAAAAATGATACTAGCCTGCTTCATCCTTGCGGGGATAGGTTTAGGGCTGCCGCTGGGAATAGCGCTTCTTGCTCCTGAAGCTTCACCAGTTGGGGCGAAGGCCGACCTCATTATGGTTTTCCCTGGAACGCCCCAGCGGATTGCAGCCGGGTTCCAACTGGCCCAGGCTTGGGCTGCATCCAAACTGGCTATCAGTGGTTTGGGGCAGAAAGACCTTGAAGCACAAGCGGCTCGATTTGGCAACCCTGCCGGGGTTGCATTGGTGGCCTCGCCTAAAAGTCGCTCCACCTTTGAGGATGTCTTCAACACCAGGGCGATGGTCCGGCAGCATGGCGCCCGCTTACTCCTCTTGGTCACTTCCGCCTGGCATATGCCGCGTTCGTCTTTTCTGCTGCAATGTTTCCTGTTCGGGTCCGGGGTGACCGTTCGGGTTGTTCCGGTTGAAGATCCACGCATCAACACCGGCGCCAGTGAAGCTTGGCAGCTCCAGGCAAAATTGGCCTTGAATGAAGCGGTCAAATTTTGGGGCAGCGCCACAGAGATGACCTGGTCGATTTTGACCGGTTCCTTATTACGCGATGTCCCTGGTTTTCATGAATTAAGCACATCCCTCAAACGAAAATTTTTGTTTGCTGATACATGAGGGGCTGAAAAGAGTCGGATCAGTCAGGCAGTTTTGCGATGCGCATCATGCTTCGCTTGATTGAGAAATGGA
>SABL01000087.1 GCA_009928985.1 Clostridia bacterium
GACGCCACAGTTGAAGGCCTCAGCCAAGGCGACAGCGACGCGGATCGCAGAGTAGGAGTCATTGCACTGGCCCATGTCCATGATGCGCGGGAACGGTCCAATGTGGCCGATGTCCATGTCGTTGAAGCGGAATTTGCCACAGGCCAGGGTCAGGACGATGGAGTCGGACGGGGTGGCCTTGACGAAATCGGTGTAGTAGTTGCGGCCTGGCTTGGCTCCGTCGCAGCCACCAACAAGGAAGATGTGTTTGAGGGCGCCGCTGTTGACAGCGTCAATGACTTGGGTGGCAGCACCGAGGACGGTCGCGTGGCCAAAGCCGGTCAGCAGCTTGGAACCGCCGTTGATGCCGGTCATGGTGACAGGCTCGGAGAAACCGCCGAGGGTGATGGCTTTTTCAATGACTTGCGAGAAGTCCTTGTGACCCTTTTCACCGTCCGGAATGTGGACCAGGCCGGGGTATTCGACGACAGCGGTGGTGAACACGCGATCGGCGTAGTCTTCCTTCGGGGGCATCAGGCAGTTGGTGGTAAAGAGGAAGGCAGCCGGGACATTCTTGAATTCCTTCTGCTGGTTCTGCCAGGCGGTGCCGAAGTTGCCCTTGAGCTGGCTGTACTTTTTGAGCTCCGGATACGCATGGGCCGGCAGCATTTCGCCGTGGGTGTAGATGTTGACACCCTTGCCTTCGGTCTGCTCAAGCAAGAGCTTGAGGTCATGGAGGTCATGGCCAGAGACGACAATGAAGGGGCCTTTTTCGATGGTCATGGTGACTTCGGTCGGGACCGGATTGCCATAGGCACTGGTGTTGGCATCATCAAGGACTTCCATGCAGCGGTAGTTGTCTTTGCCGAATTTCATCAGCAGGTTGAGCCATTCTTCAACGCTGTGATCGGTGCCGACCGCGACCATGCCATCAAACATGGCCTGGTTGACTTCGGTGTCCATCTTGTCGAGCATCAGGGCGTGGTAGGCATAGGCAGCCATACCGCGCAGTCCGAGGAGCAGCAGGGAGCGCAGGGAGACGACGTCCGGGTCGCCGGCAAAGAGCTGGTCGCCCTGGGAGATGACGCTGGGCGCGACCACTTTGTTTGCGGCCCGCTTGGCAGCAGCAGCGGCTTCAACCTTGGCCACAAGCTTACCCAGCGAGACGTCATCGAAGCTGACATTGGTAATGGTGGTGAACAGGCCTTCCATCATCAGCTGAGCATCTGCAGCGGTGATTTCCTGACCCTGACCTGCGAGGGCGAAATTGATCAATGCAAGGGTCAGGTCGTCTTGCAGGTTGGATGTGTCGGCGCTTTTGCCACAGGCACCGGCAACGGTGCAGCCTTTGCCGCCGACGGTTTGTTCGCACTGGAAACAGAACATGTTGGACATTTGGGAAATCCTCCAATTTTTCATAGGCATGGAGCCTTTGGGTTACTTCTATGCACGGGTGCGGGTCTGGCTCATCAGAAGAAAGGTCCGCACAGTTGCGATGTGGATGGTTCTATGGAATCAGTCTTCGAGGATTTTGCCATCCGTGGAGATGGTCACGACCTGCCAGGGGATCATCTTGCCGCTCTGTTGCAGGGCTTTCTTGGCGGCGAAGTCGAGACCGCCGCAGCACGGAACTTCCATGCGGACGATGGTGACGCTGCGAATATCGTTCTGGCGCAGGATTTCAGTCAGCTTTTCGCTGTAGTCCACCGAGTCGAGCTTGGGGCAGCCTATGACAGTGACTTTGCCTTTGATGAATTCTTCGTGGAAATTGGCCCGGGAGTATGCGGCACAATCAGCAGCGATCAGGAGCCTGGCTCCCTGGTAGAAAGGGGCATTGACAGGCAGAAGCTTGATCTGGACCGGCCACTGCTTCAGCTCAGATTGAGCTGCATAGGGGTCGGCCGGAGCCTTGGAGGCCATAGGGACCGGGACAACAGGGGCTTCATCACGGTCAAAGGTGCGCTGGGCATTTCCAGGACAGCCGCGGAAGACGGGCTTGGCTGCAGCAGCGGTTTTTGTGGCGGCTTCGGCTTGCATCTCGAGATCGGCCGGGGAACCCGGGGCGGGAGCTGTGAATTCGTCCGCTTCGCGTTCCTCGATCGTAATCGCGCCGGTCGGGCAGGTCGGCAGGCAGGCACCGAGGCCATCGCAGTAGGAGTCCTTGATCAGGCGGGCTTTGCCATTGATCAGGGCCAGGGCACCTTCGTGGCAGCCGATGATGCAATTGCCGCAGCCGTTGCATTTTTCCTCATCGACAACAATGATGTTACGTTTCATGAGCAGATCCTTTCGAGTCACCGGCCTGGTTGGAGCCGCCGGTCTTGTGAGGGTTTCAACTTGTTTTCTGGCGTCAGTGTACTATAATGAACACAGATACGCTGTAGCCATAGCAACAAAGAAGAAGGTGGAACATGATCGAGAAATGGTTGCCCATATTGACCCGCTGCGGGATTTTCGAAGGGCTCCAGGCGTCGGACATTCTCGACATGATGCCTTGTTTCCAACCAGCCATCAAAACGTACGCCAAGGATGACATCATTATCCGGATCGGTGACCTCCAGGATACTTTCGGTGTTGTGCTGGAGGGTGAAATCATCGTCCAGAAAGAAGATTATTCCGGCAATCGCCTGATCATGGGCACCTTCGGCCCGACGGAACTGTTTGGTGAAGTGGCTGCTTTTGCCAAGATCGGCACCTGGCCCAATATGGTCGTCGCCAACAGCCGCTGCCAGGTCCTTTTCCTGCCCATCGTCAAATTCACCAAGCCCTGTTGCAAGATCTGCAACGCCCACCAGCTCCTGATTGAAAACATGCTGCGGATTGTCTCCCGCAAAGCTCTGATCATGAACAACAGGATCTCCTACCTCAAGGTCAAGAGCATGCGCGAGAAACTGGCTGCTTTCCTCTACGAACAACACCAGATGACCGGCAACCGGACCTTTATGATCCCGATGAACCGTGAGCAGCTCGCTGATTACCTTAACGTTTCCCGTCCCTCCATGTCCCGTGAACTCGGCCGGATTCGTGACGAAGGCGTGATCGATTTCTATCGCTCCTCATTCACGATCAAGGATATCGAAGCCCTGCGCCGCATGCATTAAAGGAGGCCCCCATGACTGAACATACGATCCTGATCATTCGCGTTAACCAGCGCTTGCACAGCGCCGACAAGCTGCAGAAGGTTTTCTCACAGTACGGCTGCAGCATCAAGACCCGCCTGGGCCTGCACGAGGCCGGTGACGTCTGTGCCACCGACGGTCTGATCATCCTCCAGCTCGTCCGTGGCGCAGATGACCTCAATGCCTTCCGCAATGAGCTCAATGCCCTGGACGGTGTGACAGCGATTCTGGTCGAGATCTGACCTTCGCGGCCTGGCGGATAACAGGAGAACAGACAGCATGACAGAGCCCATCCTTGAAACCACCCTGGTGACGCCAGCCCAGATGATCGAATCATTGCAGTCTCTCGGTGTCAGGCCTGGCCAGACCCTGATCGTTCACAGTTCGATGAAAAAAATCGGCTGGATCATCGGTGGAGCCCGGACTGTCGTTGATGCGCTTCTGTTTGTCCTCGGACCGACAGGCACCCTCGTCATGCCAGCACAGAGCGGCGATAACAGCGAGCCTTCCCACTGGGTTGCCCCGCCGGTACCACCGAGCTGGTGGCCACTGATCCGTGACCTCACGCCGGCCTTCGATCCCCAGACCACCCCCCTGAGGCGCATGGGTGCGATTGCCGACTGTTTCTGGCATTACCCGGGTGTCTTGAGAAGCAATCACCCGCTCGACTCTTTCATTGCCCGAGGCCCTGAAGCAGCTGGTCTTGTGGCCACTCAGCCTCTCGAAGCAGGGCTGGGCGAGCAGTCGCCGACCGCAAAGCTCTATGATCTGGACGCCCACGTCCTCCTGCTCGGTGTTGACTACGACAATTGCACGGTGATGCACCTGGCTGAATACCGCTCCCGCAGCCGGATTTCGGTTCGCCAAGGTTCAGCAATTTTTGAGCACGGACAAAGGGTTTGGCGTGAATACCAAGACTTGGCCCTCGACAGTGATGAATTCATCCATCCCGGCCGTTTGCTTGATGATTCAGGACGCGTCAGCAAGGGCAAGATCGGCCTGGCCGATTGCCGCCTGTTCAAAGTCCGCGATGCAGTCGATGAAACGGCCAACTGGCTCAGAGTCAATCGTCACCACCGGATCTTGCCGGAGGAGAAACCCGCGATCCTGGAAACGCTCAAACGAAAACCGGTCGAGAATCTGTTTGCAATCGGGGACTTGGAGAACTTTCCGCTCGACTCTGATTTTTTCGAAGCCCTGGCCTTGTACCAGCCTGGCCCGGAAAAGATCCTGGACAGCTTGGTCATCCGATATCACCAGAATCTCATCCTGGCCTGTCCGGCGGACACGTTCAAGTTGGATCCCCTCCGGTCGGCAAGCGACCATCCCTCAATTCAGTTCATTTCCGGCCGGACGGATGTGCTCGAACAGCTCCGACCGCATCGCCTGGAATTTGATTTCCAGCCGATGCACCTCCTGGCCATCGAACCGGCGAATTTCAAACCATTTGAGCCCACACCGTCCATGGCAGCACATCTGGCGTCCTATCCAGAACCGGAGGAAGCAACGCTTGCGGACATCCCGGCTCTTGCCGAACTTTTTGCCGGCATTGCCGAGTTTTCCCACAGCACAGATCGCCAGGAACGGATCCGGGAACTGACGACTGCAATGGCCAGCGGCTGTTGTCACTACACTATCCAGCGCGAGCACGGCCAGATTGTCGCATCCGCAGGCACGACAGCGGAAAACAGCACGTCTGCCATGATTGTGGGGGTTTGCACAGCCGTGCAGCATCGCGGCCGCGGCCTCGCCAGCCGACTGGTTTCGACCATCCTGAGCAAGGTCATTGGCCAGCGATTCCAAAGCCTGGCTCTGTTCTATGACAATCCGGACGCCGGCCGCATTTACTGCCGCCTGGGCTTTGCCACTGCCGGCGACTGGATGATGGCCTCGCGCAAACATTGAAAGGAAACACCATGCACGATCCCCGCCTCGACCGCCTGGCCCAGATGCTCCTGACCCATTCCCTGCGCCTCAATCCCGGTGATGTTTTCCAGATCAATGCCATCCCTGAGTCACAGCCACTGGTCAAAGCCCTTTTTCGTGAGGCTCGCCGCCAGCGCCTGTACCCTGTCATTTTCTGGACCGATGATGAAATTGCCCGGCTTGAGTACGAATTGCTGGACCCTGATTTCCCGGCTACGGCCGAGTTCCTGGAGAAGCGCACCGCCTGGAATGCCATCCGGGTGGCCGATCTCAAGGCTGTCCTGACCATTCGAGGCTCCGTCAACGATCGTGAGCTCAGCGGTGTCGATCCGCTCCGCCAGCAGATGGTCAGCAAAGCGGGTGAAAGCGTCTCCCGCACCATCATCAACGATCGCCAATGGGTCCTTTTCTATTGGCCAACGCCCGCCCAGGCCCAGAAAGCTGGCATGTCCATTGAGGACTATTTCGATTTTGTCCTCAATGTCAGTCTGGTCGACTACGAACGCCTGTTCCATTTTGAAAAAATTCTCGCGGCCCGGATGGAGAAGGCCAGTCGAGTCCGGATCAAAGGTCCTGGCACCGACTTGTCCTTTTCGATCCAAGGCTTGCCAGCTGTCTGCTGCTATGGCCGCCGCAATGTCCCGGATGGCGAGGTCTACACCGCGCCGGTCCGTGACTCGGTCAATGGCACGATCACCTACAATGTGCCTGCCCAGTACTGGGGCAAAACCTTCAACAACATCCAGCTGACTTTCGCGAATGGGCGCATCATCGAAGCCAGTTGTGATGGCGACACCGAAACACTGGGCAAAATTTTTGATACAGACGAAGGTTCCCGCTACGTCGGAGAATTCTCATTTGGCGTCAACCCCATGGTTCAAGAGCCAGTCGGCAGCACCTTGTTTGATGAAAAAATCGCCGGCTCGATCCATTTCACACCAGGCAATGCCTATGCCAAGTCCGACAACGGCAACCGTTCTGCCATCCATTGGGACCTGATCCTGATCCAGCGCCCGGAACATGGCGGCGGAGAGATCTGGCTCGACGATGTCCTTTTCCGCCAGGATGGCCGCTTTGTGCCTGAGGACTTGCAAGACCTCAATCCTTGATGCGAGGCTTCGAATCGACTAAACTAGTGAAACAGCTGACTTATTGGAGGAAACCATGCTCGATATCAACCTCATCCGCGAGAATCCCGCGCTCGTTGCCGAGAAACTGGCCCGCAAAGGCTACGCAGTCGATTTTTCTGACTTCCTGGCCCGCGATGAAAAACGCCGCCAGCTGATCTTTGCCACCGAATCCCTGAAAGCAGAGAAAAACAAGACCTCGGCTGAGATTCCCAAGCTCAAAAAAGAAGGCAAGGATGTCCAGCCGATTTTCGACCGGATGAAACAGATCTCCGAGCAAATCAGCACCCAGGACGCGGAATTGTCCGCGATCGAAAACGAGCAGCAGACTTTCCTCGAAGCCTTGCCCAACTTGCCAGCCGACGATGTCGTTGCCGGAGGCAAGGAAAACAACGCCGTGGTGACTGTTTTTGGTGAAGTACCCCAGTTCGACTTTGCGCCTAAGCACCACGTGGACCTTGTTGAAGGTCTCGGAATGATCGACTATGCCCGCGGAGCCAAGCTCGGTGGCAGCGGCTTCTGGGTCTATCGCAAGGATGGCGCCCTGCTGGAGTGGGCTTTGCTCAATTATTTCATGGCCGAGCATCTCAAGGATGGCTATGAGATGATGTTGCCACCGCACATTCTGACCTACCAGTGCGGTTATACGGCCGGCCAGTTCCCCAAGTTCAAGGACGATGTCTTCCAGCTGCGCAAAGACGAAGGCGAAGGTTTCACCCATTTTATCCTCCCCACGGCCGAAACCGCCCTGGTCAATTTGCATCGTGACGAGATCCTGGACGAAGACTCCCTGCCGTTCAAATATTTTGCCTACACCCCCTGCTATCGCAAGGAAGCCGGCAGCTATCGGGCTGAGGAACGCGGCATGATTCGCGGCCACCAGTTCAACAAGATCGAGATGTTCCAGTACGCTCTGCCGGAGCAGTCAGATGATGCCCTGGAAGAGCTCGTCGACAAGGCCGCCGCACTGGTCCGCGGCCTCGGGCTGCATCACCGGGTCAGCAAGCTCGCCGCCGGCGACTGCAGCGCCTCGATGGTCAAGACCTACGACATCGAAGTCTGGATCCCCAGCATGAACGATTACAAGGAAGTCAGCTCAGCTTCCAATGCTGGTGATTACCAGGCTCGCCGTGGCAATATGAAATTCCGGCGCAAGTCGACTGGCAAGCTTGAATTCGTCCACACCCTGAATGCTTCCGGTCTGGCAACCTCGCGGATCATGCCGGCGATTGTCGAGCATTACCAGCAAGCCGATGGCAGCATCATCATTCCGGAGGTTCTCAGACCTTGGATGGGTGGCAGGACTGTGATCGAACGGATCTAAGTCCGGTCATTTTCATATCAAACCGGTTAACTTCATGTTAAAATAAGGATGGTTCATTCTTCATACGTGATCTTGACCTGAATCGGCAATCCAGATGTCCTAAAGGGAGGGTGCTCGCATGCTCGTTCGCAATTGCTCTGGTGGACTCGTTTTCCACGACGATAAAATCCTGCTCTTGAAAAACGACAAGCATGAATGGGTCTTCCCCAAAGGGGTTCAGCGGGAAGGTGACGAACCCTCTGAACTGGCTGTCCGCCGCGTTTTGATCGAGGCAGGCATCCGGGCCAAGATCATCGCCCCGGCAGGCAAAACCGCCTATGAGTTCTATTCCCTGTCGCGCCAGCGTCCTGTCGCGAACAAGATCACCTGGTACATCATGACCTGCGAAGAAGAGTCGGTCGTTCCCAGTTTTTCAAGTGATTTCAGTGCCGGAGGCTTTTTCACGGTCGAGGAGGCCATGGACATGGTCACCTACAGCCAGGACAAATCCCTTCTGATGATGTCTTTCCAGAAATACAAGGAGCTCGTCTGACGTTTTGGCTTTGCGCAATCAATACCAGACTGTCCGGAAAGCCGCCCGGATCGAATTTTTCGACCGCAAGTCCCGCTTCATTGCCGATTGCCGTCCCCTGGCAGGTGAGTCACAAGCACAGCTATTCATCCGTGGCATCCGGGACGAGTTTCCGGATGCCACGCATCATGTTTACGCCTGGATCCTGGGTGGTGAACAGAAGCTCCAGCGCTATTCCGATGACGGTGAACCCCAGGGCACAGCTGGACTGCCGGTGCTCGATGTCCTCAGGAAGCCGGGGATCGAACAGGCTGGCATCGTCGTTACCCGTTACTTCGGGGGAACCCTTCTCGGCAGCGGTGGCCTGGTCCATGCGTACAGCACCTCTGCTGCCCTGGCCCTGGAGGCCGCCGGTCCCATCACCCTCCAGCTGTGTGACCGTGTCCTCCTGACGATCGAGTACAGTCAGCTGGACTTGGTCCGTCACCGTCTGGTGCAGGCAGGATACTTGTTGGAGCCTGTCCGCTACGGCCTTGATGCTGAATTGACAGTTGGCACGCCACCGGACCGGATGAGCGAACTCATCCGCCTGGTCAACGACCTGACCTCGGCTGGCGCCCTGATCGAATCCCTCGAAAGCGCCTACATCCCCATCGACCAGACCCCCTGACTTGCGAAGACCTGAGCCAAGCTCGTATAATAGGAGCGCAAAAACACGAGAGCTGGCAGATAGACTGCTGGCAGACCGATACCAGACGAGGAGAATCACATGTCCGGCCATTCCAAATGGAACAACATCAAACGCAAAAAAGGCGAAGCTGATGCCCAGCGTGGTGCGATTTTCACCAAGCTTGGCCGTGAAATCCAGGTCGCAGTCAAAAATGGTGGATCTGACCCGGAGGGCAACAGCCGGCTCAAGGATGTCATCGCCAAGGCGAAAGCAGCCAACATGCCCAATGACAACATCCAGCGCAGCATCAAGAAAGCCTCTGGTGCCAACGACAGTGAGAATTTTGAAGAAATTGTCTACGAAGGGTATGGACCCGGTGGTGTTGCCGTGATGGTCCGCACACTCACTGACAATCGCAACCGCACCGC
>SABL01000088.1 GCA_009928985.1 Clostridia bacterium
AGTGCTTCTGTCATCCGTTTGGCCAGCTCATCAGCTGAGAGTGTCTTTTCGCGCTGGATCCCAGGTTCGCCATGGATACCGACACCATATTCCATTTCGTCTTCACCCAGCGTGAAGGTCGGTGTACCTTTGGCAGGTACGGTGCAGGATGTCAAGGCAAATCCCAGGCTGCGGACATTGCGGACCACTTTCTCAGCCACTGCCTTGACTGCGGCCAGATCCTGGCCCTGTTCTGCAGCTGCACCAGCGATTTTGTGGACAAAGACGGTTCCGGCTACACCACGACGACCAACGGTATAGAGGCTATCCTGGACGGCAATGTCGTCATCCACTTTGACATAATCAACCACGATTCCGTCTTCCGAAGCCAGATAGGCCGCGTTCTTGAAATTCATCATGTCGCCACTGTAATTCTTGATGATCAGCAGGACTCCTTTGCTGCTGGCACAGGACTTGATTGCCTGGTAGACCTGGATCTGGGAGGGTGAGGCAAACACATCGCCGCATACGGCGGCATCGAGCATGCCTGTACCGACAAAACCGGCATGGGCTGGCTCATGGCCGCTGCCACCGCCACTGATCAGGTTTACTTTCCCAGAGTTCTTGTCCCGGCGGGTGACCACCTTGTATTTGCTGTCCAGAGCCAGTTCCGGATGCGCATAGGCCATTCCTTGGAGCAGGTCCAGGACTACGGATTCTGGCTGGTTGATGATTTTTTTCATGGATGCCTCCTGACGAGTCTTGACTTGTTAATGACTTTTCAAAGGATTAGCGCGAGGCCTTGAACTGCTTGCCGATCGCATCGGCAGCCAGGATCGCTGCGGCCACCTGCTCTGCTGACACCGGGAACGGCATCGAATGGACAGATTCTTCGGGAATCGAAGCCTTCTGGGCTACTGCCATCAGTTCTTCCTCGCTCAGTTCGGTCACACCGATGTCTTCGAGGCAGACCGGCAGGCCCACGGACAGGCAGAAATCGATCACTTCTTCGATTTCTTCCATTGGCGCATTCTCGAGGCAGAGCTGAGCCAAGGTGCCAAAGGCCACTTTCTCGCCATGGAAATACTTGTGCGTCCCTTCCAGGATGGTCAGGCCATCATGAATGGCATGGGAAGCAGCCAGGCCACCGCTTTCAAAGCCAAGACCGGAAAGCAGGATGTTGGTTTCGATGATATTCTCCAACGCCGGGCTGACGACCTTGGCCTGGGCGGTCAGTTTTGCCTTCAGACCATCTGCCAGCAGGGTCTCGTAGCACAGCGTAGCCAGGGCAAAGGCGGCCTGAGTCCCTACGGCTGGTGCCGTGTAGCCTTCGCGGACACCACAAGGCAAACCTGCATTGACACTGGCATAGGACTGGGTGTTGGCCCGGGCTTCAAAATAGGTCGAAAGCGCATCGCCCATGCCGGAAACCAGGAAGCGGACCGGAGCCTTGGCAATGATCGATGTGTCAACCAGGACGACACTGGGGTTTTGCTTGAAATAGGCATAATCATCAAAAGCACCTTCCGGTGTGTAGAGAACTGCGGAGTGGCTCGTCGGCGCGTCAGTCGCTGCAATCGTCGGGCAGATGATCAGGGCATCACCCTCAGCAACGCACTTGGCAGTATCGATCGCCTTGCCACCGCCGAGACCGATGGTGCAGTCACACTTCTTTTCCTGGGACAACTGCTTCAGGCGTGCGACTTCCTGGCGGGAGCATTCACCGACAAAATCACAGGCAACAAAGGTGACACCGAATTTCTTGGACGTCGCATCCAGTTTATCCTGGACACGCGCGACATCATCGCGATGGGCAATCAGCAGGGCTGAACTGCCAAACGTTTTGACGAAATAGCCAAGATTCAGCAATTCATCTTCACCTTGAACATACTTTGCGGGAGCAATAAATGCTTTTCTCATATTAAATGTGACCTCCAATTTGATCGTTTGAACCTTTTGCTCTGTCAAAATACTTGATGGATCCAGTATATCTCACTCTTTTTTTGTTACATTAGACAAATCAACCGCAATTCTGTAAAAAAATATGGTAAAATAATATCCAGATCAAAAAAATGGTAAATACATGTTATCAAATACTCATTTCTGGAATACGGCAACAATCAAGACACAAGGATATTTAAAGGATATATAAATGAAGGTATTAAGCATCGAAAAAATCTTGAACCTTGACAAATGGCAAGCGATTCAAGACAGTCTTTCCAAAGTAACGAAACTGGCAATCATCACCGTTGATTACAAAGGGGTGCCCATTACGACGCACAGCTGCTGCAATACATTCTGCCAGAAAGTCCGAAGCGTTCCAGAGCTGCGAACACTCTGCCAGAAATGTGATTCCAGAGCCGGTCTTGAAGCCGTCCGCTCCAACGAACCCTTCATCTATCTCTGCCACTTTGGCATCGTTGATGTCGCGATTCCGTTTACTGTCTATGGGAACTATGTGGGTGCATTTATGGCTGGACAGGTCAGATTGCCGGCCACGAGCAGCCAGAAGCTTGAACAAATCACACTGCAGACGGTTCTGCCCGAACAATTTTCGGCCGACTATCATTTACTGCCAGAGATGTCCTACGCCGAAATACAGTTGATAGCCAATTCTTTGAATCACATTTGCAGCTACATCATTGAAGAAGCGTTGGACAAGGATTTTCTAGTCAGCATGCTCAGCAAGCAAACCAACGTTGAGCAACTCCCGGTCGCTTCTGGTGCTTATGAGTCCTTGAAGCTCGATCATTTCAAGCAGATCAAAAAAGAAATGGAAGGTCTGATCTCCAGTTCCTATATCAGCACGGACAAGGGAGAGATTGCTGAGCACGTTGATCCCCTGATCAAGCCAGCCATCGAATACCTGTATAGCAACAAATCCACCATGCCTTCTTTGAAGGATATATCAAAAATATGCCGGCTCAGTCCCAGCTATTTCAGCAAGATTTTCGCCAGCGTCCAAGGCCAAAGCTACTCCAATTATGTCTCCGCCTTGAAGATCACCTGGTCAAAAGAATTGCTCGAAAACACCGATCAGTCCATTGCACAAATCAGTGAGAACCTGGGATTTTCAGACGAAGGCTATTTCATCAAGAAATTCAAGAAATCTGAAGGAGTGACCCCCCTGGTTTACCGAAAATATTATCGGAATCGTCCAGTTTCATCCTAATATGCGAGAGGCCGGGCATACGAAATCGTATCCCCGGCCCATTGCCATAGATGTCATATACGAGTCTGACGCAAATCATGCTTCCTGCTTAGATGGAACTCATCTTTGCAATCATCCGGTTGAGTATCTGAGTGCCGATTGGATGCACGCCATACGCTGAAGCAAGTCGCCAGGTTGTGACGAGAAGCTGGCCCTGGCCAATTTGCTGGCGCAAAATCGATCCGCCATTGATGCCGATCCAGCCCTGGAAATAGCCGGACAAGACTTCGCTGCGCTGGTCGATCGTTGAATCAGCATTGAAGAAGATCGGCCGCCCGGCTTTGCTCGGTTTGCTGTATCTGTCAAACGGGATGATGTAGTCAGGGAAAATTCCGTCCACTTCCCAGCCCATTTCCTTTTTCAGCGGCAAATCACCAAACCAGCGATCATCCACATAATTGAACGAGGATGTCCGGTCCCAGTCCTCCCCTGCTTTCAATTGCCGGAACGAGAAGAAGCCCTTTTCTGCCAGACTGTCACCTGCCTCGGCCAGGAAGATGAGTTTGCCGCCGTTCTGGACGTACTCCAGAGCGCTCTGATCCAGATGATCCGTGAGCAAGACCTGGGCCTGGTCCAGGGACGCTACAATTTGCAGGCCATTTTGCTTTAGTTTGACCGCTAATGTCTCATCGGTGTGTTGCACGGAAACTGGGATGGCTGGTACAGGATTTTGCGGTGAAACAGTCAGTTCTTCGTGATTCTCAGCCAGAACCCGCCCATTGGCAATCAAGGTCAGCTGCAAATCGAAAAAGCCGGCTGCCGGTACAGATGGAGCTGTGAAACAGATGGCATTTTCGAAACGCAGATGCAAGTCGCCCTGAATATCCACTGGGAAACTGCCGGAGATATCTGTCCCCGTAATCTGCCACTGTACAGATCCCTGACAGGACAGGCCATCATGATTGGAAATCACAACATCCCAAGCCTGGGTTTCACCGGCCCAGAGATTGTGCATGACGTGATCAGCCAGGATGACCAGGGCGCCATTGAAATCTTTCAGCTTTTCAAATCCGGCCTTGGGATTGCGGAAAAAGTCGAGCCAGCCGTTGGTCTCCCACTCAATATCTGACAGCTCCGTGACAACATAGCCGTTGATTTCAGGCCGTTTGCGCATCTCTTCGATCAACGCTTTATTGGCCCGGAACATTCTTTCCTGGGAATGGGTCGCCAGGTTTTCAAAATCACCAAAAATCCGTGCCAGACCATACCGCTGAAACTTCTCAAGGCCGAGGGCAGGTTGCTTGAACGATTCCCGGTGGGTGTCATCCCCCTGGTTGATGAACCACCAAGGGTAGCTGCCGTAATGCTGCTTGATTTTCTCAACGCTTGGCAAACCCCAGACTCCGAATTCCGATACGATAATGGGTTGTTTTTGCGCTTTGATACCCGGGACAAAATTCCTGTCCGGTGCCTGGAGGATGTAATCGTCCAGGTCTTGCTCCCAGGCAGCGATTTGTTCCGGAGCTGTAAAATAGCGGTGGTAATCATTGATGTCGGTTTTGACATGAGCCCAGCCGGAGTTATCACAAATCAGGCGGGTCGGATCATAGGCTTTGAGCCGGTCATAGAATTGGGCCAGGAAATCCTGTTTCTCCTTGTTGGTGCCCAGATCCCACTCCAGGCCCCATTCTTCATTGTAGATGGACCAGATGATGATCGACGGGTGGTTGAAGTCCCTTTTCACCATATCAAACAGCTCGCGTTCAAAACGCTTCTTGCTCTGGGTGGTCCATTTGATGTAGTTCGGCGCTTCAGCCCAGATCAGCATGCCCAGCCGGTCAGCCCATTCCAGATAACGGGGGATTTCTGCCTTGATGTGTTTCCTGAGCAAATTGAAGCCCATCTGCTTGGCTAGCTGGATCTCCTTGACAATGGCTTCATCGGTAGGCAACGTGTAGATGGTGTCAGGATAAAATCCCTGTTCCAAGGCGCCACGGATGAACAGGGGTTTCCCATTCAGCAGCAGCTGACCGTTTTGATGCGAAATCTCCCGCATGCCAAAAGTCTGAAGGAAACGGTCCTGGCGCTGCTGGTCAGAAACGGTCAACTCCAACTGATAGAGAAATGGATTTTCTGGTTCCCAGAGGATCATATCGGAAATGGGCAAGGTGATTTCCATGGACCTGTTCGACAGCTCGAAGGTCCCTTGAAAGACACTTGTGCCTGGTTCATCTTGAGGACAAACTTTGCACAACAGGCTTGCAGGGTCTGTCGGAACGTCATTCAATTCAAACAGCACATGGATGGAGGACTGGGCAAGATCTGGTGTGATCTGGACAGACTCAACAAATAGACTGTCACGGTATTCCAGATAGACTTTCTGCCAAATACCGCTGATCCTGGTATACCAGCTCCCTTGTTTACCGATCGGGATCTCAGTATTATCTTCCGGGTCATGGACTTTGACGATGATTTGATTGGGCTTGTGCGCAATGATCAAATCCGTGATATCGAATTCAAAGGGGCTGAATCCACCTTCATGCTGACCCGCTGATCTCCCATTGACCCAGACTTGGCACTGATAGTCGACAGCATCAAAATGCAGGACAATTTTCTGGTTAGTAGCAGGAGCACTCACCTGGATTTCACGGGCATACCAGGCATCACCGCAGTAATGGACCATGCCTTCCTGTTCAGCCTGCCAGATATGGGGCACTTCTACCGGATGGCTATCCGGCAATCCTTTAACCGGCCATAGTAACTGAAGGCCTTGGCTGAGTGGGTCTGTTTGGAAAAGCCACGATCCAGTGAGATCGAATTGTTTGCGCATAATTTTTCTCCAGAGGAATGATGGTATTGGTCTAGCCTTTGATTCCAGTCATGGCAATGCCTTTGACAATGTTCTTCTGCAGGAGGATGAACACTAAAAGGGCGGGCAGACTGGCCAGCAGATTGGCTGCCATCGGGACCGTGAAGTCCGTGGTGAAGCTACTTTGGAACGTGGGGATGGCCACCGGCAGTGTCATCATTTTTGATTCACTGGCAGCCAGCAACGGCCACAGGAAATTGTTCCAAGACTGGATGAAGATAAAAATGCCGACAGATGCTGTTGCGCTTCTGGACAGGGGGACGAAGATGTGCCACCAACTGCCAAAGACATTCAGGCCATCAATCCGTCCTGCCTCAACCAGTTCCTTAGGAATCCCATCATAGAACTGCTTCAAGACAAAAACACCGAGCGGCATGGCGATTCCAGGGAAGATCAAAGCTTTGTATGTATTGATCCAGCCAAAATCAACCAGCATCTGGAACAGCGGTACGATTGTTGATTCGACCGGAACCATCAAACCAGCCATGATCACAGCAAAGACAATCGTCTTGCCTTTGAACTTGATCTGGGAAATCGCATAGGCGGCCAGCGAACTGAAGATGATGGTGCTTGAAGTCTGGATGATGGCCACCAGAAAGCTGTTGATTGTCCACTGTCCCATCATCGCGGTGCGATTGACTTTGATAAAACTGCTCAGGGAAAACGGCGGCTTGATAAGTTCACTCAAGACGGTTACAACAGATCCTTCTGGCTTTAATGCGGTGATGATCATCCACAGCAGCGGCAAGAGCCATACGAGTGCCAGCAGATAACTCACCCCATAGATGATTGCTTTATTCAAATTTCTGCGAGAGAAATTTTTTATCTGATTCATAATCATGCCCTCATTTCTTGGCTGTCCTGGAACGAGGACTCAGTAACTTGTTCTGTAAAACGGAAAAGATGATGATGACAGCAAACAAGACATACGACAACGAAGAGCTGTAACCCGTGTCCCACTGTTTGAACCCAGTCTCATAGATGTATTGGACCAGTGGCCGAGTGGAAGTTCCCGGCCCGCCGCCCGTCAGCAGCCAGGGTTGTCCGAACAATTTGAACGATGCAATGGATTGCAGCGTCATGATCAGGACCAGGACTTTTCTCAGGGAGGGCAGGGTGATAAACCAAAAGGCTTGCCAACCATTGGCGCCATCGATATTGGATGCTTCGTAGAGTTCTCCGGGGATTTCCTGTAAACCGGCCAGAATCAGGATCATATTGAATCCAACCGTCCACCACAGGGTGGCCAGGAGAATCGACGTCCAGGCGAGGTTGGTCTCAGCCAGCCAGAAAATTTCTTGTTCAACTCCGAGCTGGTGCAGCACCGAATTCAGAAGACCCGTGTAAGGTTGCAGGATGAATTTCCAGATGCTCACCATGACTGATATGGCCAACATATAAGGCATGAAGAAAATCGATCGCAAGACCGTTGTACCTTTGAGCCCGACATTGACGATCAGGGCCATCAACAATCCAAACAAAGCGATCACAGGAGATGAAACGATCACAAAGCCGAGGGTGTTCCACAAGGCTTCCCAGAATTTCGCATCCTGGAACATCCGGATATAATTTGCCACCCCGACAAACTTGCTTTCAATGCCAAAACTGCCGGAAGTAAAGCTCAAAAACAAGCCCTTGAAGATCGGATAGAGCGTAAAAAAGGCATAAAACAGCAGGAAAGGCAACAAGAAGACCCAGGCAGAGAGGTTTTCACGCAGGTTATGCATCTGGTCATGGGAATATTTTCTCGATTTTGTAGCATCCATTCTTTTACTTTCGCTTGAGCTATTCATAGCTTGACCCCCCATTTGCATGGAGTGAGTCGTCCGGGTGGAATGGCAGGAAAACCTGCATTCCACCCGAACGAACGACACCTGTTTCTTGATCAGTCAGCTGTCAGGCTTTTATTACTTTGCTGCCAGCAGGTCATTAACCTCTTTTTCAGCTTTACTCAAAGCGTCAGCCACGTTCAAGGAACCATTCATCAGCAGGGAGAAGTTCTGGGTCATGATATCGTTGGCTGGCCAGAGCTTGTCCGACTGCGGATAATAGACAACAGACTGGACTGCGCCGGCGTAATCCGGCCGGTAGTTGAGACTCTTGTAAGCTTCGGATTCGACAACGGTCTTTTTAGCCGGGATATGACCGGCAGTAGCCCACATGATGCCATTGTCACCCAGCCAGTTGCTGAATTTGACAGCTGCGACTTGCTTGGCCTTGTCATCCTGGACGGGAATCACCAGGGTATGCGAATCACCCCAGGTTGCAGCTTTGTCAAAGATAGCGGGCAGTGGCATTGCGCCAAAATTCAGAGCCTGGTTTTGTTCGTAGTTGCCTGTAGACCAGACACCGCCGAAATGAATGGCCGCTTTACCGGTTTTAAACAGGTCGTACTGCGTCGCATCATTGATATTTTCCGGCCACAGACCCTGATCTTGCAAATCAACCAGGAACTGTGCAGCTTCTTTGGCTTTGTCATTGTTGAAGGCTGCCTTATTGTCAACAATGTACTGGCCACCGCCATCCATTTGATCGTACATTGCAAGCCAGATCCAGAAAGGTACGACATTGTCTGTGCTGGCAACAAACGGGAACACACCCTGGGGCAGTGTCTCTTTCAGCTTCTTGAGGGAGTTGACGAATCCATCCGGACCAGCTTCAAAGACGGCTTTGCCTGATGCATCAAGCAGCCCTGCCTTCTCAAAATAATCCTTGTTGTAGAACATGATCAAAGCATGCGTATCCATCGGGATGGCAATATGCTTATTATCCATGTACGTGCTTTTCAGGACATTCTCTGAATAGGTAGCCCAGTCGACACCAGCTTCGCTGCCGAGAACATCGACATCGGCCAGCATGCCCGTCGGTTCCAGTTCAGCCAGCTTGGATGCATGGGCAATCGCGACATCCGGACCGGTTTTAGACACCAGGGAAGTTCTGAGCTTCGTGTAGTACTGAGCCCATTCGACATTCAGCATTTCAACCTGGATTTCGGCCTGTTCGCTGTTAAATTTATCGACCATGCCCTGCATGAA